>NZ_JAJOHW010000058.1 GCF_021129195.1 Chromobacterium aquaticum | reverse complement strand
AACTGGGCGGCAGCTGCCAAGTGCCGCTGGGCGCCTTCGCCACCCTGGACGAGGGCACGCTGGCGCTGGGCGGCTTCGTCGCCAGCCCGGACGGCTCGGTGATGCTGACCGCCAGCGCCAGCGCGCCGGCCGACTACGCCGACGCGCTGGGCCGCGCCGTGGCCAAGAAGCTGCTGGACGACGGCGCCGGCCCGCTGATCGAAGCGGTGCTGGCCGACCCGCGCTGAGACCGCGATGCCGCGCGTCCTGGTCGCCCGCCCGCAGGCGCAAAGCGCCGAGTTGCTGCGCCTGCTCGCCGCCGCCGGCTTCGACGCCGGCCATCTGCCGCTGATGGAGATCGAAACGCGGCCGGACGCGCTGGCGGCGCTGCCGCAACAAGCGGCGGCGGCGGATTGCCTGGTCTTCGTCAGCCCCAGCGCCATAGATCAGGCCTGGCCGGCGCTGCAAGCGCTGGACCTCGGCGCCAAGCGGCTGATCTGCGTCGGCCGCGCCAGCGCCGCCAAACTGGCCGCGCTCAGCGGCCGGACGGTGCTGCACCCCGCCGAGGGCAGCGACAGCGAAGCGCTGCTGGCGCTGCCGGAACTGGCCGATATGCGCGGCCAGCGCGTGCTGATCGTGCGCGGCGTCGGCGGCAGGCCGCTGCTGGCCCAACAACTGAGCGCGCGCGGCGCGGCGGTGGACTTCGCCGAGATCTACCTAAGGCGCGACGGCGCGCCGGATTGGCCGGCTTTCGACCGCGCGCCGCCGGACGCCATCATCGTCACATCCGGCGAAATCGTAGAGCAATTGTTCCGTCTCGCTGGCTCCAGCCGAATCAGGACGTTACAATGCCTGCTATATTGCGTGCCGCATGCGCGCGTGGCCGACCGGCTCGCCGCGCAAGGCGCGACACGCATCATGACAACCCGGGCCGAAGACAGCGCGCTGGTCGCCGGCCTTAAAGAATGGTTCTGTCGTCACCCATGAGCGAATCCCAGATCACCGAAACCGCCAAACCCGAGTCCAAGAAGTCGCTGAGTCCGGCCTTGTTGATCGCCATTGCCGCGCTGGGCGTGTCCGGCTGGCAGTACTACAGCTCGCAGCAAGAGCTGACCGCCGCCCGCCAGGAACTGGCGCGCCGGCTGGCCGAAGGCAGCGGGTCCGCCAAGGAACTGCGCGCGATGACCGAACAGGCCATCAGCGCCAACCGCGCCACCGAAGGCCGCCTGGCGCTGATGGAAGCCCGCGTCAACGAATCCGCCGGCCAGTACGCGACGCTGAACGGCATGTACCAGGAACTGACCAAGAACCGCACCGACTGGCTGCTGTCCGAGGTCGAGCACACCCTGGCCATCGCCAGCCAGCAACTGCAATTGGCCGGCAATGTGCCGGCCGCCGTGTCCGCGCTGGAAATGGTGGACGCGCGCCTGGCCAAATTCGACCGCCCGCAGCTGATCGCGGTGAAAAAATCGGTGGCCACCGATCTGGAAAAACTCAAGGCCCTGCCCTATCTGGACAGCGTGGGCCTCACCGTCAAGCTGGACCGGCTGATGCTGTCCGCCGACAGCCTGCCGCTGGCGGTGGACGCTCACCGCCTGGCCGACCAGAAAACGCAGACCAAGGCCGCCACGCCGGCCAGCGCGCCGCTGTGGGAACGGCTGCTGGCCGATGTCAGCAAGAGCCTGGGCGAACTGATCCACATCCGCCGCATGGACAAGCCGGAAGCGCTGCTGCTGTCGCCGGAGCAAGCCTTCTTCCTGCGTGAAAACCTGAAGATGCGCCTGCTGGACGCGCGCCTGGCGCTGATCCAGCGCGACGGCAAGACCTTCAGCGCCGACATCGTCGCCGCGCGCAGCTATGTGCAGCGCTACTTCGACCGCGACGCGCCGCCGGTCACCCAATGGCTGGGCACGCTGGGCGAGCTGGAAAGCGCGCCGCTGGACGTGACCCTGCCGGACATGAACGCCAGCCTGAAGGCCGTGCGCGACGCCCAAGGCGCGGCAGGAGAATAAACCGTGAAATTCGCCTTGTGGATTACCGGGCTGTTTGCCCTCGCGGTGCTGGTCGGCCTGGCCGCCACCGTCAACACCGGCTACGCCATCCTGTTCCTGCCGCCGTACCGGATGGAAGTGTCGTTCAATCTGCTGATCGTATCGGTGATCGTGCTGATCTTCGTGGTGCACCTGGTGCTGCGCATGGTGGCGGTGGCCGCCAACCTGCCCGAGGAAGTGCGCCGCTTCCAGCGCCAGAAAAAGCTCAAGGCCGCGCGCCATGCGCTGCGCGAAGCCGGCATCTCCTACTTCGAGGGCCGCTTCCAGAAAGCCGAGCGCGAAGCCAGCAAATCGCTGGACAATGAATACTCGCTGGAAAACAAGGCGCTGGCGCTCTTGATCGCCGCCCGCTCCGCCGGCGCCGCCGGCGACCTGGAAAAGCGCGACGGCTACCTGGCGCAGCTGGAAGCGATGCCGCCGCGGCTGCAACTGGCGCGCCACATGCTGGACGCCGAGCTGAAACTGGAAGCCAAGGACCCGCTGGGCGCGCTGGCCGCCATCGAACGCGTGCGCGCGCTGTCGCCCAATCTGACCAACGCGCTGCGGCTGGAACTGAAAGTGCGCCTGCTGCAGAAACAGCCGGAAGCGGTGCTGGCGCTGACCGAAAAACTGCTCAAGGCCGACGCGCTGGAGCCGGAACAGGCGCGCCGCTACCGTCTGGCCGCCTACCAGCAACAACTGGTCACCCTGCTGGGCGGCCAGGAAATCCGCGACTGGCTGCGCCGCATCCCGGAAGCCGAGCGCAGCAACCCGCAGCTGGTGGACCAAGTGGTGGCGCGGCTGATCGTGCTGCAAGACTACGACTACGCCGCCACCCTGCTGGCCGGCGCGCTGGCCAACGACGACCACGACACCCCGGAACTGTCGCGCGAGCTGGGCAAGCTGGCCGAGCACCTGAGCGAGGACAAGCGCCTGGAACTGCTGAAAACCGCGGAAAACTGGCTGAAGAAACGCCCGCGCGACCACTGGCTGCTGATGGCGCTGGGCCGGCTGGCGCTATGCCAGCAACTGTGGGGCAAGGCGCAAAGCTATCTGGAAGCCAGCGCCTCGATCTCGCCGACGCTGTGCGCCCACGCCGAGCTGGCGCGGCTGTTCGAAGCCACCGGCAAGGAAGAGCAAGCGGCCCAGCATTACAACAAGAGCCTGGAGCTGGCGCTGAAACAGGGCTGCTGATTCCGCTCCGCTCACCAAAAAAGGACATGCTCGCGCATGTCCTTTTTCATTTCCGTTGTCATTACCGGTTCAACTCGACAACAGCAACACGCCCCAGGCCAAGGCCAGATAACGCGCCGCCTTGCCCAGCGTCAGCCACAGAATGCTGGACCACCACGGCAGACGCAGCCAGCCGGCGGCCAAGGGAATGGCGTCGCCTATCACCGGCAGCCAGGACAAGACCAGCACCGCCGGGCCGAAACGCTGAAACCAGCCGGCCAGCCGCGGCGGCAACTCCTTGCGCGGCGCCAGCCGCCCCAGCCACAAGCTGGTGATGCTGCCGGCGGTATTGGCCACCGTGGCCACCAGCAAGGCCGGCCACAACCACTCCGGCCATTTGTACAGAAAGGCGGACAGCGCCAGTTCGGAATTGCCCGGCAGGATGGTGGCCGAGGTGAAGGCCGACACCGCCAGCCCGCCCAAGCCCAGCCAGACCAGATGGCTCACTCGCCAAAGCCTATGGTTTCACCGCAGGCGGCGGCAATGGCGGCGCTGAGCGTGGCGAAGAATTCGGCGCCGTCACGCGCGGCGATCCACTGGCCGTTCTGGAAGGCGAAATGGTAGCCGCCGCTCTTGGCCGCGATCCACAACTCCTGATTGGCGGTATGACGGTTGATGATGATCTTGGCGCCGTCGCTGAACTCGAGGTCCAGTACATTGCCCGAAATCAGGTAGTCCACATCGAGATCGTTATCGTCGATCGCGGTTTCGATGCACGCGAAAATGGCGTCGGTCTGTTGCAGGAATTCGGATTCGTTCATTGCGCTATTCCTAAATTTAGGGGTGGGCTCGACGCGCCGGAGTCACACGATGCGTGCCGGCTTTGCTAGTATCGAGATTTTGCCACATTGGAATCCATCCGTATGCGCACCCTGCTGGCTTGTGCAAGCCTGACCCTGCTCCTGACCGCCTGCGGCTTCAAAGGCCCGCTCTATCTGCCCAAGCCCGCCGCCGCGCCGGCGGCCAAACCCGCGGTCCAAGCGCCGGTCAAATCGGACGCGTCGGCGCCGGCCGCCGGCAAGCAGGCCGCCTCCGCCGCTCGCTAAGCGCCGGCTTACGATCCGCCGCGCGCCGGCGATAAGATATTGAACCCGCCCCAAGCGGCTCTGGCCGGCCTTGCAAGCAAGGCTGGCACATAAAATGCTTTAAGCATAACCTTATTCCCGCGCGGTTTTCTGCGCGGCGTTTGAATCCTTTACACTCGTTTGGAGTCACAGCGGCTGAACCGGCGAATACCGTGCCGGCCGCACCTATAGCAGACAAGGAGTTACCGATGCCCCACTTCGCCCGCCACCTGGAACACCACACCATCATCAATCCCTTCCCCGGCATCGCCAAACTGGAAGCGGCATTGGGGCATCGCATCGGCGCGCGCATCGGCTCCAACGAAAGCATGGCCAAACCGGCCTCGCCGCTGGCGGCGCAGTTTGGCGAAGCGATGGCCGAACTGGCCAGGCTCTATCCCGACCCCTACGCCCACGGCCTGCGCCAGCGCGCGGCGGCCCACAATGGCGTGGACGCCGGCCAAGTGCTGTTCGACACCGGCGCCGACAGCCTGATCCTGCTGGCGCTGCGCCTGTCCTGTAATGTCGGCGACGCCGTGGTCTGCACCGCCGGCACCTACCCCACCTTCCGCTACTTCGCCGAAGGCGTGGGCGCGCGCATCCTGGAAGTGCCCTATCAGCAGCAGGGCGACCGGCTGCAAACCGATCTGCCGCGCCTGGCCGAAGTGGCGCGCGCCGAACGCGCCGCCGTGCTCTACCTGGCCAATCCGGACAATCCCACCGGTCATTACTGGGGCGCGGACGAGCTGCTGTCGCTGCGCGAAATGCTGCCCTCCACCACCTTGCTGATCCTGGACGAGGCCTATGTCGATTTCTGCGTGGACGCGCAAGACGCGCCGCCGCGCGGCGCGCTGCCCAACACCCTGAGGCTGCGCACGCTGTCCAAGGCCTATGCGCTGGCCGGCCTGCGCGTGGGCTACGCCATCGCGCCGCCGGACATCGTCGCCAAGGCGGACCAGATCCGCCCGCAATTCGCGCTGTCCAGCTTCGCCCAGCTGGCGGCGCAGACGGTGATGGACGATCCGGACTACTCGCGGCAGTTGATCGCCGCCACCATCCACCTGCGCGACAAGCTGGCCGACGCGCTGCGCGCGCGCGACCTGGTGGTGAAGCCCTCGCACACCAACTTCGTCTGCATCGCCTACCGCGACGCCGCCAGCAGCGAGGCCATCCACCGGCAACTGCTGTCCGACGGCATCGCCGTGCACCGGCCGCCGCACCCGGCGGTGCGCCACCTGCTGCGCGTCACCGCCCAGCCGCAGGCCTTGTCGGCCAAGGTGATGGCGGCGCTGGCGGAAGGCTAGCCGCCGGTTTTCAACGCCGCGCGCCCTTGCTCGACACCCAGCTCCCCGGCTCCGGCGCGCCCACCAAGGCCTGGCGCGCCAGCGCCATATTGCTGAACCCCGCCTGCCGGTAGCACAGCCGCGCGCAGGTATCGCGGTTGCGCCACGCGCCGGATGCCCACATCGCCAGGATGGCGGCGTGGGCGCATTCCTGATCGCCATGCCGTTGCTGCCAACGGCGAAACTCCGCCAGCGCCTGCTTGATCTCCTGATTGATCGCCGCGGTGTTGGCCGGATACGCCGGGTGATCATCCACCAAGGCAATCGCTCCGATGCGCGCCTCGTAGGCGATGATCAAGCGCGCGGCGCGCTTGAGCGCGTCGTTGTGCTGCTTCAATAGCTTCATCATGGCAGTGCCCTCCATCCAAACCGTCAGAACAATCGATGCACCTGGCTCAGGCCCTGTTTCAAGCGCTGCTGCACCGGCTCCAGCAAGGCCTGCGCTTCCTCGCTGCTGAACAGCAGCGGCTCGTCGCGGCGTTGCAGCAGGGTGAGCAAGGCTTGCAGGCCCAGATGGGCGGCGCGCAGATCGATCGCGCCTCGCAGCAGCGCGGCGTCCAGTTCGGCGTGGCAGCGGCTCAATTGCCGGCTCAGCGCGCCCAGCTCAAGCAGATTGCCCGTAGCGGCCGGCAGCGCTTGCAGGCATAGCCGCAGTTGTTCCAGCGGCGCGGCGGCAGTTTCTTCCGGATCAGGCGGAGGAATACAAGAGGGAAAGGTAGGAAAGGTCATCACGGTCTCCATGTCAGTTTGGAAACCTGCCTAGGCGAGGCTAGGACAGGCACGTGACAAGGTTGCAAAACCGGTTCGTTTAACCAATAGACCGGCAACCCTTTCGGGTTCCCTGCCACGGCCCGCCCCGAATGGGCACAGCGTGGCAGCAGATGTAGCAGTGCCCAGCGGACACGGCTCATCTGCGGTTAAACGATTTTGGGTTTGCAAGCCCTACACCGCGTTATTGGGCACGGCGCGGAACCAAGCCTAAACAGGCTGGAAGGGGGCGTCAAGGACAGCGCGGACTCATTCTGTTCTCCCGCGCACAGAGGGCCAACGTAAGAGGGAATCGCGAGAGGAAAGGCCAAAGGGGGCGGCACGGTCGCCCTATCGGCTTGGAAACCCGCCGAGATGGGGCTAGAGCAGGCACGTGGCAAGGGTAGAAGACCGGTCCGCTTAACCAAATACCGGCAGTCCGTTAGGACTCCCTGCCACGGCCTGCTCCGAATGGGCATAGCGTGGCAGCAGGCGCAGCCATGCCAAATTTGGCATGGCCGCGTCTGCGGTTAAACGGTTCTGGGCTTCTACTCCCTGCGCCGCATGATTGGGCACGGCGCGGAACCAAGCCTAAACAGGCTGGAAGGGAGCGTCAAGGACAGCGCGGACTCATTCTGTTCTCCCGCGCACAGAGAGCCAACGTAAGAGGGAATAGCAGGAGGAAAGGCCAAAGGGGGCGGCACGGTCGCCCTATCCGCTTGGACCCCCTCTGAGGAGGGGATAGAGCAGGCACATGGCAAGGTGGCAAGACCGGCTCACTCGACCAAAAGCCGGCAATCCTTTCGGACTCCCTGCCACGGCCCGCTCCGAGTGAGCACAACATTGAGTTCATTAGCGAAGGAGTGGGGTTCAGGGGAGAATGTGAACATGACCATAACATGGTCCGCAAGGGTGCTGACGGTCAAGGGCGCTAGCGGTGTAGATGTGAAGATTGACACATCTCCTAAAACGGGAATGAACACTAAGAGTGGCTAACAAAACTCAGTTTTACGGCTGAGGCAAGGCGCGCCGACGCAGACAGTACATTGAGTACGGCAAGTCGGCGCAACGCAGCATCAGGGGTTTTGTTAGCCGCTCTAAGCTGCATGAGGTAGGGGCGTCATATAACATTATTAAGTTTTGGAAAGGCGCGGCGGATAAGCCGCACTGGTCCACTGACGGAAGGTGAACATGAAAACACTGAGATTGCTGGCAGGGGTGTCTCTGGCTGTATTCTTGATTGCAGGAACAGCGACGGCATCAGAGGCCGATCCGCAGCAGCCTGATGTGAAGAGCTTTGTAGATAGCGCAGATACTTGTATTCATCTATCAGGCGAGCTGAGCGGGGAGAAAACACCCGAGCAAATGAGGCTTGTTAAGCAGGCCAATAAGACGTGCGGCACGGCAAAGCGGAAATTTAAAAAGTTAGATAAGAAGTATAAAATAAATGCGCAAGTACAAGAAGTGCTTAGCCAATATAGAGACGATTTATCAGATTAAATCGGCCTGTAACAGTATTTAGAGCGCTCCAAGATTTCTTGGGGCGCTTTTCTTTTGTCTAAACAAACCTAAGGAGGGACGTTAGCGCGCCATCACTGAGCGAATCAAAGATTCGCTCAGTGATGGGGGAATTTGGCCGCGCATTGAACCATGCACCCGCTTGAACAGGTCGCGAGCGAGCCAACCTTAAAAAACTGCCACCATCAAAAACGCCCCGGACCGGCAAGCGGCCCAGGGCGTGGTCCCATCTCCCAACCGGCTCACTCCGAGGTGCTGGGGTTCCAGTAAGCCTGGCTGATGAAAGGCTGGGCCACCAGTTTGGCGGCGATCTCCTCCAACTCCTCCCACTCCACCGAGGTGGACAGCAGGGTGGCGGTCATTTCCACCTCGTCGTCGCCGAACGGCTCCACGTCCAAATCCCCCACCGGGTATTTCGACTCTTCCAGCAGATCGCTGAGCAAGGCCATTGCATGCTTCTGGCCGGCGCGGCTGGAAATCACGCACAGCTGGTAAGTGACTTCGCTGGTTTCGTCGTCGATGGGTTTGCGGTTGATCGAGTTCACCACCGGCCGCAGCAAGGTATTGCTGGCCAAGACGAACAAGGTGATCAAGAAGGCTTGCGGAATCTGGCCGGCGCCGGCGCTGGCGCCCACCGCGGCCGAGCCCCACAAGGTGGCGGCGGTGTTCAGCCCGCGCACGTTCAAGCCTTCCTTCATGATGGTGCCGGCGCCGAGAAAGCCGACGCCGGACACCACATAGGACGCCACCCGCGCCGCGCCGCCGGTGCCGTCCAGCTGCAAGGCCATGTCGACGAAGGCCGCCGCGCCCACCGCCACCAGGGTATTGGTGCGCAAGCCGGCGGTGCGCTGACGGAACTGGCGCTCATAGCCGATGGCCGAGCCCAGGATGAAAGCCGTCAACAGGCTGAGCAAGGTTTGCAGCAGACCAGACCCGTTGAAGCCCAGAAACTGCAGTAAGGTTTCCACTTGTTATTCCTCCTGCGGTCGATTGAAAAAACAGCGCTCCCGGCGCGCCGGGAAACAGTCAGGCAGTTTGCCACATCCGCGTGGCCGGGTCGTGTTCGGACCGGTGATTTTTACGCGTGGGAATACACGCGCCCCACACCCAGACAACAAAAATTGGCGGCGGCGGATTCCTGCTGACAGCACGCTGTCAGTAGGGGGGCCGCACACTGTGGACACAGCCCTAAACCAAACAGCTCAATCACCACAGAAAGCCGCCAAATACATACGCCTCTATTTCAGCTTCCCGCCGGGCACGGCCTGGAAATCGCCACCTTCGAGCTGCGGGAAGAGGTGTCCGAAGCCGAACTGCAACAAGCCGCTCAACAGATCGACGCCGACTGGCTGCGCCATGAAGCCGGCTATCTGGGCTATGCGCTACTGCGCGGCGATGGCCGCCGCTTCGCCCATCTCACGCTGGCGGACAGCCCGGAGCGCGCGCGCCAGTTGTGCGCGCAGTGGCCCAGCGCGCCCGCCTGCCGCGATTTTCTCGCCGCCATCGCCGCCGATACCGGGCGCATGGATTTTTACCGCTGCCTATAACCCCCCCACAAGGAGTTAAGCATGTCCCCCGTCCTACACTGGTTTGAAATTCCGGTGCTCCAGTTCGAGCGCGCCGTCGCCTTCTATCAGCAAGTCTTGCAGCTGGAGTTGCACGAGGAGAGCTTCGACAATCATCGCATGGCGCTGTTTCCCCAAGCCGACGGCAGTTGCGGCGGCGCGCTGCTGCATAGTCCGCAAGCCCGCCCCCATGTCGACGGCGTGCGCATCTACCTGGATGGCGGCGCCGATCTCGACGCCACGCTGGAGCGGGTCAAGACCGCCGGCGGCATCGTGGTGCAGCCCAAGACCGCGCTGCCGGAGACCTGGGGCCAGATCGCGCTGTTTTCCGACCTGGACGGCAATCTGATCGGCCTGCACAGCGCGGCATGAGCCGACGCTACTGGATAGGCGTGGCCAGCCGCGACCATGTGCGGCGCGGCCTGGCCGGCGGCTTCGCCCAGCTCTGCCACGGCAAGGCGGCGCCGCTCCGGCGGATGGCGGCCGGCGATGGGCTGATTTATTACTCGCCGGTGCTGAGCCTGGAGGGGCGCGAGCCCTGCCAGCGCTTCACCGCCGTCGGCCTGGTGGCGGACGCGCGGGTCTATCCGTTCCGGGTCAGCGCCGATTTCGAGCCCTACCGCCGCGATATCGCGTTCTGGCCGGCCGAGGACGCCGCGATCCGGCCGCTGCTCGGCCAGTTGTCCTTCATCGCCGACCCGGCGCGCTGGGGCTACGCCTTCCGCTTCGGCCACCTGGAAATCGGCCGCGCCGATTTCCTGTTGATCGCGCGCGCAATGCAGGCGACACTGCCGCCATCCTTGCTGCGGGAACCCGATTGAATGCGCCGAGCCGACCGACTGGTTCAAATCCTCTTGCTGTTGCGCGGCCGTCGCCGCACCACCGCCCGGCAGTTGGCCGACTGGCTGGAGGTGACGCCGCGCACGGTCTATCGCGACATGGCCGACCTGATGGCCAGCGGCGCGCCGGTCAACGGCGAGGCCGGCGAGGGCTATTGGCTGGAAGCCGGCTTCACGCCGCCGGCGGTGGCATTTTCCGCGCGCGAGCTGGCGGCGCTGGAGGTGGGCGCGCGCATGCTGGCGGCCTGGGCCGACCGCGACACCGCGGCGGCGGCGCAATCGGCGCTGGGCCGCATCCACGCGGTGCTGGGTTCCTCCAGCCTGCCGCCGGAGCCGCTGTACGCGCCGGCGGCCGGCAATTATCCGCGCGAGCGGCTGGCGCCGCTGCGCGACGCCATTGTCTCCCGCCAGCCGCTATGGGTGGATTACCGCGATGAAAGCGGCCGCGACAGCCAGCGCGCCTTGCTGCCGCTGGCGCTGTTTTTCTGGGGCGACCGCTGGCTGCTGGCCGCCTGGTGCGGGCTGCGCCAGGACTACCGCAGTTTCCGCGTAGACCGGCTGCAAGGCTGGCGCGACACGGATTTGAGCTGCCCGCCCGGCATCAGCCTGGCCGGCTATCTGGGCCATGTCGATAGCGACGGCCAGGCGCTGGCCTGGCTGGAACGACACCAGCGCCAGCCCTGGCACCAGGAATAAGACCCGCGCCGCCGGCTCAAGGCAGCAGGATGATGGAGCCGCTGGTCTTGCGTCCTTCCAGATCGCGGTGCGCCTGCGCCGCCTCGGCCAAGGGGTAGCGGTGCGACGGCGCCACCTTGACCCGGCCGTCCGCCACGCGTTCGAACAAGGCCTGGGCCGAGGCTTCCAGCTCCGCCCGCGTCGCCACGTAATCGGCCAGCTTGGGCCGGGTGAAGAACAGCGAGCCGCGGCTGGTCAGTTCCAAGGGCGCGAACGGCGGCACCGCGCCGGAGGCGTTGCCGAAGCTGACCAGCATGCCGCGCGGGCTCAGGCAGGCCAGCGAGATCTGGAAGGTGTCCTTGCCCACCGAGTCGTACACCACCGGCACGCCCTGGCCGCCGGTGATCTCGCGCACCCGCGCCACCACGTCCTCGCTGCCGTAATTGATCACATGCTGGCAGCCCAGGCCGCGCACGATGTCGGCCTTGGCGTCGGAACCCACGGTGCCGATCACCGTCGCGCCCAGCGCGGTCAGCCACTGCACCGCGATCTGGCCGACGCCGCCGGCGGCGGCGTGCCACAGCACGGTCTGGCCCGGCCGCACCGGATAAGTGCGCTGTACCAGGTACTCCACGGTCATGCCCTGCAACATCATGCAGGCGGCGGATTCGTCGCTGATGCCGTCCGGAATCTTCACCAGCACCGCCGCCGGCAGCAGCCGCTCGGTGCTGTATGCGCCCAGCGGGCCGCCGGCGTAAGCGACGCGGTCGCCGACCGCGAGGCCGCTCACCTCAGGCCCCAGCGCTTCCACCACCCCGGCCGCTTCCTGGCCCAGGCCGGACGGCAAGGGCAGCGAGTACAGGCCGCTGCGCTGGTAGGTATCGATGAAGTTGATGCCGATGGCGGTGTGGCGCACTCGCACCTGGCCAGGCCCCGGCGCGCCCAGGGTCTGGCTTTGCAGGCCCAGCACTTCCGGGCCGCCGGTCTGGGAGAAAACGATGGCTTGAGTCATGACTGCGTCCTCGCGGGAGAAATGAGCAGTGTGCGGCAAGCGCCCCGCGCGCAACAAGCCGCTTCGCTGAAAAGACTGTTCCGGATATCAGAACCTGTTCCACGCCCGCCGCGCCGGCGGTCAGACCAATTGCTGGCGTCCCCAGGCCACCACGCCCGGCAGCATGCGCGGCCAGGCCTGCAGCCGGTGGTCGTCGCCGTTGAACACGGTCTGGCGGCAATCCAGATAGCGGGCGGCGGCCTCGCGCCAGTCCAGCACTTCGTCGCGGCTGCCCAGCAGCAGCCAGTAGCGGCGCGGCGACGGCCGCGCCACGCGCTGCGCCAGCAAGGCCTGCATGTCGGCGTCGCTCAGGGTGTAGACCACGCCGGTGTAGGGATTGGTTTGTTCGCCGATGAAGCGCGCCAGGTCGTCGTAAGGCCGCACCGCCGGATTGATCAGCGCCGCCGGGCGTTGATGGCGCTCGGCCAGGAAGGTGGCGTAATAGCCGCCCAGCGAGCTGCCGATCAGCAAGGTGTCGGCGGGCAGGGACGCCACCAGCGCGGACGTCTGCTGGATCGCTTCGGCCGGATGCGGCGACAGCTGTGGGCAATGCAGCGTCACATCGGGCGCGTGTTGTTGCAGGTAGGCGGCGGTTTCATTCGCCTTCAGCGATTGCGGACCGGAGTTGAAGCCGTGCAGGTAAACGATATGCATGCGAATGGGAACAAAGCGTGAATAAAACGTTCATTCTAAATGGCTGTCGCCCCAAGACAAACCCTGGCGGCCGCGCCTGGCAACCGTCCTTTCGACTGACTTGCCAATACATTCGCATGAATGCTACAAAAGCGCGGAAAATATAAAAAAACCGACGATTTATGCCATATGGAGCGGTTTAAATACAACAACAGGAGAACATTATGCTTGCCACTTTGCCGGACAACGCCCTAGTCGCCGACTCCACCACCACCAAGCCCTATTCCGTCGCCAGCCTGATCATGGCTTGCGGCTTTCTGCATCACAGCGCGCAAACCTTTCTCGACGATGTGCGCGCCGACCAGGCGCTGATCCGCTCCGGCTTCTGCCCGCGCCACCATGTGCACGTGGACCGTAACGGCCAGGCCACCGTGGACGGCTTCGTTCACGAGCAGGTGGGGCTGTTGCTGCAGCACAACGCTTCGCTGCACTTCGCCTTGCACGAGATGCTGATGCAGTTTGGCCCGGACGCCTGCAACGACACCCTGGCCGGCATCATCGTGCGCGGCCTGCGCGGCGTGCAGGATTGGCAGGCCGCCTGCCAGTGTCTGGCCGAAATGCGGCGCGGCCCGGCCCGCGCCTGAACGCCCGATCTCATCTGGCCCGCTTGGCTAGATCCAGCGCCTTGAGCCTGGCGCCGACATCGCCCTGCGCCGCCGCCTTGGCGTACCAGCGTATCGCCGCCGGCAGGTCCCGTTCCACGCCATCGCCATGCTCGTACATGCTGGCGATCAAATACTGCGCGCCGACATCGCCCTGCTGCGCGGCTTTTTCGTACCAGAACGCCGCCAGCCGGTAATCCTTGGCCGCGCCGCGGCCAAGAAAATACTGGGTGCCCAGGTCCAGCTCCGCCGGCAGATAACCCTGATCCGCCGCCTGGCGGAACCAGCGCGTCGCCTCGGTCAGCGATTTGTCCACGCCCTGGCCGGTTTCGTACAGCACGCCCAACGCATGCTGGGCCTGCGGCAGCCGCAGTTCCGCCGCACGGCGCAGCCAGCGCAGGGCGCGTGCCCGGTCCGCCGTCGCGCCCTCGCCGCGCCAGTCCATCATCGCCAGATCGAAGGCCGCCACCCGGTCGCCGGCCTCAGCCGCTTGTTCGAACTGCCGGCGCGCGGCGGCGAAATCCCCGCGTTGGTAGCTGGCCCAGCCCGGCACCTCGGCGGCGGCGGCCAGCGCCCAGCACAGCACGATCCATCTCCCCACCTTGCGCATCTTCGCCTCCTCTGGACGCCGCCCGATTCCCCGCCGCCGCAATGCGCGCGGGCCTTGAGCGGGCTCTTAGAACGTGTTTACGATCTCGCGAGCTAAGGCGAGACAAGGCGGAAACGAGCGAAAAAGCGGAATGTACAGGTGGTACATGAGCATTTTGAGCTCGGTTTCAACGCCGTATCGCCGACGCGCAGCAGATCGTAAACAGGTTCTTACACGGTGAGTACGCCTTCGAAATGCTCATATACCACTTGTACATACCGCTTTCTCAGCCGCAACGCCTTGCCTCGCTCTTGCTCGCGAGATCGTAATCAGGTTCTTGCAGGATTAGTCGACGCGCGCCGCCGCTTATGTCGCCGGCTCGGGTACCAGCGCCGGTTCCGCCTCGACTCGCCAGGCCCGGCGCAGCGCGGCCACCGCGGCGGCGAAGGCGGCGGCGGCTTCGTCGATGTCGCCGGCCATATTGAAAAAGCCGTGGATCAGCCCCGCTTGCCGCTCGCAGCGGACCGGCACGCCGGCGGCCGCCAGCTTGGCGGCGTAGGCCTCGCCCTCGTCGCGCAGCGGATCGAAACCCGCTGTTTGAATATAGGCCGGCGGCGCGCCGTCCAGCTCGTCGAACAGCGGCGATACCCGTGGATGGCGCAGCTGGCCGCCGCCGGTATAGTGGCGCACGCACCAGGTCATGGTGGCCCGCTCCAGGTAGAAGCCATCGCCAAAGCGCTGGATGGAGGGAAAGCCGGCGCTATTGTCCACCACCGGATACCACAGCAGTTGCAGGCGCGGCCGCGTCGCGTCTTGGCGCGTGGCCAGCGCGACCACGGCGGCGAGGTTGCCGCCGGCGCTGTCGCCGCCCACCGCCAGCCGCTCCGGGTCCATGCCCCAGGCGGCGCAGTCCGCCGCCAACGCGCGAAAAGCGTGGATGGCGTCCGTCACGCCGGCGGGAAAGGGATGTTCCGGCGCCAGCCGGTAATCCACCGAGATCACCTGGCAGCGCGCGTCGGCGGCCAGCGCGCGGCAAGGCAGGTCATGCGATTCGATCGAGCCGACCACGAAGCCGCCGCCGTGATAGAACACCAGGGTTGGCAGCGGCAATGCCAGCCCCTCGGGCCGGTAGCGGCGCACGCGGATCGCGCCGGCGGCCCCGGTCAGCGTCGCGTCCTCGACCAACACGCGCTGCGGCGCCCGCTGCGCCAGCAGGCCGCCCTCCCAATCCAGCTCCCGCCGCGCGGCGGCCACGCCGAGACGATGCCAGCCGCGCTTGCGGCCCAGCCATCGCAGCCGCAGCAGCAATTGCAGTTGCGGGTTCAGCGTCAGGCCGTCCAGACGGCGCGGCGAACCGGCCAGCGCCTTGAGCAAGGGCTTGGGCAGGCGCAGCGCGCGGCGCGCCAGCGCCCGTTCCAGTCTTTGCGCCAGCGTCGGCGGCCTCATCGCACCAGCCCGCTGAATTGATAGGCGGCCGGAATGGCCACCGGATACCAGGCGCCGCTGAAGGTGGCGATCACCACGCCGGACAGCAGCGCGCCGGTCGCCATCATCCCGCCGGCCAGCCGGTCGCCGCCGCGCGGCCCCAGCCGCGCTTGCAACAGCCAGCGCAACGCGCAGCCGATATGGGTGAAGTAGGCGACGATGGACAGAAAGTAATAGGGCATGAAGAACAAGAAGTAATGGCCCAGATGCAGGCCGGCGGCGGCGAAATAGAAATTGGTGTCCACCCCTTGCACCCAGCGGCCGTACAGCACCGCGCTGAGGTGGAACAGCAGGAAGAACGCCAGGTACAGGCCGGACCAGGCTTGGGCGTGATCGAAAAAACCCTGCCGCTGGCCGCGCCGCGCCCACACGAAATACAGGCCGGAGCCCGCCTGGAACAGCACACAGGCCAGCAGCAATGTTTCCACCGGCGGGAAGCGGTACAGCAGGCGGTAGCTGCGCATATAGTCGATATGGGCCTGGATGCCGGCCAGCGCGCTCAGGTGGTTGAGCAGGTGGAACAAGATGTAAAGGCTGATCAGACAGGCGGACAGACGGTGTAGCTTGTGCAACATACAATCCCTTCTCGGCGAAAGACATGAGCCGGCCAGCGCAGGCGCAGCGCCGGCCAGTTTCGCAGCTTAATACCGGGGATCAAGCTCACGGTACTGCCTGAAAGCAGGATGGCGTCGCCGCTCATGCCGTGGCCGCTGTCGCCAGCGGATGCTCGGCCCCGGCCTCCACCGCGCGCAGCGCGCGGCGCGCGTAGTAGGCGAAGCCTGCCTGGGAACGCTTGTCCTGCAGGATCCAGTCATGCGCTTCCCGCGCCAGCGCCGGCTCCACTTCGCGAATCTCCCCCGCCGCTTCCGCCAGCAATTGCAGCCGGGCAGCGCGCTCGCACTGGATCGCCATCATGCAGGCTTCTTCCACCGATCGGCAGGCCACCACCAGGCCGTGGTGGGCCAGCAGCGCCGCGCGCTTGTCCCCCAGCACGCCGCTGATGATCTCGCCCTCGCTATTGCCCACCGGCACGCCGGGCCACTGCGGCAGGAAGGCCACGTCTTCGTACAGCATGCAGGCGTCCATGTGGGCGATCTTCAACGGGCGCCCCAGCATGGACAGCGCCGAGACATGAACCGGGTGGGTATGGATGATGCAGCGCACATCCGGCCGCGCCCGGTAGATCCAGCTATGGAAGCGGTTGGCCGGATTGGCCATGCCGTCGCCTTCCAGCACGTCCAGGTCGGCGTTGACCCGCAGCAGGTTGCCGACGGTGGTTTCATCAAAACCCAGGCCCAGCCGCTGGGTATAGTATTCGCCCGGCCGTTCCGCGCGCGCGGTGATCTGGCCGGCCAGGCCGGAATCATGGCCCTGCGCGAACAAGATGCGACAGGTCAGCGCCACTTTTTCGCGCAGCGACCAGTCCGGCGCGCCCAGATGCTGCTGCATCTGCGTCTTCGCCCGTTCGATCAAGCTCTGCTTGTCCATTGCCATGGTATCGGTCATGGCGTCTCCTTTCTTGAAAAGAGCCGGCCGCTTCGCGCGGGGCCGGCCCGAAGGACGCGGAACGCCTCCCGGCACGGGAGGGCCGCGCTCATGCGATGGCGGGCTGGGCGCGCGATGCCTCCTGGTACGCGGCCTCGATGGAGCTGAAGAACTCCAAGCGCGCGTCCACCAGGCGATGCCCCGCCTGCAACATCAGGTCGATCTGCTCCGGCGCCGAGCTGGCGATGTCCAGCATGATGTCGCGTATGGTTTCGGCGTGACCGTCGTCGCATTCCACATGGATGTGGAAGAACTCGATGTCGCGCCGCGCCGCGCCCAGCGCCTCGAAGCCGAGGATGATGTCGCTGTACATCGGCGGCACCAGCCCTTCCGCTCCCAGACACAAGGCGCCCAGCCCAGCGGCCGGGTTCAGGTGGCGGCAATGCTGGAACATGCTGTCGATCAAGCGGCGCGTGCCGGCCAGCGGCTGCGCGCCGTCCAGCGACACCGAGTAGTGCTCCAGCATTTCGCGATAGATCAGATGATGCGGACGCGGGCTGTTCGGCGCCAGGCCCAATTCCTCGAACAGGTTTTCCGCCAGTTCCAGCACTTCCTCGTTGCTGGGCAGATTGGCCATCATCGCGCACAGGTAGCGTGTGAAGTAGGCGCTGTACAAGCCTTGCTGCACCAGGAAGATCTTCAGCTCGTCGAGCGAGACTTCGCCGGCGCGACAGCGCGTCAGGAAGGAATGGGAACGGATGCGTTCGATCAATTGCTCTTTGGTCGATTCCAAGAGCGCCATTTGCATGTCCATGAGTTTGCTCCAACACCAAGATTGAGAAGGCCCTGTCGGACCGGCGATTAATGCGTTGCGGCAATGGCACAGCCTTGCGGCTGGCGGCGGCGAGCCGCCCGGCGCGGGCCGGGTGCCAAGATCGGCACGTTGCCGTACCATAAAGAAGTTAAATGTCAGTAATTGTCAGTAAAAACGACAAACACCGGCCATCTGTCTTTTCCTTCTAAAACTATCGCTACATTGACAAGCGCAAATGAGTTCATATCAACCACGAACCAATTGTCATGAAATTTCAATTTGATAGAACTTTCCATTTGTCATTTTTTGGCGCGCCTGTCAGACTTTTTCCAGCAAGACAAATCACGCGCTTATTACTTATTTGCTGTTAGACCCACAGTTGAAAGTCAGAGAAAGTCAGATGCATCCGCAAGAGCATGTCATCCGCGCTTTGCCCGACCTGCTGTCGGCGGCGACGATTGAGCAGGTCAAACAGCACTGCCAACAGCTGGTCTCCAACATCGGCTTGGATTTCTTCCTGATCGGCATTGAATCCGTGAACGGCGACACGCCCGCGCCCCGGGTGGAAACCAATTACCCGGCGGCCTGGATGGAGCGTTACTCGCGGCTGGAATGGATGGGCCGCGACCCGGTGGTGCGCCATTGCCGGCAGTCGGCGGTGCCGTTGATCTGGCACCGCAACCGCTTTGAGGACGAAACCGCCCAACATCTGTTCGAAGAAGCGTCGGCCTACGGCGTTTCCGCCGGCGTCGCCACCTCTTTGCGCGGCGTCGGCCGCAGCCAGCCGATGATGATGACCGTGGCCTGCGACGCCCGCGCCGACGCGCGCACCGACCAATGGCTGCAAATGCTGACGCCGACGGTGCATTTGTTGTGCACCTACGCTTACGAGGCCATTTGCCGCATCGAAGAGGCCTGCCTGGCCGCGTCGGTCAGCCTGACCCAGCGCGAGCACGAGTGCCTGCGCTGGGCCGCCGCCGGCAAAACCTCTTGGGAAACCTCGCGCATCCTGCGCTGCTCCGAGTCCACGGTGAATTTTCATATCCGCAACATCATCAACAAGTTGAAGGTGTCCAACCGCCGCCAGGCGGTGGCCAGGGCCTTGGCCCAAGGCCTGATCCCCGTCTGACTCACCCGGCCAGCACCGCGCCCGCGGTGGCCGCCGGATGGCTGACCAGGCCTTGCAGCTCCTGGCGCTTGAGCTTGCCGCTGGGCGTGGTGGCGATGTCGGCCACCAGCTCGATGCGGTCCGGCCGCAACGCCTTGGGCCGCAGTTCGCTTTGGGCGCGCTTCATCAAGTCTTCCACCAGGGCCGCGCCGACGTAGCCGCTGGCGGTGGCCACCACGTAAGCGCGCAGCCGGGTCAGCCCTTCGGCGGTGACCACCGGCAGCGCCGCCGCCTTCAGCACCCGCTTGTCGTCCAGCAGGAAGGCTTCCAGCTCCTGCGGGCTGACCCAATAGCCGGCCACCTTGATGCGTTCGCTGTCGCGCGAGACAAAGCTCAGGCCTTCGCCGGCGCGCACGAACAGATCCCGGGTGGGAAAGCTGGCCGGCGCCGCCTCGATGGCGCCGGCTTCGCCGGGACGCAAATAGCCGAGCATCAGACAGCCGCCGGACAGGTCCAGGGTGAAGGCGTCGGATGGCGCGTCGGCGTCCCCGGCGTGCGGCGTTTCCAGGTAGCGGAAGCCCTCTACGCGGCGCAGGCCGGCACCGCCGTCGGCGGTTTCGGACAGATAGGGCGCGAAGGTTTCGGTGGTGCCGATGGAGTCCAGCATCCGCGAGCCGGTCCAGGCTTCCCAACGCTGGCGGATCGCCGGCGGCAGGCGTTCGCCGGCGGAGAAGGACAGCCGCAGCGCGCTGAAGTCGTAAGCGCGTTCCGCCCGCGCCATCAGCAGGTGGTACAGGGTGGGCACCGCCAGGAAGGCGGTGACGGCCTCGGCCTCGATGGCGTCGAGAAAATCGGCGTGGCGCCCCCATTCCGGCAGCAGCACCGCGCAGGCGCCGACGCTGAGCGGCGCGTGCAGGCCTTGCAGGCCGAAAGAGAAGAACGGCCCGGTGCTGGCCAGCACCTTGTCCTCGGCGCACAGCCCCCACATCGGCCGGGTCACGGTGCGCTCGAACTCCCAGAACGAGCGATGGGAGTGCGCGCATAGCTTGGGCCGGCCGGTGGAGCCGGAGGTGGCGAGCACCAGCGCCGGGCTCAGATCAAAGCTGGCCTCGATGTCCCCCACCGCGTGCGTCGCCGCCGGCGCGCTCTTGCGCGCCGCCAGCGTCGCCAGGTCGGTCATCGCCTCGGCGCGCGGCTGGCGCGCGGTGCGGTCGGCCAGGATCAGGTCAGGGTCGTAGCTTTGCCACAGGCCTTCGTAATGTTCGGCCGGCAAATCCGGGTGCACCATGAAGGCGAGCCGCTGCGAACGCATCGCCGCCAGCCAGTAGATCACCGTTTCCAGCGTCGCCGAACCCACCAGCGCCACGCGCTGGCCCGGGCGGCGGCCGGCGAGCAGGATGTCCAACTCGCGCGCGGCCGTCAGGCTCAAGGCCTGCAATTGGCGATAACTGAGGACGCGGCGGCCCTCGGCGCCGCGTTCGATCAGGGCGACGCAATCGCCGCGCCCGGCGCGCACATGGCGGTCCACCATCAGGTCGACGCAGCCGGGGCTGGAATCTATAGATGCGTTTTGAACCTCAGACATGTCTTGAACCTCACAAATTTGAAAATGCGGGCCGCCGGCGGCGGCTCGCGCTCAGTTTTCCAGCGCCTCGGCCACCGGCTGCGCCAGGCGGCGGTAGTCCAGCGCCGGCACGCCGCTGCGGAACAAGTCGCGCAGCCGGGTCATCGTCGATAGCGGATTGGGGCGCTGGAACACATTGCGGCCCACGCAGATGCCGCCGGTGCCATGGCGGACCACCGCCGCGGCCAGCTCCAGCAGGGCCAGTTCATCGGCCAGCGCGCCGCCGGCGAACAACACCGGGGTGTGCTCCTGGATGCCGTCCACCAATTCCGGGATGGCGTTCAGGTCCTCCGGCGCCGCCACTTTCAACGCGTCCACGCCCAGTTCCACCGCCGCGCGCATGAAGTGGCGCAGATGGCTCAGGTCCTTGCCCGCCAGCGGGCCCTTGTCATACAGCATGTTCAGCACCGGCAGCCCGTAGGCATGGGCCTGATCCACCACCTGGCCGATCAATTGCAGGTTGTGGCCGGCGGTGTCGGCGCAGAAATTGGTCTGGATCGACACCGCGTCCGCGCCCAGGCGCACCGCCGCTTCCACGCTGGTGACCATCTGCTTGAGGTCCGGGGTGGCGCCGATATTGAGCGAGCCGTTCAGGTGAATCATCAGGCCGCAGCCGGGCGCGCCGCCCAGCCGCTGGGCAAAACCCTTGTGGGCGACGATGCCGGTCACCACTTCCGGGTCCAGCCAGCGCAGCACTTCCTCCACCCGATTCAGGCCGTCCAGCGGCCCCATGGTCAGGCCATGGTCGATGGGAACGATCAGCGCCTTGCCGGATTGCCGGTCTACAAAGCGGGACCAGCGACGTTTGCGTGCCATTTCAGTCATTCAAGCCTCCTTGTTGCTGTGTGTGTCCAACGGGGGATCAGCCTTCGCTCAACACCGAACGGATCGGCCGGCGCAGGATTTTTCGGGTGGGAATCGCGCTGGCCAGCGCGGCCAGGATGACCACGCCCGCCAGGGTCAGCGCGTAAACCGGCGCCACCCAGGCCACTTCCACCGGCACCGCGTTGCTGGAGCCGGGCGGGGTCCACATGATCTTGGCCGCGCGCACCGCCCAGGTGACGCCCAGCGCGCAGGCGATGCCGGCCAGCGCCGCGGCCGCGGCCAGCCAGCTGTTTTCCAGCGCGGTGAGCGTCATCACAAAGCGGCGGGTGAAGCCCAGGCTGCGCAGGGTGGCGAATTCGCGCGCTCGCTGGGCGAAGTTCATGTAACTGGCGTTGAGCAGGCTGGTGAAGCCGACGATGCCGGCGACGATGGCGATGAAGTTGAGGAAGCCGCCCAGCACCGCCTTGACCTGCTGATAGAAGGCCGCGCGGTCGGACCAGCGGAACACGGTGACGTCGAGACCGGCGGTCTTGAGCTTGGCGGACAGCCGGTCGCGCGCGGCGTCCAGGTCCGCGCCGTCGGCCAGCAGCACGTGGTATTCGCTGATTTCGCGGGTGTTGAGCAGGGCCTGGGCCTCGGCCATCGGCATCACCACCAGGCGGTCGTTGATTTCCTTGATGCCCCAATCCATGATGCCAGTCGGCAGCGCCTGGGTGGCGTTGATGCGCGCGGTGCCACGGGTGGACACGGTCAGTTCCAGCGGACCGGGCGGGCAGCGCATCGGCCGCGAGGCCGGGGTCTGGCCCGGCTGCGCCGGAGCAAAGCCGACCTTGGGCACTTCGCAGCCCAGAATGGCGGCCAGGCCCTGGCCCAACACCAGCGGATGGGCGCGGGTTTCCTGCCACAGCGGCGTGCCGGCCACCACGTCGTACTCATAGGCCGGGCCCTTGATGCGGCGCACTTCCTGCACGTCCTGGCCGATGCCGGCGAAGATGGTGCTGACGCGGGCGTTGGACACCATGCCGGAAACGCGCAGGATGCGGGCGCGGGCGGCCACGTCCGGATCGGCGGCCAGCACTTTGTCGATGCCGGCTTGCATCGCGGCGCCGATCGGGTTCTGGCCTGCGCCTTCCACCTCGCGCGCCAGCTGCGAGGCCGGTCGCTCTATCACCAGGTGACCACGCGCGCCCCAGCGCATGAAGGCGTTCTGGATCAGCTCCACATTGGACTGCATATAGCCGGCCAGCAGGCACAGCGCCAGGATGGACACCGCCATCACCACCAGGGTGCCAACGGATTTGCGTCCCTGCCGCCGCACATTGCGCAGCGACATGCTCAATAACAATTTGGCGTTCATCTCGCGGCCTCTCTCACATGGTCATCAGCGTATCCAGCGCGAACAGGCTGTCCGGCGGATTGCTGGGCGCCACCTGGCCGTATTGCAGGCGGCTGTAGCGGTCCGGGAAGTTGGCGTTGACGATCTTCATGCTGGACACGAAGGGCTGCTCGCGGCCGTTGACCCTGACCTTGTTGCCGTACTCGAAGGAGGCGCTCTTGAACACCGCGCCGCCAGCGGTCAGAAAATCCGCCTTCACGCCCATCAGGCTGCGCTTGTCCAGGTAGTAGACGATGCTTTCGTAGGTGGCGCCCGGCGTGGCGGCGACGAGCTTGAGCTTGTGGCAGTCCACGCCGTTGACCTGGGCGCTGCCGACATAGGCCGGGGTGTAGTCGCGGGCGTACTGGGTGGCGGCGATGTCGCCGTTGGCGGCCTCGCCCACCAGCCGCTGCTGCGGGCTGATGCTGACCGGCTTGCGCAAGCCGGGCTTGGCGTACCACATCGCCCGCGAGGCGATCAGGATCTTCTCGCCCTGGTAGCGCTTGGGTTCCACCGTGCGCGCCAGCGCCTTGCCGTCGCGCACCGCGATGTCATAGGTGGTGGTGGTGGCGCCGGCCGGGTCTTCGGTGTGTATGCTCAGCGACCATTTGTAGGCGCCCCAGCCGCCACGGGCCAGATCGGCCTTGCGCAGCCAATCGCGCATGGTCGCCTCGCTGGGCGCGTCTTCGGCGTGAGCCAGGCTGACGGTGAGCATGGTGGCCAGCATCAGGCAGGAGGTGGTGGCCAGCAGCCGGGTCAGCGGCACCGATTTGCCCTTGGCCCGCACTTCGCCGCCTATGCGTTTGCGCGCGGTGATGGCCGCGCCCAGCGCGATGCCCAGCGCCGCCACGGCGCTGGCGGCGAGCGCCCAGCCCAGCGGCAGGTCCAGCGCCAGCTTCACCGGTTCGGCGATGCGCGGCAGCTGGGTTTGCAGATTGGCGGAGAGGATGGCGTAAATGGTCATATAGGCGAGTCCCAGGGCCACGCAGGCCGCTATCAGTGTGGTCAGCACGCTTTCCCGCACGAACAGGCCGGCGATCTTGCCGCGGCTGAAGCCCATGGCGCGCAGCATGCCGATTTCGCGGGTGCGGTCGGCCACGTTCATGGCCACCGTGTGCTGGATGGTGGTGAGGGCGATCACGAACACCACGGTGCCGGTGAAGGCGAACACCATGTTGAAGAAGCCCATGAAGCTGACGTAGAGCTGGCCGATCTGCGGGTGATTCCAGGTGGTCACCTCGTAGCGGCCCGGCGCCAGGCTCTCCAGCCGCGCCGCCAACGCATCGCGATAGGCGGCGGCGTTGCCGCGGTCGTCCAGCTGCACCACCACGCGCGATACCGCGTCGGTGTCGTACAGCGATTGCAGCAGGCTGAGCGGCGCTTTCAGGCCCTTGTCCTCGATCGCCTCGATGCCGGTGGAGAATTCGCCGCTCAGCGGCGCTTCCACCGCGTTGAGGCGGTTGGAATAGGAGGCGCCGAACAGTTGCAAGTCGCCGCCCTTGGCCGGCGCGCCCAGCAAGTCCTGCAGCTGGCGGGTCAGCAACAGGCCGTCGCGGCCCAGCGCCGACGGCGGCGCGGCCAGCGGGCTGGCCGCCTGCAGCGCGGCCTCGAAGGCCGGATCGATGCCGCGGCCGAGGAAGACCGCGTTCTCGCCGCCGGCGTTGACCATGCCGACGCCGACCAATTGGTCCGACACGCGGCGGAAGTGCGCCAGCTCCTGCGCCTGCTTATGCAGCATCCGCTGCTCGGCGCGGTCCAGCGAGTACTGCGCCGGCGTCGCGGCCAGTTGCTCCGGCCCGTCCTTGCGGTAGATCTGCACATGCGCATTGGCGTCGCGATAGATCACCACCGAGGCCAGCGAGCCTTCGACGAAGCGGATGTAGCCGAGAAACAGCAGCACGGCCAGCAGGCCGACGCCCACCGCCACCACCGTGGCCAGCGTGCGGCGCCGGTCGCGGTACAGATTGCGAAATGCCATTCCCCACATCACATCACCTCGTAACGGTCGGTTTGCGGAACAAGGCCGTCGCGCGGCGCGGCCGCTTGCTGCTCTCGGGTCACCGACAGCTTGCCGTCGCGCAGTTCCACGATGCGGCGGACGTGCTGCAGCAGCCGGTCGTCATGGGTGGAGAACACGAAGGTCACGCCCTGCTCGGCGTTCAATTGCTTCATCAACTCCACCAGCGCGATGGCGTTGGCGGTGTCCAGGCTGGCGGTGGGTTCGTCCGCCAGGATCAGCTGCGGGCGCGTCACCAGCGCGCGCGCCACCGCCACCCGCTGACGCTGGCCGCCGGAAAGCTGGTCCGGGCGGAAGCTGGCGAAGCGCTCCAGGCCCACCGCGCGCAGCGCCTCGGCGACGCGCTGGCGCGCTTCCTGCCGCGACAACGCGTGCAGATGCAGCGGCAGCGCCACGTTTTCTTCCGCGGTCAGCACCGGGATCAGGTTGAAGTTCTGGAAAATCATGCCGAAGGTGCGGCTGCGCAGTTGGTCCAGCGCCGGCTCGCCCAGGGCGTTGACCGCCTTGCCCATCACCCTCACCTCCCCATCCGAGGGCGAGTCCAGGCAGCCGATCAGGTTGAGCATGGTGGTCTTGCCGCTGCCGCTGGGGCCGGTGATGGCGACGAAGTCGCCGGGCTGGACATGGAAGTCGACGCCATCGAGCGCCACCACCTCGACATCGCCAAGCTGGTAGCGCTTGGTGACCGATGCAAATTCAACTAGGTACACGGCAATCCTCCGATAAGGTCTTGATCAGGTTTAGAAATGGATTTCCAGCGCCAGGTAGGCGTTGCGCGGCAACGCCCTGGTCTGCTTCAAATCGTCCGTCACCCGGCTGCGGGACACGCCCAGGTAAACGGTGGCGGCGTCGCCGGGGCTGAAGGACAGTTCGACGAAGGCGTCGGAACTGGGCCGGTCCAGCCCCTGTTGCCAGCGCGCGGTCAGCCCCCAGCGCCGATCGCCGAACAGCTTGGGCCAGGTGGTTTGCAGCAGCGCGTAACGCTGCTGCGCGAACGGATGCAGCGGCCGGTTGTGCGAGGGCTTGCTGCCGCTGGACGGCGCGGCGGCCCGCAGCGGATTGGCCCACTCCTCCGGCGTCATCGCGTAGCCGTTGTAAATCAGCTCCAGGCCGATCTCGGCGCCGGAGGCCAGGCCGTAGCGCAGGCCCAGCGTGCCGTCCCAGCGCCAGCGCGCGTCGTCCTGGGCCAGCCACGGCCCGGTCGCGTCGCGGCGCGCGTAACCGCGCGAGGCGGCGAACTCGCCGCTCAGGGTCCAGGCATCGTCCAGGCCGTACTGCGCATAGCCGCCGACATACGGCTGGAAGCCGCCGCCGCCGGCGAGCACCGCGCCCGCGGTGGCCGCCGGCTGATCGGTCCAGTTCCATTCGCCGCGCGCCAGCATGAACAGGCCGTCGCTGGCGCGAACGCCCGGCACCGGGTCCAGATTGGGATTGGCCGCCAACAGATTGAGCCGGCCGCGCTCGGATAGCGGCAGGCTGGCGAAGGCCATCGGCTTGCCGGCGATTTCACGCCGCGGCGTCACCGCGCCGTTGTCCGGAAACAACCGGTTGGTGGGGCTGTACAGCATCGACGGCCCCCAGCCCATCAGCCGCTTGCCGGCGCCGATCTCGCCACGACCCACCGGCACGATGGCGTAGCCCTCCATCAGCGGTTCCGGCAACTGCGACGGCAGCGCGTCCGGCTTGGATTCATCGCCCAGCCAGAAGCGCGGCTTCAGCACCGCGCGGCTGCCGTCGCAGGCGCCGCCCTCGCATTTCAGGCGCAAGTCCAGCCTCAGCTCGGCGCCGCCGCGCCGGCTGGTCCCGCCGCCCAGCGCCGGATACAGCCGGCCGCTCTCGTGGATCAGCTGCAACAGCGCGTCATGCTCCAGCCGCAGGCCGCCGGCCGCCTCGACGGCGTCGTCGGCCCGGCTCGCGCCGGCGCTCAGCGCCAGCAGCGCGCCGCTCAGGACGGCCGCAATTCGGTAACGGGAACGGCTGCGCATGCATGACTCGCGGTAGCGGTGGCGGAAGCCTGCAGTTGCGCGTTGTAGCGCTCGCGCAGACGGCGTTTCAGGGTTTTGCCGGTGGCGCCGATGGGGAAGTCCTCCCACGGCAGGATCCACAGATGGGCCAGTTGCTGCTCCGGCTCCAGCTGGCGGTTCAGCTCCCGCAGCAGGGCGTCCGCCGCCACCGGCGCGGCGCCCTCGCACAGGGCCACCACCGCCGCCGGCCGTTCCGGCGTGTCCGGCTCCGGCCGCACGCCGAACACCGAGACGTCCAGCACGCCGTCGCGCTTGAGCAGCACCTCTTCCAGCGGCAGGGTGTACACCGCCCCGCTCGAGGTGTGGATCACGTCCACCTCGCGGTCCAGGTGGATCATTTCGCCGTCGGCGGCCTCGCGCACCACGTCGCCGGTGAACCACCAGCCATCGCGGGAAGCCGCGTACAGCACGTCATGCGCGTTCCAGTAGCCGCCGAACATGCTCTTGCCCTTGATCATCAGCAAGCCGGGACGGCCCTTGACCACCGGATGGCCCTGGCTGTCCGCCACCTTGATCAGCGGTCCGAGCGGAGTCTTGCGCCCGACGCGGCGGTCGAAACGACGGGTCCACGGCGTGGCGATGCGCAGCAAGGCGGCGATGCCCACCTCGCTGGAGCCCAGGCCGTCGATGAACAGCGAGCCGCTGACCGGCAGGCCCAGGCGCCGGAAGAAGGAGCCCTTGGGCAGGAAGGCGCGCTGCTGCACTTCGTGGCTGGCGTCGGCGGTGGTGCCCCAGACCCGCACGCTGTCCAGCGGCCGCGCCGCCGCGCCGGCGGCCAGCAGCCGGGTATAGGTGATGGGGAAGCCGAAGAACACCGTGGGACGGCGCTGCTCCAACTGGCGCAGCAGGCCCGGCGCGCTCAAATCGCCGTTGATGATGCAGCGCACCCCCATCAGCAGCGAGCCGTGCAGATAAAGCTGGGACACCTGATGGTTGAGCGGCAGCGCGAAGCTGGCCAGGTCGCGCGGCGACACCAGGTTGAACAGCACGATGGAGCGCAGCGACTGAGCCACGCCCTCGCTCTTGAGAATCACGCCCTTGGGCACGCCGGTGGTGCCGGAGGTATGCACGATGTAGAGCGGATCGGCCGGGCCGCGCTCCAGCCGCGGCGCCGCGCGCAGATCCTGGCGCAGCAGCGCCGTCAGTCCATGGGTGCGCTCGCCGGCCAGCAAGGCCGGGCTGTCCGCCAGCACTATCTGGCGCAGACAGTCCGGCGCGAACGGCCGCAGCCGCGCCCAACTGACGCCATCGCTCAGCAGCAGGCTGGCGCCGACGCGCTCGAAATAGCGGCCGGCGACATCCGGCGCCACATTGGCGTTCATCGGCACCGCGATCGCGCCCAGGCGGATGGCGGCGGCGGAGAACAGGAAGTAATCGAAATCGTTGGCCTTGTAGATGGCCACCCGGTCGCCCGGCGCCACGCCCAGGCTGTGCCAGCAAGCGGCCAGCGCATTGACGACCTCCAGCAGTTGGCCGGCGTTCCAGATGCGGCGTTCATGCCAGCTCAACGGCTGCGCCAGTTCGATCAGCTCGCGCGCGCCGTGGCGGCGCGCGGCGGCCTCCAGCACGGTGTCGATGCGATCGTCCCAGCGCGCCAGCAGCGCCAGCCGGCCGGGAAAGCCCAGATGGATGAAGGCGAAGATCAGATAGCCGAGCGCGGCGAGCGCGATGGCGGCGAATAAATAGCTCATGGCGGCGTCCGTCCTGGTTCAGGGGGTCTCGAGTTCGTCCAGCAAACGCTGCAGCTCGCTCAGCAAGGGGCCGACGAACTGCTGGCGAACGGCGCTGAAGGCGGCGCGGCGATACACCACGTCCAGCTGCATCCGGCCGTTGACGGTGGGGGTGTAAAGAATGAAGTCGTACGGCGGCACCAGGCAGCCGAAACCGATGAATTGCCGGGTGCGGTGCCGCTCCGAACCGAAACTGGAGAAGTCCTCCTCGATGCGGCCCGGATTGGAATAGCAGGCGTTGGTGCCCTGGCAGCCGTCGATCAGCGCGCGGGCGACGCCGTGCAGCGGCCTGCGGCGCAGCGCCAGCAACAGCGATTCCAGCCGGCCCAGCTCGGTGCTCAGTTGCCGGTCGCTGCGCGCCGCGCCTATGGCCTGGTGCACCGAGCGGATCAGTCCGCGCGCGCCCAGTCCCAGGCGGACGCGGATCTTGCTCGGCACCAGGTAGTTGCGGAAGCTGCGGTCGTAGCGCGGGTCTATCAGCCGGCGCAGGCTGACCGCGCACGTGATGCGCAACATGCCGTCGCCGCGTTCGCTGGCTCGCTCCAGGTGCCGCGCCAGCCCCGCGCACAGCAGGGTATTGACGGTGACGCCGGTGGCGCGCGCCACGCGGATCAGTCGCTCGGCCAGGGCCTCCGGCAGCACGCTGTGGAAAAAATCCAGCTCGCCGATGCGCGGATGAGCGGAGCGCCCTTCCCAGCGCGAGCCGCTCAGCGGCACGCGCAGGCCGATGTCGCGCTGCACCAGGTCGGCCGCCACGCTGCGGAAACCGCGCAGCCAGCGCAGGGTCCGCGTCAGCGGCCGATACCAGTCCGGCCGGATTTCGGCCAGGGTGTCGAAGGGCAGCGGCTCCGACGACGGCGGCGTGGCCGCCGCGCCGCTCAGATGGGCGTAATGGTCGATGATCAGACGGAACAGCAAGCTGTCGCTGCGCGCGTCCGCCACGCCGTGATGGGTGCACAGATAGACGCAGCTGCTGGCGCCGTCGGCGGCGGTGATCAGCAATAGCTGCACCGGAGCGCGCTCGCGCCAGTCCAGCCGATTATCGTGGCTGAAGTCCATCAGCAGACGGCGAAACTCGGTATCGCCGAAATCGCAGGCGCCGGCGTGTTCGCGATGGCGCACCAGGCTGCGCGCGCCGCTGAAGGCGTCGGACTGAAGGCCGGGGCGGCCCGGCAGCGGCCGGGCGCGCAGCAGCGGCACTCCGGCCAGCGCCAGGCGCGCGCTTTGCTCCAGCATGGCGGCGTCCAGCCGGCCATCGACGATGATGATCTGGTTGGTGTTGACGTTGGCCAGTTCGCCCAGGTGGACGAACGCTTCCGACAAGGCGTCGAGCGGCCGGACCTCCGCGACGTTCGAGCGGACGGGCAGCGTGGCGGTCTGAGAGGTCACGGCAGCCTCCTCAGTTGGCTTCGGCCGCGACGGCCTGCTCGGCCGCCGCGTCGTCGGCATACCAGGCGCACAGCATGCGCAGCTCGTCCAGCGACAAGGGCGCCGGCGTTTGCGCGCGGTTGGCGGCGACATCCAGCCGGCTGCGGTCGAACTGCCATTCCTGGTTGGCGAACGGACGGTTGGGCTCTACCGCGCGGTCGAATTTCTGGTCCAGCGCCGAAGCCGGCGCGCCCAGCGCGGCGCGCACGCCGGCCACTTCGCCCCACATCCTCACGATGTCCTCCATGCGCTCGGAACGGCCGCCGGCGCAATGGAACACTTCAAAGTCGCGGCCTTGCTGCTGACGCAGCGTCAGCGCGCAGGCATCCGCCACCAGTTGGTCGATGGAGACCAGGTCCGGACGGCTGTCGGCGGCCAGATCCACCGCCAATTCCTTGTGGCCCGCCTGAGCGATGGCCACCATGGCGTTGAGGAACATATAGAAGCCGAAACCGTTGCGGAAGGCCCAGCCGGTGTGGCGATGGCCGACCACCACGCTGGGGCGGAACAGGGTCACCGGCAGGCCGTGGCGCTGGTACAGCAGATGCAGCGCCTGCTCCGCGCTCCACTTGGTCACCTGGTAGGTGTTGGCCATGTGGCTGCGCGCATGCAGCTCTTCCTTGACCAGGCCGCCGGCCATGCCGGCCACGTAGGCGGTGGATACATAGTAGAAGCGCCGACAGGCCGGCGCGTGGCGCTGCACCGCCTCGTACAGCCGAGTGCTGTTGCCGACGTTGGTGGCGAAGGACTGCGACAGCTTGTGGGACGAGTAGCTCATCTCCGCCGCCACATGCCACACCTCGGTGACGCCGGCCAGCGCGGCGCCGTCCAGCGTTTCTTCCAGCTGGGCGAAATCGACGTTGAGCACGTCCAGATGGCTTTCCAGCGCGCCACGGATGTCCAGGCCGCAGCCCTTGGCCGCTGCCACCACCGCGTTGATGGTGCGCATGCCGTCGGGGTCGTTGCGCGACAGGGCCAGCACGCGGGCGCCGCGCGCCAGGAAATTGGCCGCCAGGGCGCCGCCGACAAAGCCGGTGGCGCCGGAAATCAGGATCTGATGCACTTGATGCTCCTCATTGCGCGATGAGCCGTCGAAGCGCCCCCGCGGGGGCGCTTCCGCGGCGGATCAGAGTTCGATGATGTGTTCGTCCACCTTCACGCCCACGTGGCGGCCCGGCTCGGTGCCGAAGCCCAGCACGCGATCGCCCGGCTTCAGCTCGGTGACGTTGCGCGGCTTGGCCTCGTCGGAGAACACGCGCACGTGCCAGTCGTCCTGCATGATGATGTTGACCTTGCGGTTTTGCGGGAAAGTGGCCTCGATCAGCAGCAGCGGGCGGATTTCGGTCTTGGTGCGGCCGACGAAGATCTGGCGGGTTTCGCCGCGGGCGTTCACCGTGGTCAGCGTGCTGCCGGCGCGCAGCTCGCTGATATAGCTGGTGCGGTCATTGGCCTGGAACACATAGCTGTGCACCGAGGCGGCATTGATGCGGAACGGACGCAGTTCCATGTAAGGCAGGTGGAAGACTTCGGGACAGCACAGGATGCCGCCGGTGGAAGTGGAGCCCACCAGAATGCCTTCGTCCGGGTTGAACATATGCGTGGTGTCGATGCAGGCGCGGTAGCCCAGGCCCAGGTGAGTGATGCGCTCGATCACGCCAACCTGGATATCGATGCGCGGCGTGGCCTGCGCATCCATCTTGTGGGCGAAGCGGTCGAACTGCTCCATGTCGGTAAAGGCCACCAGCACGCCGTCGCTGCCCAGTTCCAGCACGCCCAGCGCGATCACCGCGTCGTCCACGTCCTGGTTCACTTCCTTGAGCAGCACGGTATTGGTCTTGTGCAGCTCGGCGATCACCAGTTCCAGTGGGATATTGGTGGGATCCTTGAAGGACACCATCAGGAAATCGTAGTGCATGCCGTCGTGGAAGGAGGCGTGCAAGGACGCCGCGTTATCGACGTGGGCGCGCCAGCTGGTGCGGAAGCCGGCGGCGCGGGCGGCGGCCAGCAAAGAGGGCTGGCTGCTGGAAATCACCGACACCTGGATCAGTTCCTTGCCGGCGGTCGGCGCGATCTGCGTCGACAACTCGGCCCACTGCTCGGCCGATTCGATGTGCAGCACGCGCTGCAGCCGCGGCGACACCGCCTGGCTCAGCATTTTCAGGTTATCGGCGTAGAGCACGATGCCGTTGTAACGGCCCTGGCCCAAACGCTGGATGATGGCGCGGCGGCCCTCTTCGCTCAGCGCCGCCAGCACCTTGGAGTCGTACCACAGCACGTTGCCATCGTTGCTGCGCATCTCGGTGGTGAACGGGGACAGCGCGGCGTTGCTCGGCGGCACCGGTTCGCGTGGCGTCGTGGGATTGCGTTGCTCCGCCTGCTTGTCGTTGGCCGCGGTCTTGTCGGCCGCTGCGGTTTTTTCCGCGCTCGCGGACGGACGTTTGCTCAAGGTTTGTTCCATGGTGGTTCCAGGTGGTTTAGCAACAGCGGTTGCGAGAAAAAGAGACAAACAAGGCCCGGTTCACTGCCAGGCCCGGATGACGACGGGCGGCGCCGACGGCATCGAAAACACGGACGGGGCCACCGCGCGGCGGTTGGCCGCGGTCAGCGGCACCGACAACACCAGCGCCTCGTCCACGCCAAAACGGGTTGGCGCCGACAGGGCCTGCGCCCGGATGTCGAGCTGGGCGAGCAAGCGCTGCACCGTCGGGGTGGTGACCATCACATAACGGTGGATCTCGCGTTCCCTAGCGAAACCGACCAGTTGATGCAGCGCGGCGCGGATATGCTCCAGCCGCTGCGCGTGGTAACGACAGGAGCCATCCAGGTTCAGCGCGAAACGGGAGATTTCCCAGGCGTGGGCGTCGGCCGGAATCGGCTGGCCGGCCAGCAGCGACGGAAACACGTCGCGCAGCATGTTCGGTCCCAGCGTCGGCAGCAGCCGCATACAGCCCTGCACGCCGCCATCGCGGCTTTTCATCAGCAGATAGTGCGGATCGAGCTCGTCGTAGCCGTCCCGCTCCATGCCGTTTTCCACTCGCACATCCCAACCCATGCGTTCGTGGAAAAACCGGGCGCGCAGCCGCAGCATGTTTTCAAGGTCGGCCACCGGCAGCAGCTCACGCCGGACAATCTGCACATTCAAAGCGGAACCATTCATTCGACACATCGCCTTCCACATCGCAGGACAGGCCACGCCGGACTTCACGCCGCGGGCGCCGACCTGGGTTCATAAAAAATTCATGTTTGCTTTCATGAACTTGCGGGTCGAATCGAACAGCAAACCGGGCTGTCCGACCTGGCTTGCATCGTAGGGAGCGGCAGGAGCGGGCGTAAGCTAGCAGAACTGTTAGGTGGGCCAGGGGCGAGCGGCGCGGCGACGGCTAGCGCCGATGGCTGCGCGGAAAAGACAAAAGGCCCGCGTGGCGGGCCTTTGACGCCGATTTCACGGCGGAGAAGCGCTGATGGAGCGACGAGAAATACGCGGCTGCCGCGCCAGCGAGGCCATCAGGATGGCTCAGCCGGAAACGGCGATAACTGACCCATAGGACAGTGTTTCAAACGGGTCGCTTCAGGAACTTTCCCGTTCCCATGGCGGCGGCTCGCCGCCCAGCCGCCTGTCGATGAACTCCAGGAAGGCCCGCACCTTGGCCGGCACATGCTTGCGCTCGGGGAACACCGCGTACACCGCGTGCAGCGGCAAGGGATAGCGCTCCAGCAAGGGCAATAGCCGGCCGGCGGCCAGGTCCGGCCCGACGATGAAGGTGGGCATCTGGGCGATGCCCGCGCCGGCCAACAGCGCGTCGCGCAGCGCCTCGCTGTTGTTGACCTGATAATTGCCGCGCGGCGGCACGCCCACCGGGCCGTCCGGGCCTAGCAGCGTCCATTCCGCGCCGCCGCGGTAATAGGCGTAGCGCAGGCAATTGTGCTCGGCCAGCTTCGCCGGCGTTTCCGGCCGCCCATGGCGGGCGAGGTAGGCCGGCGCCGCGCAGATCACGCTGCGGCAGGAAGCGATGCGACGCGCGATCAGGCTGGATTCCGGCAGGTGGCCGATGCGGATCGCCAGATCGAAGCCGCCTTCCACCAGGTCCACCATTCTGTCGTCCATCTGCATGTCCAGCTGCACGCCGGGATGCGCGGCCAGGAATTCCGGCGCCAGCGGCGACAGATGCAGCCGGCCGAACACCATGGGCACGCTGATGCGCAGCAGGCCCCGCGGCTGGCTCTGCAAGCGGGCGATGGCGTCCTCGCCCTCGCGCGCCAGGCTCAAGGCGCGGCGCGCATAGCCGTGGTACAGCGTGCCGGCCTCGGTCAGATGCAGACGCCGGGTGGTGCGCTGCAATAGCCGCACGCCCAACCGCGCCTCCAGTTGCAGGATGCGCTTGCTGACCGCGGACTTGCTCAAGCCCAGCTTGCGGCCGGCGGCGGCGAAGCTGCCGCACTCGATCACCGCGACGAACAAGGGCAGCGCGGCAAAACGCTCGCCTTCTCCGATATTGTCCACTTTGACTCCACTATCCGTTTCCACTAACCCGGATTATCGCGCATCACGCCACGATATACAGTGTCCGCCACACCTTGACGCGAGATAACAACCATGGACACAAAACGGCTGGACAGCCCGCTGGCGCTCGCCGCCGGCGCGATGCTGGCCTGGATGATTCACTGCAACAGCCAGCTGGCCGCGCACAGCGGCCCGCTGCAAGCCTCTTGGCTGGCGCATGGCCTGGGCGCGCTGACGGCGTTGGCCTTATGGCGCGCCACCTCCAGCCGCGAACGCCCCGCCGCCACCAGCCGGCCGCCGCGCTGGGCCTATCTGGGCGGCCTGCCCGGCGCGTTGACGGTGGCGCTGGCGGCCATCGCGGTCAACAGCCCGCTGGCGCTGGCCGGCACCCTGGCGCTGGCCATCGCCGGCCAGTTGCTGTTCGGCCTGCTGTGCGAACGCTTCGGCCTGCTCGCCGCCCGGCGCGCGCTGACCATCCACGACGCGCTGGCCGCGCTCTTGGTGCTCGGCGGCTGCGCGGTGCTGATCTTCGCCGTTCAGGAGCCGATATGAGCATTTACATCCTGCTGGCGCTGCTCAACGGCGTCTGCATCGGCGCCAGCCGCGCCATCAACGGCCGCCTGGCCCAGCAAGACGGCGCCTTCGCCGCGTCCTGGTGGAATCATCTGGTGGGCTTCCTGCTGCTGAGCGCGCTGCTGCCGATGCTATCCAGCAGTGCCGGCAGCGGCCTGGCCGACGCGCCGGTCGGCGCTTATCTGGGCGGCGTGCTGGGCGCGCTGTTCGTCGCGGTCAACAGCCATGTGCTGACGCGGCTGGGCATGATGAAAACCACGCTGCTGGTGATCGCCGGGCAGATGCTGACCGGCATCCTGCTGGATCGCCTCGCCGGCATCGAACGTCCGGCGCTGGCCCAGTTGCTGGGCGCGGCGCTGATCCTGGCCGGGCTGTGGC
>NZ_JAJOHW010000057.1 GCF_021129195.1 Chromobacterium aquaticum | reverse complement strand
GGCCGTGGCTGAGCCCGGCGGCGGCCGGCCTGGGCTTTCTGGCGGCGCAGTGCTGGGACGGCTGCCTGCCCAGCAGCACGGACTTAAGCCACGCCGGACGCTCCGCGCTGGCTTACGGCGCGCTGCTCTGTGCGCTGTTTGGCGCTTACGCGCTGCTGCACTACGGTTTCCGCGCGCTGGTGGGGCAATAAAAAAACCGCCGGGAGACCGGCGGTTCTTAACGGAAGAAAACGCGGACTCAAGCCGGCGCCATCCCCATCCAGCCCTGCGGGATGGACTCCAACAGCTTGCGGGTATAGCTCTGCTGCGGTTCGCGGTAGATCTGGTCCGCGTCCGCCTGCTCCACCACTTCGCCCTTGTTCATCACCATCACCTGGTCGGAGATGTGTTTCACCACCGCCAGATCGTGCGAGATGAACAGATAGGACAGGCCGTATTCGTCCTGCAGGTCTTGCAGCAGGTTCAGCACTTGCGCTTGCACCGACACGTCCAGCGCCGACACCGATTCGTCGCAGATCAGCACTTCCGGCTTCAAGGTCAGGCAGCGCGCAATCGCGATGCGCTGACGCTGGCCGCCGGAAAATTCGTGCGGGTATTTCTGCAGCGCTCCGGCCGGCATCCCTACTTTGTCCAGCAGCTCCTGCGCCAGCTTGCGCCGCTCGCCGCCGTCGCGGCCGATGCCGTGTAGCTGCATCGGTTCGCTCAGGATCTGTTCCACGGTGAAGCGCGGGTTCAGCGAGGCATAGGGGTTCTGGAAGATGATCTGAATGCGGCGCTTGTAGGCGTGGAAGGCCTTGGCGTCCATGCCCAGCAGGTCCTGGCCGTGGAACAGCGCCTGACCGCCGCTGGCCTGGTGCAGCCGCACCAGGGTCAGCCCTACGGTGGTCTTGCCGGAGCCGGATTCGCCAACGATGCCCAGGGTTTTACCCTTGGCCAGCTTGAAGGACACGTCCTTGACCGCGTGAAACTGGCGCTTGCCGAACAAGCCTTCGCGCACGTCGAAGGATTTGCTGAGCCCGCGCACGTCCAGGATGATTTCGTCGTCGTCGCGGTAGCCGCGCTCGCGCTGCGGCGGCTCCACATAGCCGCCCGGCCGCAGGAAGTCGTCGATCACTGCCAGCCGCTGCGGCCGCCGGTCCAGGTGCGGGCGGCAGGCCAGCAGCGCCTTGGTGTAGGCGTCCTGCGGCGCGTCGAAGATTTGCTGCACGCTGCCCTGTTCGCGGATTTCACCGTGACGCATCACGATGACTTCGTCGGCGAACTCGCCCACCACGCCCAGGTCGTGGGTGATGAACAGCACCGCCATATCGTGCTTCTTCTGCAGATCGGCGATCAGTTGCAGGATCTGCTTCTGAATGGTCACGTCCAGCGCGGTGGTGGGTTCGTCGGCAATCAGCAGCTTGGGTTCGCAAGCGATGGCCATCGCGATCATCACCCGCTGCTGCTGGCCGCCGGACAGTTGGTGCGGGTAGCTGTCCACCTTGCTTTCCGGTTCCGGCAGGCCCACTTCGCGCAATAGTTCGATCGCGCGCCGGCGCGCGGCGCGGCGGCCCAGCTTGGCGTGCAGCATCAAGGCTTCCATGATCTGCTCGCCGACGCTGAACACCGGGTTCAGCGAGCTCATCGGCTCCTGGAAGATCATCGCGATGTCCTTGCCGCGCAGCGCGCGCATCTCGGCGCCGCTGGCGCGCAGCAGGTCGCGCCCGTGCAGCAGGATCTGGCTGTCCGGGTGGATTTGGGCGTGCTGCGGCGACAGCAGGCGCATGATGGCCATCGAGGTCACCGATTTGCCGGAGCCGGATTCGCCCACCAAGGCGACGGTGCGCTTGGCCGGGATGTCGAAGCTGACGCCCTTGAGCGCCTGGAATTCGCCGCCGTTCTCCTGGCGGAACGCCACTTTGAGATTGCGTACCGACAGCAGGGTCTGGTTCTGGGTCATGGTCTGTTCTCCCCCTCTCACTTCACGGCCGCGCGCGGGTCCAGCGCGTCGCGCAGCGCATCGGTCAACATGCTGAAAGCGGTGACCAGGGTGGACATGAACAGCACCACCATGGCCAGTTGCCACCAGAAGCCTTGCAGCAGTTCTTCCGGCACTTCCGCCAGCATCGAGCCCCAGCTCACCTGGCGCACATCCACGCCGAAGCCGAGGAAGGACAGGATCACTTCATACTTGATCAGGCCCACCATCAGCAGGGAGAACTGCACCAGCAGCAGATGGGAGATATTGGGCAGGATGTGGATGAACATGCGCCGGCTGTGGCTGGCGCCGATCGCATCCGCCGCCTGCACGTACTCGCGCGAGCGGTTCTTGATGAACTCGGCGCGCACCAGGCGGAAGGTGCCGGTCCAGCTGGTCAGCGACAGCACCAGGATGACGGTGGCGATGCCGCGGCCGGCCACGGCGGCGAAGGCGAGCAGCAGCAGCATGTCCGGCACCGAGGTGAACACACTGTAGAACCACATCAGGAAATCGTCCACCTTGCGGCCGAAATAGCCGGCCATCGCGCCCAGCGTGCTGCCGATCAGGATGGACAGCAAGGCGCCGAAGAAGCCGACCAGCAGCGAGGTGGCGGTACCCTTGATCACTTTGTCCAGAATGTTGCGGCCGCGCTGGTCCGCGCCGAAGGGCAGCGATTCCACTTTCTTCACTTCCGGCTGGGCATACTCGGCGGCATGCGGGCGCGCGGCTTCCATCCAGTCGTGGATGGGGTCTTCCGACGGTTTCAAGCGCTCGGTGGGCACGATGGCGGTGGAGGCCGCGCCGCCGGCAGCCGGGGTTTCCTGCTGGCGGTATTTCTCCAGCAGCAAGGTCGGCGGCGCGTAGGAGGCGGCGATTTCGTCGTTCCAGCCGCGGCCGGCCAGATTGAGCCAGCCGGCGGCGGCCAGCAGCATGAAAGCCACCACCACCCACAGCGAGACGAAGCCGATGCGATCGCGCTTCAGGCGTTGCCAGCCCAGCGCCCACAGGCTGCGCGAGGGGGCGGCCGGCGCGGCGCCGGCGGTATTTTGCAATGTCGTCATGTCTTGTGCTCCGCGCTCACTTGAGTTGCACGCGTGGATCGATCCACTTGTAGATGATGTCGGCCAGCAGGTTGAACACCATGGCGGCGCCGGCGATGGTCACGGTAATGGCCTTGATCACCGGAAAATCGCTCTTGTCCACCGCCATCAGCAGTTCATTGCCCATGCCGGGAATGCCGAAGAAGCGCTCCAGCAGCATCGAGCCCAGCACCAGGAAGGGCAAGGACATCATCACCGCGGTGACCACCGGGATCAGCGCGTTGCGCAGCACATGCTTGAACAGCACGGTTTTTTCCGACAGACCCTTGGCGCGCGCGGTGCGCACATAGTCGTGGCTAAGCTCCTCCACCACGAAGCTGCGGTAGAAACGCACATTGGGCGCCAGCGACACCAGCATGCCCAGGATCAGCGGCAGCGGCACGTAGATCAGCAGGCTGCACAGCAGGCTGTCGTCGTCCCAGCCCATCACCGGGAACCAGTCCAGTTTGAAGGCCAGCAGGTATTGGCCGACGATGATGTAGGCCAGCGAGCTGACGGACATCGCCACGGTGCAGATCAGCGTCACCATGCGGTCGGTCAGCGTGCCGCGGTAGTAAGCCACGGCGATGGCGATGGGCAGCGCGGTCAGCAGTTCGAACACCAGCAAGGTGCCGGTCAGCGTCAGCGAGGGACCGATGCGCGAGGCCAGCGTGGCGGTAACCGATTGCTGGGTGGACCAGGAGGTGCCGAAGTCGAAGGTGGCCACTTGCTTGACGAAGAGCCAGAACTGCTGCGGCAGGCTCAGGTCCAGGCCCAGCTGGGCGCGGATATTGGCCATGACTTCCGGCGTCAGGCGTTTGCCGGCCAGGATATAGGTGGGGTCTCCGCCCACCCAGTTGAATAGCACGAACACCAGCAGCATGACGCCGAACATCGTCGGCACCATCTGCCAGATCCGGCGGATGATGAAATTGAACATCTGCTTCTCCAGAATATAGCGGCGCGGCTGCGCCCCGGATCAAGATAGTTAGCGGCGCTTGCTCAGGTCGATGTCGACATAACGCCAGGACGCCCCTATCGTGGCCAGCGGATGCGGTTTGTAACCCTTGAGATAGTCGTGGCTGACGACGTTTTCGAAGCGGGTCACGCCCAGCACATAGGGCTGATAGGCGGCGGCCACCCGATTCATGCGGTCGAACAGCGCGTCGCGCTCAGGGCCGTTGGGCAGCACTTGCGATGCTTCATAAGCCTTGTCGAACTCCGGCCGGCTGAAGAACGGCAGGTTGGCGATGCCAATCTGCTTGCTCCACAAGCCGGTGACGAAGTCGTCGCCATCCGGAATGGCGGCGGAACCGCCCAAGGACCACATCTGCACCTTGCCGGCGTAGGCGGCCTTGAGGTTTTCATTCCACTTGGCCACTTTGAAGGTGACGCGCAGCTTGATGCTGTCGAAAGCCTTCTGCCAGATCTGGTTGAACTGCTTGTCGAATGCGCTGCCCTGGGTGGCCTGGGTGATCAGCAGCGGCTGGCCGTTGGGCTGGCGGCGGTAGCCGTCCGGACCGATCTTGTAGCCGGCCTGATCCAGCAAGGCATTGGCCAGCGCCGGATCGAAGTCCGGCGCGCCGTGAAAGCGCGGATCGTTGCCCACCATGTTCAGGGGCACCAGGTTCTGCAACTGGATGGCCTGGCCGCTGTACAGCAGCTTGATCACTTCCTGGCTGGGGTAAGCCATGGCGATGGCGCGGCGCAGCGCGATCTTTTGCTTGCTATAACCGCCCACCACAGGATCGCGCATATTGAAGAAGGCGTAAGTCAGGTCCATGCCCAGATTGTGGTGCAGGCGGATGCCGCGCTGCGCCAGCGTCGGGTTGAGGCTGGCCTGGAAGGGGTTGGCCTCGCTGCTGTGCACGGTGGACGGAATCGCGGACTTGGGCACGCCGATGTAGTCGATCTGCTTGTTGAGGAAGGACAGCCAGCGCGGCTGTTCTTCTTCTATCACCTTGATATCGATGCGGCCGATGACCGGCAGGGTCTTGCCGCGCAGCTGATCTGCAATTTCGCGGTCCAACGGCGGCGCGTCGGCGGCCGGCTCGTCGGCGAACACTTCCTTGCGGTAGCCGGGGTTGGCTTCCAGGATGATGCGGTTGCCCGGCTTCCATTCCTTCAGCACAAACGGCCCAGTGCCCACCGGGTGGGCGTTGGTGTTGCTGTCGTAGGTTTCAATCACCTCGCGCGCCACCGCGCCGCTGAATTTGGCGGCCACGGTGTAGAGGAAGTTGTAATTGGGCTTTTTCAGCGTCAGCTGCAGGGTGTAGCGGTCCAGCGCCTTGATGCCTTCGATGGGCTTGTCGTAATCGAAGCGGCCTTTCTTGCTGGCGGCGCTGCCCGCCTCCGCCAGCCCCAGCACGTAGTCGGTATAAGAGGTGGCGTTGGGCGAACTGACCTTGGGATCGGCGAAGCGCTTGATGCTGTAGGCGTAGTCCGCCGCGGTCAGCTCACGCTTCTTGCCCTTGAAGGCCGGATCGTCGGCAAAATAGATGCCGGGCCGGATTTTGAAAGTGAAGACCTTGCCGTCCGCCGATATTTCCGGCAGCGCCTGGGCGGTGCCGGGTTTGAGCTTGAGCGGCCGCGCCAGATAGTCGTACCTGAGCAGGTTGTCGAAGATGTTCTCGATCACGCCCAGCGAATAGATGTCACTCATCTTGGCCGGGTCGAAGCCGGTCTCGGGCGCCAGGAAGGACACCTTCAGCGTCTTGGTCATATCGGCCGCCTGCGCGGACGCGAACAGGCCCGCCCCCGCCAGCAGCAGGGGCAGCCATTTCCAGCGATTCATCTCGCTTACTCCTTTGTGTCACGGAGCCGGGAATCCCGGCATCTCAATATTTGTTATGCCTGCTCCGGCATGAGCAAATACCATGAGCAAGTGCCGTGACTGTAAAGCGAATCGCCAGACTAGATCAACAAGAAACTATCAAAATGTCATCTAAGAAAAAACATGACTATGCATAGAAAAACTCATGCTAAGCCAAAGACTTGGCCGTGCATCAGGTAGCCGCGCGCAAGGCCCAGTCAAAACAACGGGTTGGCAACAGACGCCGCAGCCACCAGTACAGCTTGGTGGGGAAAGTCACCCGATAGCGCGCCGCCGGCTTGGCCGCGGTGATGGCGCGGTATACCGCCTCCGCCACCGCGCTGGCCGGCAGGGTGAACGGCGCGGCGTGGCCCTCTTTCTTCAGCCGCGCCAGCTGCTGCTGATAGGCCTCGCGGTGACAGCTGGCGTCGATGTCCACGTTCTTCAGGAAACGCGCCAGCGCATTGGGGCGGAAGCGGCTTTCTATCGGCCCCGGCTCCACCAGCGACACATGGATGTCGCTGCCGTGCAATTCGTGGCGCAGGGTGTCGCACAAGCCTTCCATCGCGAACTTGCTGGCGTTGTAAGCGCCGCGCCAGCGCATGGCGGCGAAGCCGAGGATGGAGCTATTGAACACGATGCGGCCATGACCCTGGGCGCGCATCACCTTGAGCGCGGCGTTGCTCAGTTCCCAGGGGCCGAACAAATTGGTCTCGAACTGCTCGCGCATCGCGGCGCGGCTGATGTCCTCCACCGCGCCGGGCTGGCCGAAACCGGCATTATTGAACAAGGCGTCCAGGCGGCCGCCGGCCAGCTCCAGCGCCTGGGCCAAACCGGTGTGTATGGAACCGGTATCGTTCACATCCAGCTGGATGCAAGTCATGCCCTCGCTGCGCAGGCGCTCCACGTCAGCGGCGGCGCGGCAGCTGGCGATCACGCGCCAGCCGCGCTGGGCCAGGATGATGGCGGTGTGATAGCCGATGCCGCTGGAGCAGCCGGTGATGAGTATCGATGGTTGAGATTGCATGCTGGCCCCTGTCGTTTTCTATTGGCGACACCCTACCGCAAATGCGGACGACGGGGAATTGTCCGCTAGGCGCGTTCCCTTCCTGGACGATTACCATTCCAACCGCGTCCCGACTTGCCAAAAGCGCTCAATCGCCTCTGTCGCCACACCGGGAAATTGGACTAGAATGACGGCCTTAAAGAGCCGCCCGCGCCCACGCGACACCAATAGAAAACGCACGGCCCGGCCACCACAAAGCACAATAAGGAAAACGCCATGGCTAAAGCCAGCAAAGCGCCGGCCAGTTTCGAAACCGCACTGGCCCAACTGGAAGACATCATCCAGGCGATGGAAAGCGGCGACATGCCGCTGGAAACGGCGCTCGGCTCCTACAAGCAGGGCATAGAATTGATCAAGTTCTGCCAGGGCAAATTGGCCGACGCGGAACAGCAGCTGAAAATACTGGAAAACAACGAACTCAAAGCACTGGAATTGTCCAATGGCCAATAAACCGTTCATGGCCTGGATGACCGAGATCCAGCAGCAAGTGGAAGGCGCGCTGGAACGCCTGCTGCCCTCCGGCCAGCACACGCCGCAAAAGCTGCACGAGGCGATGCGCTATGTCAGCCTGGGCGGCGGCAAGCGGGTGCGGCCACTGCTAGCCTTCGCCGCCGGCGAACTGGTGGGCGCCAGCGCCGACAATCTGGCCCGCGTGGCCGCGGCGGTGGAAATGGTCCACGTCTATTCCCTGGTGCACGACGACATGCCCTGCATGGACGACGATGTGCTGCGCCGCGGCAAGCCCACCTGCCACGTGGCTTACGACGAGGCCACCGCGCTCCTGGTGGGCGACGCGTTGCAAACCCTGGCTTTCGACGTGCTCTCCACGCCGATGGCCGGGGTGGAAGCCCGCGCGCAGCTGGCGATGACGCACACGCTGGCGCGCGCCGCCGGCCACGCCGGCATGGCCGGCGGCCAGGCCATAGACCTGGCCAGCGTGGGCAAGGCGCTGAACCAGCCGGAACTGGAATACATGCATTTGCTGAAGACCGGCGCGCTGATACGCGCGTCGGTGCTGCTGGGCGCCATGGCCGGCCGGCCGCTGAGCGAGAACGAAACCGCCCGCCTGGACGTGTTCGCCAAGCGCATGGGCCTGGCCTTCCAGGTGGTGGACGATGTGCTGGACTGCGAGGCGGATACCGCCACGCTGGGCAAGACCGCCGGCAAGGACGCCGCCCACGACAAGCCCACCTATGTCAGCCTGATGGGGCTGGCCGAAGCCAAGCAGTTTGCCCGCGACTTGCGCGACGAGGCTTTTGCCGCGCTGGAAGGATTTGGCGATTCCGCCCAACGATTGAAAGAACTGGCCGACTACATCGTCGCGCGCTCGTTCTGAAGAAGCTGAAAACTATGTACCCCTTGCTCGAGACCATTCAAAGCCCTGCCGACCTGCGCAAGCTGTCGCGCCAGCAGCTCACGCCGCTGGCCACGGAACTGCGCGACTTCCTGGTGGAAAGCGTCAGCAAGACCGGCGGCCACTTCGCCTCCAACCTGGGCAGCATCGAGCTGACCATCGCGCTGCACTATGTGTTCAACACCCCGGACGACCGCCTGGTGTGGGACGTGGGCCACCAGACCTACCCGCACAAAATCCTGACCGGCCGCCGCGAGCGCATGGGCAGCATGCGCCAGAAAGGCGGCCTGGCCGGCTTTCCCAAGCGCGACGAATCGGAATACGACACCTTCGGCGTCGGCCATTCCTCCACCTCCATAGGCGCGGCGCTGGGCATGGCGGTGGCGGCCAAGACCCAGGGCATAGAGCGCAAATGCGTGGCCATCATCGGCGACGGTTCGATGACCGCCGGTCAGGCCTTCGAGGCGCTCAACAACGCCGGCGCGATGGACACCGATCTATTGGTGGTGCTCAACGACAACGAGATGTCGATCTCCCCCAATGTCGGCGCGCTGAACAACTACCTGGCCAAGCTGATGTCCGGCCGCTTCTACGCGGCGATGCGCGAAGGCTCCAGCAAGGTGCTGGGCATCGCCCCGCCGTTGAAGGAGATCGCCAGCAAGGTGGAAGAGCACGTCAAGGGCTTCTTCACCCCGGGCACCTTGTTCGAGGAATTCGGCTTCAACTACATCGGCCCGATCGACGGCCACGATGTGGACGTGCTGGTGGACACCCTGAGCAATATCCGCAGCCTCAAGGGCCCGCAGTTCCTGCACATCGTCACCAAGAAGGGCCACGGCTACAAGCTGGCGGAAAGCGACCCGGTCAAATACCACGGCGTCACCAAGTTCGACCCCAGCAACGGCCTGGCCAGCGGCAAGGGCGGCGGCAAGCCGCAATACACCCAGGTGTTCGGCGACTGGATCTGCGACATGGCCAAGCGCGACCCGCGCCTGATCGGCATCACCCCGGCGATGCGCGAGGGCTCCGGCCTGGTGCGCTTCGAGCAGGAGCACCCGGACCGTTATCACGATGTGGCCATCGCCGAGCAGCACGCGGTCACCTTCGCCGCCGGCCTGGCCTGTGACGGCGCCAAACCGGTGGTGGCGATCTACTCCACCTTCCTGCAGCGCGCATACGATCAACTGATCCACGATGTGGCGCTGCAGAACCTGCCGGTGCTGTTCGCCATCGACCGCGCCGGCCTGGTGGGCGCGGACGGCCCCACCCACGCGGGCGCCTTCGATCTGTCCTTCCTGCGCTGCATCCCCAATCTGACGGTGATGGCGCCATCGGACGAGGACGAATGCCGCCAGATGCTGTACACCGGCTTCATGCTGAACAGCCCAGCCGCGGTGCGCTACCCTCGCGGCACCGGCCCCGGCGCCGAGATCCAGGCCGAGATGACGGCGTTGCCGCTGGGCAAGGGCCGGCTGCGCCGCGAAGGCGAAAAGGTGGCCATCCTCGCCTTCGGCAGCATGGTGACCCCGGCCCTGGCCGCCGCCGAGGCGCTGAACGCCACCGTGGCCGACATGCGCTTCGTCAAGCCGCTGGACGCGGAACTGGTATGCCGGCTGGCGGAAAGCCACGATCTGATCATCACCGTGGAGGAAAACGTGGTGATGGGCGGCGCCGGCTCGGCTTGCCTGGAAGCAATGCAGGCGATGGGCATCCTCAAGCCGGTATTGCAGCTGGGCCTGCCGGATGATTACGTCGAGCACGGCGATCCGGCCGGCATGCTGGCCGATTGCGGCCTGGACGCCGCCGGCATCGAGCGTAGCGTGCGCCAGCGGCTGGCGATGCTGTAAGAAGGTTTGTCGTCCAACTTCAACGCCCGGCTCCGCCGGGCGTTTTGCTTTGACGACGCGAGCCCACCCACCTAACGCCACGAACGGCCTGCCGCCCCCCCCCTGCCCTACACGACATGCTCAGCATTTGTCAGCTGCGCCAATTTGCCAATGACATAGAATTGATTCGGTGCGCGACACCGCCGCGTCATTCAACTTCCATGGAGTCATTCAATGTCAAATAATTGGGATTATATTGCCGAGTTTAAGCATGATATCGATGAACTGCTGGAGAAGATCAGACAGCGCACCGATGAATTATCGCGGGCCAATCATCACATCATCGCCGCCGTAGCCGACGAGAGAGAAAATCCGGCCAAGGGCGTGGTGTTTTATGCGCCGGCCAACCAGGGCAATATCCAGAAGAACAATGCCGGCTGGCAAAAATTCTATATCGAGGCCAAGCCCAAAGGCGACGATCAGGCCGCCTACAACGCAGAACTATTCGACAAGATTCGCAACAAACTGAACAACTTGTCGCCGTCCGAGGCTTTCGGCGCCAAGCTCTTGCTGTCGGATAGCAAGGAGGGCAAGGCCACCATCACCCTGTTCTATCCCACCACCTACATCAAACCACTCATTTCGCGGACTCCCTGGCTATACACCTGCGACTTCGAGCGCTATATCGAAAACGTGGCCGACAAGCTGAACTTCGCCCTGAATCACATCGACCCCAGCTTCTCCCTGCTCGCTTACTCCGACGAGGATGGCTCCGACGCCAAAGGCGTCATTTATCACAAACTGGGACTAGCCAACCCCGAGCTAGCTCATGTCGGCCATGCTTGGGCACTGAAAACCTACTCCACCGAGGCCGACGGCAAGTCCCAAGCCACCTACAAGGCCGAGCTGTTCGACAAGATCAAGACCGACCTGAACTCCCTGCCGGAACAGCATCTGCTGTTGGCACAGCTGTTCTTGACCGACCGCTCCGGAGGCAGGGCCCATATCGCCCTGCTTTACCCGCAAGAGATCCGTCCCATCTAGCCTGCCTGGAAGCAGCGCTTCGCCGCTCAAACGCAAGCAGCAGTCAAAACGGAAGCCCGCGGGCTTCCGTTTATTTTTGACCGTCAGGTCCCGGCTCAGGCCTCCAGCAGGTCCAGTATCCTCCGCGCCGTTTCCACCGGCCGTTCCAGCGGAAACAGATGGCTGCCCTGCTGCATCTGCACCTCGATATTGAAGTGCTTGCGCATGAAGCGCAGATCCGCCGGCTTCAATACATCCGAACCGGTGCCGGCGATAAAAGTCGCCGGCACTTTCAATTGACCGCGATAACGCGGAAAATCATGCGGCAGCGCGCAGTAGATTTCATGCTCGATCTGCGGACGGAACTTGAGCTTGCGTCCGCCCTGGCCGTCGTCCACCGTGCCATGCTCGGCGTAGTCGGCCAGGCAGTCCGGGTCGAAGCGGGCGAACATGGACTTGCGGGCGAAGTAGTCGTGAACCATGGCCACCGACGCCCAGTTGTCGCGCCGCTTCAGGGTATTGCCGCCCGGGGTGACGCGATCAATGAAGCCCAGCTTCTTGGCCAGCCAGATGCCGCGCGAGCGGAACGGCCCCATCAGCGGCGAATCCAGGATCACGATGCGTTTGAACAGCTCCGGCCGGCGCAAGGCGGCGTAGAACATCAGGAAGCCGCCCAGCGAATGGCCGACGCCAACCACCGGCCCCTGGCTGTGGGCTTCGATATGGGCGATGGTTTCCTCCACCAGGTGCGGCCAGCAATCGGTGACCGGATAGCGGGGATCGTGGCCGATGGCGTCGAGGAAACCCACCTGGTGGCGTTCGCCCAGCGTGGCCAGGAACTTGCGGTAAACCGAGGCTGGAAAACTGTTGGCATGAGCAAAGTGAATCGTTTCTCGCATGATGTCTGGTGTCGCACCCTAGTTTTTATATAAATATTCTATCTTACCGTTTGCCCGTGAATTGAATTTAATGCATATTGTTTTCGCATAGCAAGATGCGGTCGCGACCAAAACCGCCGCCTTCCGCGCCCCGCCCGGCCGCCACGGAACCAATGCCTGTGCGCGCCGGTCATTCAAACGCTAACGACCATAAACCATAGAGTCATCCCGTGCCAATCAACTTATCGCTACTCTCATCCCGAATCGTGGGCTTGCTCGCGATCTCGCTGGCCTGCCTGGGCTTGAGCCTGCCCGCGCACGCCATCAACCAGGACGACCTGCTGCCGGCCGAGCAAGCCTTCGCCGCCAAGGTGGAACGCGTCGGCGACCAGCTCAAGCTGACGCTGGACGTGGCCCCCGGCTACTACCTGTACCGCGACCGCACCCAGATCAGCAGCCAGCCGGCCAATCTGGTGGGCGCGCCGCAATTCCCGGCCGGCAAGGAAAAGAACGACCAGTACTTCGGCAAGCAGACCGTGTTTCTCGGCAAGAACGTGGTGACCGTGCCCCTGCAGCCCAACGCGCCGGCCGAGTTCGAGCTGCAGGTCAAGCTGCAGGGCTGCGCCGACGCCGGCGTCTGCTACCCGCCCTACACCCACAAGCTCAAGGTGGGCGGCACGCCGGCCGCCGGCGGCAAGCTGGGCGAATGGCTGTCGGAGGCCTCCCCGCAGGGAAAGTCCCCGGCCGGCAACAATGAGCTGGCAGCCCAGGGTTGGCTGACCACATTGGGCACCTTTCTGCTGGCGGGCATAGGCATGGCCTTCACCGCCTGCATGTATCCGCTGCTGCCCATCGTTTCCTCATTGATTGCCGGCCAGGGCGCAACACTGACCCGCCGCCGCGGTTTCCTGCTGTCCTTCACCTATGTGCAAGGCCTGGCGCTGACTTACACCGTGGTCGGCGTCATCGCCGGCCTCACCGGCTCGCTGCTGACGGTATGGCTGCAACAGCCGGCGGTGGTGCTGAGCGCCAGCGCGCTGATGGTGGTGTTCGCGCTGTCCATGTTCGATCTGTTCACCATCCAGCTGCCGTCGGCGCTGCAATCTCGGCTGGCCGACACCTCCAATCATCTGTCCGGCGGCAAGTTCGCCACCGTATTCGCGATGGGCGCGCTGTCCGCGCTGATCATCGGCCCCTGTGTCGCGCCGCCGCTGGCGCTGGCGCTGGGCTATATCGGCAGCACCGGCGACGCCGCGCTGGGCGGCGCGGCGCTGTACGCGATGGCGCTGGGCCTGGGCCTGCCGCTGATCCTGATCGGCACTTTCGGCGGCCATGTATTGCCGCGCGCCGGCGGCTGGATGAAAACCGTCAAGGCCGGCTTCGGCGTGGTGATGCTGGGCCTGGCCATCTGGCTGGCCGCGCCCTTCCTGCCGGGCGCGCTGGTGATGCTGCTGTGGGCCTTGCTGCTGATCGGCAGCGCGGTGTCGCTGGGCGCGCTGGAAGCGCTGCCTGGCAACGCCGGCGCGCCGCGACGGCTGGGCAAGGCCGCCGGCGTGGCGCTGCTGTTGATAGGCGCGGCGCAATTGGCCGGCCTGCTGGCCGGCGCCGACAATCCGCGCTATCCGCTGCGCTGGCTGGGTCAAGGCCAGGCGGAGGCCCGCGCCGAGGCCGTGTTCCAGCCCGCCGCCAACAACGCGCAGCTGGACGCCTTGCTGGCCAAGGCCAAGACCGAGGGCAAGCCGCTGCTGCTGGACTTCTACGCGGACTGGTGCGTGTCCTGCAAGGAGATGGAGGCGGAAACCTTCCCGGACCCGGCGGTCAGCCGCCAGATGCAGGGCTATGTGCTGGTCAAGGCCGATGTCACCGCCAATAACGCCGAGCACCAGGCGCTGCTCAAGCGCTTCGGTCTGTTCGGCCCGCCCGGCATCATCCTGTTCGACAAGCTGGGCCAGGAGGCGGACCGCGTGGTCGGCTTCACTCCGCCCGCCGCCTTCGCCAAGACCCTGGCCGCGGCGAACCCGCAATAGCCGCAAGCGCCAATTGCATTCAGCTCCATTGCATTGCAGAATCAGCGGGCCGATCCAGATCGGCCCGTTTTTCATTTTCCGAGAGCCCCATGGCCATCAATAAAGCATTCCCCAATGTCAGCATTCTGGCGGTGTTCCAGATCGCCATCATCGCCCTGCTGGTGATGTCCTGCCTGCGCGTGATCCAACCGTTCCTGGGCGCCCTGACCTGGGCCTCCATCATCGCCATTTCCGCCTGGCCGCTGCATTGCCGGCTGCGGCAAAAACTGGGGGAACGCCACAAGCTGGCCGCCCTGCTCATCGTACTGGCGCTGGCCCTGGCGCTGGCGATTCCCATCGGCCTGATGGCGCTGACCCTGGCGGACACCCTGCCCCATCTGTCCGGCCTCACTCACGACCTGACCCAGCTGACCCTGCCCAACGCGCCGGCCTGGCTGGCCAATATCCCGGTGGTGGGTGAAAGCCTGCAAAAGCTGTGGGGCAGCGTGCAGGCCGACCTGCCCGGCTTCTTCGAAAAAATCCGCCCGGCGGTGAACCAGGGCGCGCTGTGGCTATTGTCCGGCGGCGCCAATCTCAGCCTGAGCCTGCTGGAAATCGTCTTGGCCATCATCGTGTCCGGCCTGCTGCTGATCAACGGCGACCGGCTGTGGGACATGGTGGAGCTGGTCGTGATCAAGCTGGGCGGCGCGCCGGCCGGCGAGCTGCCGGACGTGATCGCCCGCACCATACGCAGCGTCACCACCGGGGTGGTGGGCACCGCGCTGGCGCAGACCATTCTGTGCGTGATCGGCCTCTTGATCGCCGGCGTGCCCGGCGCGCTGGTGCTGGGTTTCCTCTGCTTCATCGTCGCGGTGGCGCAGATGCCGACGCTGATCGTCTGGCTGCCGGCCGCCGCCTGGGTGTTTTACACCGGTAACACCGGCCTGGGCATCTTTCTGCTGGTCTGGGGCTTTTTGCTGATCAACACCATAGACAACATCCTGAAGCCCTTGCTGATCAGCCAGGGCGCGCAGATGCCGCTGTCGCTGATCTTCCTCGGCGTGATCGGCGGCCTGATCGCCTGGGGGGTGATAGGCCTGTTCATCGGCCCCACCCTGCTGGCGGTGGCGCTGACCATGCTGCGCCACTGGCTGCGGCCGGAGTGCCCGGAGCCCAAGAACGCAGATGAAGACTGCGCGGAACAGACCGCCGATTAAGCCCGTGCTTACCATCCCGCGAGCAAGAGCGAGACCTTGAACAGGCTCAAAGCCACTGCAATAGGAGAATCCCGACCATGACCCTCGCCACCCTGCTCGCCTTCGCCTTCATCATGGCCGTGGGCATTCTCACGCCGGGGCCCACGGTCTTGCTGGCGCTGAGCAATGGTTCCCGCTTCGGCCTGCGCTATGCGCTGTACGGCATGCTGGGCGCGGTCTTGGCCGACTTGCTGCTGGTGCTGTTGGTAGGCCTGGGTTTCGGCGCGCTGCTGGCGGCGTCCGAAACGCTATTTCTGATCGTCAAATGGCTGGGCGTGGCCTTTCTCGCCTATGTCGGCCTGCAGATGCTGCGCGCCAAAGGCGGGCTAGCCTCGGTTGATGATGCCGCGCGCCAGCCTTCGCGCTGGGCCGCCGTCGCCAAGAGCTTCTCCGTGGCCATGGGCAACCCCAAGTATTATTTCTTCATGTCCGCGCTGCTGCCGCAGTTCGTCGCGCCAGCCGAGGCCCAACTGCCCCAGTACCTGGCGCTGGCCGCGGTGATCGTGGCGATAGACGTGCTGGCGATGAGCGGCTACGCGCTGCTGGGCGCGAAATCGCTGCAACTGTGGCGGGAGAACGGCGTGAAGTGGCTGAACCGCGTCAGCGGCGGCGCCTTGCTGGCCTTGGCGGGGTCGATCGCGCTGTACCGCAGAAGCGCTTGAGCGCCTAATGCAATAGAACAAGGGCCCCTACGGGCCCTTTTTGTTGGCGCTCAAAACGCCGGACACTCCACTTCCCAGTCGTCATCGCTCAGATGCAGGTGGCAGGCCAGCCGCCACGGCCGCGCCTCGGTCCAGCATTCGCTGGCGGCCTGGGCGGCGTCGATGGCGCCGGCGCGCAGCAGCACATTGCGCTCCTTGCGGCTGGGCCGCTGCTCCGCCTCCGGCGTCGCCAGCCTCACCTTGCAAGTACCGCAAGTGCCCTGGCCGCAACGCCAGTGCAAGGGCACGTCCGCCAGCCGCGCCAGGTCCAGCAGATTGTCGCCGGGCGCCGCCTGCTGTTCGCCGAGCAGCGCGCCGTTTTCATCGACGAAGCGGATGGTGGGCACGGCTCACTGCACCAGCGGCAGATAGGCCAGCATGTCGCCGCGCGCCACCGCCTGACCCGGCTCCAAGCGCACCAGGCCGTCGGCCCAGGCGCAGGACATCAATACCCCTGAGCCTTGCTGCGGGTACAGTTCCAACTGCCAGCGGCCGTCGACGCACACGCGACGCACGCGGATGAATTCGCTGCGGCGCGCATCCGGCCGGGTCCAGTCAAAAGCCGCCGGGTACGGACCTTCCGGCGCCAGCGCCGATACCGGCAGGCCGGCGCGCCGTTCCAGGAAGGCGCGCGCCAGCACCTGGAAAGTGACGAAGCCGGATACCGGATTGCCCGGCAGGCCGATGAAGTCCGCCAGCCCGATCTTGCCGTAAGCCAGCGGCTTGCCCGGCTTGATCGCCAGTTTCCACAGGTCCAGCGAGCCCTCGGCCTCGACCGCGGCCTTGACGTGGTCTTCCTCGCCCACCGACACCCCGCCGCAGGTCATGATCACGTCGGCGGCGTCGGCGGCGTCGCGCAGCGCCTCGCGGGTGGCGCCCAGGGAATCGCGGACGATGCCCAGGTCTATCACCTCGCAGCCCAGACGCATCAGCGCCGGCGCCAGCCAGTAGCGGTTGGAGTTGTAGATCTGACCGGCGGCCAGCGGCCGGCCCGGCTCCACCAGCTCGTCGCCAGTGAAGAACACCGCCACTCGCAGCGGGCGGCGCACCGTCAGCGTTTCCACACCAATGGACGCGGCCAGGCCGATGTCGGCCGGGTTCAGCACTTTGCCGGCCGGCAGGATTTCCTGGCCAACGCGGATGTCTTCGCCGCGACGGCGGATGTTCTGGCCGGCGCTGGCCGGCTGGCTGAAGCTGACCGTGCCGTCGGCGGCGGTTTCCGCCTGTTCCTGCATGATGACGGCGTCGGCGCCGGGCGGGATCGGCGCGCCGGTGAAGATGCGCGCCACGCTGCCGGCGATCAATGCCTGCGGCACGCTGCCGGCCGGCACCCGCTGCGACACCGGCATCGCCGCCGCTTGTTCGGCGGCGCGCAGCGCGTAGCCGTCCATCGCGCTATTGTCGTGCGGCGGCACGTCCAGCGTGGCCAGCACCGGTTCGGCCAGCACGCGGCCGGCGGCGGCCAGCAGTTCGACTTGTTCGGTGGCGCTCAGCGGCTGGGCGCGCTGCAGCAGCCAGTCGCGGGCTTGTTCAAAGCTCAGCATGGGGCAGATCCAATCGTGTAATCAGGAAGGCGGCGACGGCGTCGGCGTCGTCGCGGTGAAACCAGGGAAGGTCCAGCGTTTGCGGCAGATCGCCGACCACGGCCAGCACTTGGCCGTCGTGCGGATGCAACGCCGGTGCGGCCAGCGCGCTATTGACCACTTCTATCTTGGGAATCGCTTCGTGTTTGAAGCCTTCGGCCAATACCAGATCGCAAGGACCCAGCATCGCCAAGTGGGCGGCCAGCGGCAAATCATTGCTGTCCGCCAGTTCCTCCACCAGCATGCGGCGGCGGGCCGAGGCCAGCAGCACTTGGGTGGCTCCGGCCTGACGATGGCGCCAGCTGTCCTTGCCCGGCGTGTCCCAGTCCACATCGTGGTGGGTGTGCTTGACCACGGCGACGTGCAGGCCGCGCGCGGTCAGACGGGGAATCAGTTTTTCCAGCAAGGTGGTCTTGCCGCTGCCGGAATAGCCGGCGAAACCCAACACGCGCATGACGCCGACCCCCATAAAGATTCAGGCGGCCATGATAGCATGGCCGCCTGCGGGCTTGACTCCTACCAAAGAGCTAGCCGTCTAAGCCGCGTGAGCGAGCTTACCGGCCTGCTCCGGCGTCTCAAAACGCTTCCAGTCCACGATCATCACCTGGGTCAGGCCGCAGTCCACCGCCAGCTGCGCCTCGATTTCCTCCAGCACCTGATGGCAATGGATCACGCCGTTGATCACCACTTCGGCCCGGCGCATCACGCTGTCGTCCGGCGTGACAAACCATATGCAGTAATGGCCCATATTCGCTCCCCCAGGTGGTTTCATCGCGACGACGAGCGCGTTTGGCCATCGTCAACTACAAATATCGTCCCAGTTGCCGCCAAACTTCAAGTTTTCTGTCAAACGCCAGCGTATGCGCCGGGCTGGAAGAAGGCAAGGCCAGAATATCCAGCCCCAGGCCATCCAGCTGTCCGGCCGCGCGCGCGGCGGTGGCGCCGTTGAAGGCGACCGCGCGCAACCGCGGCAGGCTCTGCGCCAGCTCGCGCAGATCGTTGGCGCGCTGATCGCGGATGGCGGTATCCAGGCTGCCGCGCCGCCGCGCGCTGGCGATCACGTCCCACAAGGCCACGCCGGCTCCTTGCAGCGCGTCCAGGCGTTCGGCGTAGGCCAGTTCGACCAGCGGCCGGCCGGTGATCGCCTGCAGCAGCGGCCAGAATTGATTGCGGGGGTGGGCATAGTACTGGCCGGCCTGCAGCGAGGCGTCGCCGGGCAAGGAGCCCAGCACCAAGACGCGGGCATCGGCGCGCGCCACCGGCGGGAAACAGGATTTGGCGGCCTCGCCGCTCAAAACAATTGCCCCTGCTGCCGCGCCAGCCAGGCCTTGACCGGGCCGAAGCTCTTGCGATGCGCCGGCAAGGCGCCGTGCTGCTCCAGCGCGGCCAGGTGTTCCGCGGTGGGATAGCCTTTGTGGCGGGCGAAACCGTATTGCGGATGCAGCGCGTCCAAGGCCACCAGTTCGGCGTCGCGCGCGGTCTTGGCCAGGATGGACGCGGCGGAAATGGCCGCCACCTTGGCGTCGCCCTTGACGATGGCTTCGCCCGGCACCGGCAGGCCCTTGGGCACGCGGTTGCCGTCGATCAGCGCGCGCGTCGCCTGCGGCTGCAGGCCTTGCACCGCCCGCGTCATCGCCAGCATGGTGGCGTGCAGGATATTGAGCTTGTCGATTTCCTCGACGCTGGCGCTGGCGATGCACCAGGCCAGCGCGTCGCGCTTGATCAACAGCGCCAGCTCGTCGCGGCGGGCCTCGCTCAGCACCTTGGAATCGGCCAGGCCGGCGATGGGCTTGGCCGGGTCCAGAATCACCGCGGCGGCGAACACCGCGCCGGCCAGCGGGCCGCGGCCGGCTTCGTCCACTCCGGCGATCCGTTCCGGATCAAGCCCGCTCATTGCCGCCCCACCACGTGCAGCACCGCTTCCGCCGCCAATGCGGCGGTGTCCTGGCGCAAGGACTGATGCAGTTCGGTGAAGGCGTCCACCATCTCGCGGCGCGCGTCCTGATCCTCGTACAGTCTTTGCATTTCCGCCGCCAGCTTGGCCGGCGTCGCTTGCTTCTGTAGCAGCTCCGGCACCACGAAGCGGCCGCACAGGATATTGGGCAGGCCGACGTAAGGCAGGCGGATCTTGCGCTTGACCAGGCGGTAAGTCAGCGCGGACAGCTTGTAGCTGATCACCATCGGTTTCTTGGTCAACGCCACTTCCAGCGTGGCGGTGCCGCTGGTGACCAACACCGCGTCGCTGGCGATCATCGCCATCTGCGCATGGCCGAACAGCTTGCGCAGCGGCAGGTCCCAGCCCTTGTGGCGGCTCAGCATGCGGTCGAACAGCGCCATGGTGGGACGGGTGGCCAAGGGCACCAGGAACTGGGCGTCCGGATAGGTTTTCAGCAGCAGTTTGGCGGTTTCGATATACAGCGGCGCCATGTGTTCCAATTCACTGACGCGGCTGCCCGGCATCAGGGTGAACACCGGCGCGCGCTGCGGCAGGCCCAGCTGCTCGCGCATCGCGCCCTGGTCCGGCCGCAGCGGAATCTCGCTGGCCAGCGGGTGGCCGACATAGGTGACCGGCACCCCGGCCTGGCGGTACAGCGGCGGCTCCATCGGAAACAGGCACAGCATGTGGCTGACGCTGCGGCCTATCTGCTGCACCCGCTCCGGCCGCCAGGCCCAGACCGAGGGGCTGACGTAATGGATGGTGGGAATGCCGGCGCGCTTGAGCGTGGCTTCCAGGTCCAGGTTGAAGTCCGGCGCGTCGATGCCGATGAAGACGTCCGGCTTTTCGGCCAGCAATCTATCGCGCAGGGTGCGGCGGATGCGCAGCAGCTCCGGCAGGCGCTTGAGCACTTCGGCATAGCCCATCACCGCCAGCCGGCTTTGCGGCGCGTGGCTGACGAAACCCCGCGCTTCCATGCGCGGGCCGCCGATGCCGGCGAACTCGATGTCGGGATGGCGCGCCATCAGCGCGTCCATCAGGTGGGCGGCAAGAAGGTCGCCCGAGGCTTCCCCAGCCACCATGGCGACCTTCAGTGCCCGCTTGCTTTTGAACAAAGTGTCGGGCATGGATCTCAGCGAATGATGCCTCTGGCGGACTGGCCAAAGAAGCGGGTGAACGGCGCCAGCTCATCGTGGCCGGCGGCGGCGTCCGCCAGGATGGCGGCCTTGGCGTCCTCGAAGGACAGGCCCTGGCGGTACAAGGTCTTGTAGGCGCCCCGCACGCGGCGGATCTGCTCGGCGCTGAAGCCGCGGCGCTTCATGCCTTCGGCGTTGATGCCGGAGGGCACCGCGCGGTTGCCGTGCGCCATCACGAACGGCGGCACGTCCTGGGCCACGGCGCTGGCGAAGGCGGTCATCGCGTGCTCGCCGATGATGGCGAACTGATGCACGCTGGTGAAGCCGCCCAGGATCACCCAGTCGCCCAACTGCACGTGGCCCGCCAGGGTGGCGTTATTGGCCAGGATCACGTTATTGCCCACCTGGCAGTCATGCGCGACGTGCACATAGGCCATCACCCAGTTGTCATTGCCGACACGGGTCACACCCACATCCTGGGCGGTGCCGGTGTTGAAGGTGCAGAATTCGCGAATGGTGTTGTTGTCGCCGATTTCCAGGCGGGTCGGCTCGCCGGCGTACTTCTTGTCCTGCGGCTGGGCGCCCAGCGAGCAGAACTGGAAGATACGGTTGTTCTTGCCGATGGAGGTGTGACCCTCGATCACCACATGAGGGCCCACCCAGCTGCCGCTGCCGATGCTGACATTGGGGCCAATGATGGTGTAAGGGCCGATTTCCACGTCGGCGGCGATCTGGGCCTTGGGGTCGACGATGGCGGTTGGATGGATGGCCATGATCACACCTCGCGCTTGGCGCACATGATTTCGGCTTCACAAGCCAGCTGGCCATCCACCAACGCGCGCGCGGAGTACTTGCCGATGCCGCGCTTGCTGGTGATCAGTTCCACTTCGAAGGTCAGCTGGTCGCCCGGCACCACCTGGCGCTTGAAGCGGGCGTTGTCGATGCCGACGAAGAAGTACAGCTCGTTCTCGGCGCGCTCGCCCTGGCTGCGGATGGCCAGGATGCCGGCGGCCTGGGCCATCGCCTCGATGATCAGCACGCCCGGCATCACCGGGTATTGCTCGAAATGGCCAACGAAGAACGGCTCATTGATGGTCACGTTCTTCAGCGCCTTGATGCGCTTGTTTTCCTCGAACTCGGTGACACGGTCCACCAGCAGGAAAGGATAGCGATGCGGCAGGTAGCGCATGATCTCGCGGACATCGATGGTGATGGCGTGTTCAGACATTGGGGGATTCCTCCTGATTCTTCATTTCTTTGAGCTCGCGTTCGAGCTGTTTGAGCCGCTTGGCCATATCGTCCAGATGACGGACGTGCACCGCGTTGGCCAGCCACTCTTTCATAGGTTGCAAGGGGTAGGACGAGGCATAGGTGCCCGGCGTCTTGATCGACTTCGACACCAGGGTACCGCCGCCGATATGGGTTTTATCGCAGATTTCAATGTGGCCGACGAACATCGCCGCGCCGCCCACGGTGCAGTAAGCGCCAATCTTGGCGCTGCCGGCGATGCCGACGCAGCCGGCGATGGCGGAATGCTCGCCGATCTGCACGTTGTGGGCGACCTGCACCAGATTGTCGATCTTGGCGCCACGCTTGACGATGGTATCCGCCATCGCGCCGCGGTCCACCGTGGTATTGGCGCCGATTTCCACGTCGTCCTCGATGATGACGCGGCCGGTTTGCGGAATTTTGAACCAGTGGTCCTTGTCCCAGGCCAGGCCGAAACCGTCCGCGCCGATCACGCTGCCGGAATGCACGCCGACGCGATGACCCAGCACGCAACCATGGTAAAGCGTGACGTTGGGATACAAGACCACGTCGTCGCCCAGCACGCAGTCGTCGCCCACCACCACGCCCGGCAGCAGCCGGCAGCGCTCGCCGATGACCACGTTGCGGCCGATGCTGACGTGTTCACGCAGCTCGGCGCTGGCCGCCACCCGAGCGCCCTCGCCCAGCACCGCGCTGGGGTGAATGCCGGCATGCGCCGTCGGCTGCGGATGGAACAGCGCGGCCAGGCGCGCGAAGTAAAGATAGGGGTCGGCGGCGACAATCCAGGAACGCTGATTCCAAGCCGCGCTTTGCGCCAGCTCTTCCGCCATTTTGGGCGCGACGATCACCGCGCTGGCGCCGCTGTCGTCCAGTTGCTTGCGATACTTGGGGTTGGCCAGAAAGGCGATGTCGCCGGACTCGGCCGCTTCCAGCGGCGCCAGCCGGTTGACGCTCAGGTCCGGACCCGCCAGTTCTCCGCCCAGCTGCCCGGTAATGAATGAGAGGGTATAAGCCATCAAAAACGAAAGCCGACCTGGGGTCGGCTTGCTCCCATAATGTGAGTTGGCGCGCGGCCATGGCCGCGCGCATCCGGGACGGCCATTACGCCGCCCCACCCTGCCTTCAGCGCTCCAATTCCTTCAGAACCTTGGGCGTCAGGTCATACTTGGGGTTCACATACACCACATCCTGCAGGATCAGGTCGTACTGCTCGCGCTCGGCGATCTGCTTGAGCGCGCGGTTGGCGCGCTCCTGCACCGAGGCGAACTCCTCGTTGCGCCGCTGGTTGAAGTCCTCGGACAGCTCACGGCCCTTGGCCCGGTAGTCCCGGTCCAAAGCCGCGTATTCACGCTCGTAACGCTTGCGGTCGTCGGAATTCAAGCTGCTCTTGGCCAGCTGGGACTCCAGCTCCTTGGCGCGCGCCTCCATCTTCTTCAACTCGTTGCGACGCTCGGCGAACTCTTTGTCCAGGCGTTTCTGGATGGCGATCGCCGGCGCCGCCTCGCGATAGATGCGCTCGGTGTTGACATAACCCATCTTGAGCTCGGCCGCCTGGGCCGACAAAGCAGCCATCGACAAGAGCACGGCCGCCCATTGCAATGTTTTCATATAACAACCCCGTCAATTTTAGAACACGGTACCCAGCTGGAATTGGAAGCGCTGGACTTTGTCGGTGTCCTTCTTCTTCAGCGGGTTGGCGATACTGAATTTCATCGGGCCGATCGGAGACAGCCAGGTCAGCGCCACGCCTGCGGAATAGCGCAAACCATCGCCGGCGGAGCTGCCCGCCACCGACGGATCCCACAGAGTACCGGCATCCATGAACATGCTGGCGCGCACCGACTTATTGTCCTTCATTCCCGGGAAGGGGAACAAGATCTCGGCATTGGCCACCGCCTTGCGGGTACCGCCCAGATAGTCGCCATTGGTGTCGCGCGGACCGATACTGCTGGTGTCGTAGCCGCGCACCGAGCCCAGGCCGCCCAAGTAGAAGTTCTGGAAGAACGGCAGGCGCGAGGTCTTGCCGTAACCATCGGCATAGCCCAGCTCGCCATTCAGCATCAGCGTGAAGGTCTTGGTCATCGGGAAGAACCAAGTCTGCTGATGGGTCAGGCGGTAGTATTGCAGATCGCCGCCCGGCAGGCCGGCGTCGGCGCCCACCTTGATCACCGCGCCGCGAGTCGGCCACAGCGCGCTGTCACGGGTATCGCGACCCCAGCTGATGGTACCCAGCAGCGTGTTGTTGCTGGCGCCGTACTGGTTGACGAAGTCGATATAGCGCTGCGGGCTGTTCGAATAGGTGGTGATCTTGGTGTTTTCCGCGCCAATGCTGAAGTTGATGCGGTCGTACTCGGTCACCGGCACGCCGAAACGCACCGCGCCGCCTATGGTGCTGGTCTTGTACGCGGAAATATTGGTGGCGTCCGGGTTGTAGACGCGGTTGTACAAGTCATAGCCCAGGCTGACACCGTCCGGCGTGAAGTACGGATCGGTGAAGGACAGCGAGATATTCTTGTTGACCTTGCCGGTGGACAGACCCAGCGACATATACTTGCCGGAGCCGAAGATATTGCTCTGCGACAGGCTGGCGGACAGCTGCACGCCCTCGCCCTGCACAAAACCGATACCCGCGGACACGCTGCCGGTGGAGCGCTCTTTCAGGCTGATGTTCATGTCCACCTGATCGGCGGCGTCCGGCACCGCCGGCGTTTCGATGTTCACGTCCTCGAAATAGCCCAGCAGTTCCACGCGCTCCTTGCTGCGCTTGATCTTGTCGGCGCCGTAGGGGGCGCCTTCCAGCTGGCGCAATTCGCGGCGGATCACTTCGTCGCGGGTCTTGGTGTTGCCGGCGATGTTGACGCGGCGCACATAGGTCTTGCGACCCGGATCCACGAAGAAGGTGAAGGCCACGGTCTGTTTGTCGTGGTCGATGTCCGGCAGCACGTTGACGTTGGCGAAAGCGTAGCCGGCCTGGCCCAGGCGGTCGCTCAGCGATTTAACCGATTCGGTGATGCGCTCGTTGTTGAAGGTATCCCCGGCCTTGGCCTGGATCAGTTTGCGCAGATCCGCTTCCGGCACTTTCAGGTCGCCGGCCAGCTTGATGTCGGAGATGGTGAACTTCTTGCCTTCGTGAATATTCACCGTCAGGAACATGTCCTGCTTGTCGGCGCTGATCGATACCTGGGTGGAATCGATGTTGAACTCCAGATAGCCCTGGTTCTGGTAGAAAGCCTTGAGCTTTTCCAGGTCGCCGGTCAGCTTCTGCTTGGAATACTGGTCGTCCTTGGTGATCCAGGACAGCCAGCCGCCGGTGGTCAGGCTGAACAGGTCTATCAGTTCGGACTGCTTGAAGGCGCTGACGCCGACAAGGCGGATATCCTTGATGCGCGCGGTCACGCCCTCGTTGATGTCCAGCGTCACCGCCACGCGGTTTCGTTCCAGCTTGGTCACCGACGGCGTCACTTCCACCGAATACTTGCCGCGGCTGTAATACTGGCGCTTGAGCTCCTGCACCGCGCCGTCCAGCAACGCCTGGTCGAAGATCAGCGATTCGGCGAAGCCATTGTCCTTCAACGCCTTCTTCAGCTGGTCCTTGCTGAATTCCTTGGCGCCGTTGATATTGAGCTGGCTGACCACCGGGCGCTCGGCCACGGCCACGATCACCACATTATCGCGCGACTCGATGCGCACATCATTGAAGAAGCCGGTGGCGAACAAGGCCTTGATCGCCTCGTTGGCCTTCTGGTCATTGAAGGTGTCGCCCACCTTGACCGGCAGATAATTGAACACGGTGCCGGGCTCGGTGCGCTGCAGGCCCTCGACACGGATGTCTTTGATGACAAAAGGATCAGCAGCCCAGACCAAGGAGGCCGAGGTCAGGCCCAGTACGGCTGCTGCAAGCAATTTCAATTTCATAGATCGGTTTTAACCCCCAAATAGGCGGCTGAAATCATTCAGCAAGGCAAACGCCATCAAAGACGCCAGCAAGATGAAGCCAATTTTTTGTCCGAACAATTGCGCCCGCTCACTGACGGGGCGGCCTCTGATCAACTCCGCGACATAATACATTAAGTGCCCGCCATCCAGAACTGGAATCGGCAGCAGATTCAGCACGCCGATGCTTATGCTGATCAAGGCCAGGAACTCAAGATAAGGCGTCAGGCCTTCGCGCGCGGTCTGGCCGGCGACATTGGCGATGGTCAGCGGGCCGGACAGATTATCCAGCGAGGCCTGGCCCATCAGCATGCGTCCCATGAACTTGACGCTCATCCAGCTGGTGTCCCAGGTCTTGGCCAAGGCGGCCAGCGCCGCCTGCGGCACCGAGTAATGCTCGGTGTACAGCAGCTGGCGTCCCCAGTCGGCATCGGCCTGCGGCGCGGCGCCGATGCGCCCCACCACTTCGCCGTCCTGCTGATGCGCCTGCGGCCGCACCTTGATGTTCAGCGTTTCCGCGCCGCGCAGGACTTTCACGTCCAGATCGCGCCCCGGGCTGTTGCGCACCTGGGTCACCCAGCCTTCCCAGCTATTCAAGGCCTGGCCGTTGAGCGCCAGCAGCTTGTCGCCCGCCTTGAGGCCGGCGCTCTGCGCGGCGCCGCCGTCTTCCAGCGCGCCTATCACCGGCAAGAAACGGCCCGGCGTCAGGCCGGTGCTGCCCTGCTGCATCGCGGTGACCGCCTTGTCGCCGAAGCGGGCGGGGTCGATGCGGCGTTCGGCCTTGGCGCCGGCGGCGGTTTCCACCCGCACCACGGTGGCGTCCGGCGACATCGCCGCCTCGACGAAGGCGAGGCGGATCTGCTGCCAGTTGGCCACCGGCTGGCCGGCTATGCTCAGGATGCGGTCGCCAGGCGCGAAGCCGGCGGCTGCGGCCGGGGTCTGCGCCACCACGGTGCCGACCAAGGGCTTGACCTGGCTCACGCCCTGCCCCAGCACCACCCAGTACAGCAACACCGCCAGCAAGAGATTGGCCAGCGGCCCAGCGGCGACGATGGCGATGCGCTTCAACACATGCTGATTATTGAAGGCCTGCGGACGCAGTTCCTCCGTCACCGGGCCCTCGCGCTCGTCCAGCATGCGCACATAGCCTCCCAGCGGGATCGGACAAATCACCCACTCGGTGCCCTTGCGCCAATACGTCCACAGCGGCTTGCCGAAGCCGATGGAGAAGCGCAACACCTTGACGCCGCACAGCCGAGCCACCCAGTAGTGGCCCAGTTCGTGAAAGGTCACCAGCAAGCCGATGGCCGCCAGGAAGGCGAGCAAGGTCAGCATGCGGCCACCCTTTGCAGCGCGAAGGCGCGCGCCTCCTCATCCTTGGCCAGCAAACCCTCGACCGAGTCGCTGCCGGCCAGGCTGACACCCTCAAGTGCGGCGGATACCACGGCGGGAATGTCGAGGAAGCGCATGCGCCCCTGCAGGAACGCCTCCACCGCGACTTCGTTGGCGGCGTTCAACACCGCCGGCGCGTCGCCGCCCAGGCGCAACACCTCGAAAGCCAGTTTGAGACAGGGGAAACGCTCCAGGTCCGGCGCAGCGAAAGTCAGATTGGACATGGAGAAGAAGTCCAGCGAGCCCACGCCGGCCTCGATGCGCTCCGGCCAGGCCAGCGCGCAAGCGATGGGCGTGCGCATGTCCGGCGAGCCCAACTGGGCCATCACCGAACCGTCGCGGTACTGCACCATGGAATGGATCACGCTTTGCGGATGCACCACCACTTCGATGCGTTCCGGCGGCGCGGAGAACAGCCAGTGCGCCTCGATCACTTCCAGGCCCTTGTTCATCAGCGATGCCGAGTCGACGGAAATCTTGCGCCCCATCACCCAGTTGGGATGGCGGCAGGCGTCGTCGGGCGTGACATGCGCCAGCGCCGCCAGCGGCGTCTGACGGAAAGGCCCGCCGGAAGCGGTGAGAATGATTTTGCGGATGCCAGCGGCGTCCAGATTGCCGGCGTAATCGTGCGGCAAGGACTGGAAAATGGCGCTGTGCTCGCTATCCACCGGCAGCAGGGTAGCGCCGTGGCGGCGCACCGCGTCCATGAACAGACGGCCGGCCACCACCAAGGATTCCTTATTGGCCAGCAAGATGCGCTTGCCGGCGCGCGCCGCCGCCATTGCTGACGGCAGGCCGGCGGCGCCGACGATGGCTGCCATCACCACGTCGGCCTCCGGCAGCGCCGCCACCTGGACCAGAGCGGCCGGGCCGTGCAGCACCTCGGTCTCCACGCCGGCCTCGGCCAGCCGGCCGCGCAGTACATCGGCGGACGCGGCGTCGCCGGTCACCACGTAAGCCGGCCGGAATTGCAGCGCCTGCTCGAACAGGCGCTGCACCTGGAGGTTGCCGCTCAGCGCCACCACCCGGTAACGCTCGGGGTGGCGCGCCACCACATCCAGCGTATTGACGCCCACGCTGCCGGTGGCGCCGAGAACGACAATCCCTTGCGGTTTCGTCATTTGAATTTCCTGCGGTTACATGCCGCCCAAAACGCGCAGCGCGTTGCTGACGGCGAGGACGGCGATAAGACTGTCGATACGGTCGTACACGCCGCCGTGACCGGGCAGCAAGCTGCTGCTGTCCTTGATGCCCGCCGCGCGCTTGAACCAGGATTCCAGCAGGTCGCCCATCACGCTGACCGCCGTCAGCGGCAAGGCCAGCAGCAATAGCGCCCATGTCGGCAGGCTGATGTCTATCCAGCCCAAGTGGTCGACCAGCGCCACGTACAAGGCCACGCAGATCACGCCGCCGTACACGCCTTCCCAGCTTTTACCCGGGCTGATGGACGGCGCCAGCTTGCGCCGGCCAAAGGCCTTGCCGGAAAAATAAGCGGCGATGTCCGCCACCCACACCAGGCCCATCACCGCCAGCAGCGCGAAAGCGTCGGCGGCGCCAGGCTGCGGCCGCCATTCCAGGAAGGCGAACCAGGCCGGCAGCATCAGCAGCCAGCCCAGCAGCCAGGCCATCGGCCCTTGGCGGATGCGCCAGCGCTTGGCCAGCCAGCACGGCACCAGCAGCAGCCAGAACGCCAGCGTCAGCGCATGCTCGACCGGGCCCAGCCGATAATGGCTAAACCAGGCCGCAGCGGCCAGGCAGCTGCTGACGGCCAGATACAGCCATTTACCGGCGCCGGCCATACCGGCCATGCGGCTGAACTCCCACAAGGCCAGGACGATGATCAGCCAGGAGAAGCCGGCCCAGGCCTCGGCCGGAAACAGGAACAGCGCCGCCAGCATCAAGGGCAGCAAGACCAGAGCGGTCAGTACGCGTGTCAGCAGCATGGCTTAGCGCCCATCCCGGCGCAGATGCTCCGGCAATTGTTCGCTGGTGCGGCCAAAGCGGCGTTCGCGGCATTGATAGGAATCGATCGCCGTTTCCAGCGCCGCGCGGTCGAAATCCGGCCACAAGGTCTCGGTGAAGTAGAGCTCGGAATAAGCCAGCTGCCACAACAGGAAGTTGCTGATGCGCTGTTCGCCGCCGGTGCGGATGAACAGGTCCGGCTCCGGCGCCCACGGCATCGACAGACGCTGGCTCAGCGCCTCTTCGTCGATCTCGGTGACGCCCTCGGCGATCAGGCCGTTGACCGCGTTGAGAATGTCCCAGCGGCCGCCGTAGTCGGCAGCGATGTTCAAGGCCAGGCCGTCGTTGCTGGCGGTCTTGTCCTCGGCGCGGCGGATGCGCTCCTGCAAATCGGCGCTGAAGCGCTCGCGCGAGCCCAATACCCGCAAGCGGATATTATTGCTGTGCAGCTTGCTGACCTCGTGTTCCAGCGCGCGGATGAACAGGTCCATCAAAAAGCTGACCTCGTCCTGCGGGCGCCGCCAGTTCTCGGTGGAAAATGCGAACAGGGTCAGGCATTCGACGCCCAGCTCCTTGCAGGCTCCAACGATCTCGCGCACGGTGTCCAGACCACGCTTGTGGCCTGCCACGCGCGGCAGAAAGCGCTTTTTGGCCCAACGGCCGTTGCCATCCATGATGATGGCGATGTGCCGCGGCACGGAGCGCACCTCCGGCACATCCTTGGTAGAGCTTGCAAACAAGGTACGGCGCTCCTTAGACGGCCATCAGGTCGGCTTCCTTGGCGGCCAGGGCCTTGTCGATTTCGACGGTGTATTTGTCGGTCAGCTTCTGGATCTCATCCTGGCCGCGACGCTCGTCGTCCTCGGTGATGGCCTTGTCTTTGAGCAGGTTCTTGAATTCGTTGTTGGCGTCGCGGCGGATATTGCGCACGGCCACGCGCGCGCCCTCGGCCTCGCCACGCACCACTTTGATCAGATCCTTGCGGCGCTCTTCGGTCAGCATCGGCATCGGCACGCGGATGATTTCGCCCATGGAGGCCGGGTTCAGGCCCAGGTCGGAATCACGGATCGCTTTTTCGATCTTGGCCAGCATCGGCTTTTCCCAAGGCTGCACGCCAATGGTGCGCGCGTCCACCAGGGTAACGTTGGCCACTTGGCTTACCGGCACGTCGCTGCCATAGTAGTCCACCATGACATGATCAAGAATGCCGGTATGGGCGCGGCCGGTGCGCACTTTGCTCAGGTCGGTCTTGAATGCTTCCAGCGACTTCTGCATTTTCTGCTCGGCCGATTTCTTGATGTCGTTAATCATGTCCACTCCAAATCGAAACTTAAAAAGACAAGGCGAAAACGGCCATTGCCGCTTTCGCCTTCAGCAATTTTCAAACTCAGCAGTGTACCAGCGTGCCTTCGTCTTCGCCAAGCACGACCCGAGTCAGCGCGCCACTCTTGAAGATGCTGAACACCTTGATGTTCAGGTTCTGGTCGCGGCACAAGGCGAAGGCGGTGGCGTCCATCACCTTCAGATTGCGCGAGATCGCCTCGTCGAAGGTCAGGGTCTGGTAGCGCACCGCGTCCGGGTTCTTCTTCGGATCATCGGTGTACACGCCGTCCACCTTGGTGGCTTTCAGCATGATGTCCACGTTCATTTCCATGCCGCGCAGCGCCGCGGCGGTGTCGGTGGTAAAGAAGGGATTGCCGGTGCCGGCGGCGAAGATCACCACCTTGCCCTCTTCCAGATATTGCATCGCCTTGCCGCGCACATAGGGTTCGGCGATCTGCTGCATGGTCAGAGCCGACTGCACGCGAGCGATCAACCCAGCCTTGGTCATCGCGTCTTTCAGCGCCAGCGCGTTCATCACCGTCGCCATCATGCCCATGTAGTCCGCGGTGGCGCGGTCCATGCCCGCGGCCGCCGGCGCGACGCCGCGGAAGATGTTGCCGCCGCCGATCACCACGCCCACTTCCACGCCAAGCTCCACGACTTCCTTGATCTGACCGACGATCTGCTCGATCGTGGTACGGTTGATGCCGTAGCTGTCATCGCCCATCAGGGCCTCGCCGGAAAGTTTCAGCAGGATGCGTTTATAGGCAGGAACTTGGCTCATGGTAACCTCTGGTTTGGCTGGATATTCGGTTTTCAGTTTGCAAAACGGCACCCTGCAGGCAGGGTGCCGTCAATACGTCTCGCGACTGGGTGCTTACAGCTTGGCGGCTGCGGCCACTTCAGCGGCGTAGTCTACTACTTTCTTCTCAATGCCTTCGCCCACTACGAACATGGCGAACGCCTTGACCGAGGCTTTCTTCTCGGCCAGCAGTTTTTCCACGGTCAGGTCCGGGTTCTTGACGAAAGGTTGGCCCATCAGGGTCACTTCGGCCAGGAATTTGTTCACGCGGCCTTCAACCATCTTGGCGACGATATCGGCCGGCTTGCCGGATTCGGCGGCCTGAGCGGTGTAGATCTTGCGCTCTTGTTCCAGGATGTCGGCGGAAACCTGATCCTTGGACACGCAGATCGGCTTGGAAGCGGCGATGTGCATGGCCACGTCCTTGCCCACTTGCTCTTCGCCGGCGAAATCGACGATCACGCCGATCTTGGCGCCGTGCAGGTAGGTGGCGATCGCGCCTTCGGTCTGGTAGCGAACGAAGCGACGGATGGTCATGTTCTCGCCCAGCTTGGCGATGGCGGCCTTGCGGATGTCTTCAACGGACTGACCGTCGATTTCCACGGCGGACAGGGCTTCCACGTCGGCCGGGTTGGCTACGACCACAGCCTTGGCGGCGGCGGCGGCCAGGGCCAGGAAGGTCGGGTCCTTGGCAACGAAGTCGGTTTCGCAGTTCACTTCCACCAGGGCGCCAACGCCGCCTTCAACGAAGGAACCGATGATGCCTTCGGCAGCCACGCGGCCAGCCATTTTGGAAGCCTTGTTGCCGGACTTGATGCGCAGGATTTCTTCAGCCTTGGCGGCGTCGCCTTCGGCTTCCACCAGGGCTTTCTTGCACTCCATCATGCCGAGGCCGGTAGCCGCGCGCAGATCCGAAACCATTTTTGCGGTAATGTCCGCCATACTTCTCACTCCTGAATGATTTTGATTACGTGGGTCTAAAAAAAGGGGCTTGCGCCCCCTTTTTCGTCTGCTTACTCAGCTTGAGCCGATTCAGCAGCCACGATCTCTTGCAGAGACTGGGCGCGGCCTTCCAGCACCGCGTCGGCCATGCCGCGAGCGTACAGGCGGATGGCGCGGCTGGAGTCGTCGTTGCCCGGGATCACGTAATCGATGCCGTCCGGGGTGTTGTTGGTATCAACAACGCCGATAACCGGGATACCCAGTTTCTTGGCTTCGACGATGGTACCTTTCTGGTAGCCAGTGTCGATAACGAAGATGGCGTCCGGCAGGCCCTTCATATCCTTGATGCCGCCCAGCGAACGCTCCAGCTTGTCGACTTCGCGTTGCAGGTCCAGCAGTTCTTTCTTGTTGTAACCGGTATCGCCGGCGGATTCCAGGATGGCGCGCTTTTCTTCAAGACGCTTGATCGACTGCTTCACGGTCTTGTAGTTGGTCAGCATGCCGCCCAGCCAGCGGTGGTCAACAAACGGCATGCCGCAACGGGCAGCTTCTTCACGTACGATCTCACGAGCCTGACGCTTGGTGCCCACGAACATGATGGAACCTTTGTTGGCAGCCAGACGACGCACATATTCCTGAGCTTCCACGAACAGCGGCAGAGTCTTTTCCAGGTTGATGATGTGAATCTTGTTGCGGCTGCCGAAGATGTACTTGGCCATCTTCGGGTTCCAGAAGCGGGTTTGGTGGCCGAAGTGAACGCCGGCCTCAAGCATTTGACGCATGGTAACGTTGGTGGACATGCAAAAACTCCTTAAAGGGTTAAGCCTCCATCTGCGCAGACAACCTCGAAGCGAGGCACCCTTTGGCGCGGATGTGCGTAATAGATGATTTTCCCCCGCCAGTATGGCAAGGGACGCGGGATTCTAGCACCGGACGCCGATTCGCTCAAGCCTCCTCGCGCGCGGCGCGGGCTTTTTCACGCTGCAGGCGCAGTTTGCGCCGCGTCATCCGCGCAACAAAAAAGGTGGGCAACACCCCCAGGAAAAACAAGGTGGACAGCGAAGCCAGCACGCTGTGCTGCGCCACCGCCAGCATCAGCACCACGTAGAGCCAGCCCAGCAACACGATCAGCAGCATATTTAAACAATCGTTTGAATTTTCCGGCAAAGCCGACAACAATGACAGCGCCGGGTCAAACCCATTGCGCCCGCCAACCTCAGACCGACTGACATTGTAAAGCGAGCCTCGCCCCATGCAAACCGCCATCACCCGCCTGCTCGGCATCCAGCGCCCGCTGATCTGCCCCGGCATGAGCTATATCGCCACCCCGGAACTGGTCGCCGCCGTCGGCAACGCCGGCGGCCTCGGCATACTCGCCACTGGACCGCTGACGCCGGAGCAGACGCGACAAGCGATACGCCGCGTGCGCGAGCTGAGCGACACCCCCTTCGGCGTCGGCTGCACGCTGATGATGCCGGGCGCCAAGGAAAACGCCATGGTCGCGCTGGAAGAGCGCGTGCCGGTAATCAACTTTTCCCTGGGCAAGGGCGATTGGCTGATTGAGCGCGCCCACGCCTACGGCGGCAAGGTCATCGCCACCGTGGTGACGGAGAAGCACGCGCGCTCGGCGCAGGCGTCCGGCGCCGACGCCCTTCTGGTCACCGGCCACGAGGCCGCCGCCCACGGCGGCGCCGTCACCTCCCTGACACTCATCCCAGCCATCCGCAAGGCTTGCGAGCTACCCATCATCGCCGCCGGCGGTTTCGCCGACGGCCGAGGCCTGATCGCCGCGCTGGCGCTGGGCGCCGATGCGGTGGCCATGGGCACGCGGCTGGCGATGAGCCGGGAAAGCCCAGTGCATCAGCGCACCAAGGAGATGATTCGCCAGCGCGGCGTGGCCGACACCTTGTATTCCAAGAATTTCGACGGCCTGTGGTGCAGGGTGATGGACACCCCGGCCGCACGCCAGGCCACGCGCAAGCCACTGGGCCTGCTCGCCGCCGCCTGGCGCGCCAGCGCCGCCGCGCGCAAGCTGGGCATGCCCATCGCCAAAGTGGTGTTGGGCGGCCTGCTGAGCCAGCCGCAGGCCTTGCGCCAGCTGGCGCAATTCGGCGCCGCCACCGAGTCCATCCGCCTGGCGATAGAGGACGGCGACCTCGACAAGGGCGTGCAGCTGATCGGCCAGGCTCAGGGCCTGATCGACGACGCGCCCAGCGTGGCCGAGCTGTTCGAACGCATCCTGACCGAGGCGGACGCCTGCCGGCGACGGCTGAACGCCTTAAACAACTAAGACCCCGCTCACCTCATGAAGCGCAGCAAGGCGAGCACAAGCTCCAAGACATAAAAAAACCGCCGCCCCATCAAGGGTACGGCGGTTTTTGCCAGGCCTGCGTCGATCAGGACGCGGCGTTGGCCTTGGCCATCTTGCGGCGATCCGATTCGTTCAGGTAACGCTTGCGGATGCGGATGGACTTCGGCGTGATTTCCACCAGCTCGTCATCATCGATGAATTCAACGGCGGATTCCAGCGTCAGCTTGATCGGCGTGGTCAGACGCACTGCTTCGTCGGTGCCGGAGGCGCGCACGTTGGTCAGCTGCTTGCCCTTGACCGGGTTCACCACCAGGTCGTTGTCGCGGCTGTGAATGCCGATGATCATGCCTTCGTACAGCTTCTCGCCCGGAGCCACGAACATGCGGCCGCGGTCTTCCAGCTTCCACAGCGCGTAAGCCACCGCTTCGCCGTTCTCCTGCGAGATCAGCACGCCGTTGTGACGGCCCGGCATGTCCGGCTTGACCGGAGCGTAGTCGTCGAACACATGGCTCATCAGGCCGGTGCCGCGGGTCATGGTCATGAAGTCGGACTGGAAGCCGATCAGGCCGCGCGCCGGAATATGGTATTCCAGGCGGGTGCGGCCATTGCCGTCGGATTCCATATTGGTCAGCTCGCCACGGCGACGACCGATTTCTTCCATCACGCCACCCTGGTGATCATCTTCCAGGTCGATGGTCAGGTTCTCGTACGGCTCGCACTTCTGACCGTCGATTTCCTTGAACACCACGCGCGGCTTGGCCACGGCCATTTCAAAGCCTTCGCGACGCATGTTTTCCAGCAGAATGGTCAGGTGCAATTCACCACGACCGGACACGCGGAACACGTCGGAGTCGCCGGTGTCTTCCACGCGCAGCGCCACATTGGTCAGCAGTTCCTTGGTCAGACGGTCGCGGATTTGACGCGAGGTCACGAACTTGCCTTCGGTGCCGGCCAGCGGCGAGGAGTTCACCATGAAGTCCATGGTCAGCGTCGGCTCGTCCACGGACAGCATGGGCAGGCCTACCGGCTGCTCCTTGTCGCAGATGGTCACGCCGATGCCGATGTCTTCCAGGCCGGAGATGATGATGATGTCGCCTGCTTCGGCTTCTTCAACCGGCACGCGGTCCAGACCCTGGTAACCCAGCACCTGGTTGATGCGGCCGGTGGCCACTTGATCGTCGTGGTTCATCACCACCACTTGCTGACCCGGCTTGATGCGGCCGTTCAGCACGCGACCCACGCCCAGGCGGCCAGTATAGGTGGAGTAGTCCAGAGCGGAAATCTGCAGCTGTAGCGGCGCGTCGGTGCTGCCCGGCGGGGTCGGCACGTGCTTGAGCACGGTGTCGAACAGCGGGCGCATATTGTCGGAAACCTCTTCCAGCTCCAGCTTGGCGAAGCCGTTCAGGCCGGAAGCGTAGATGATGGGGAAGTCCAGCTGTTCGTCAGTCGCGCCCAGCTTGTCGAACAGGTCGAAAGTCTGATCCACCACCCAGTCCGGACGCGCGCCCGGACGGTCCACCTTGTTGATCACCACGATCGGGCGCAGACCCAGCGCCAGCGCTTTCTTGGTAACGAAACGGGTTTGCGGCATCGGGCCTTCTACGGCGTCCACCAGCAGCAGCACGCCATCCACCATGCCCAACACGCGCTCAACTTCGCCACCGAAGTCGGCGTGTCCCGGAGTGTCGACGATATTGATGTGCACGCCTTCGTATTCGATGGCGGTGTTCTTGGCCAGAATGGTAATGCCGCGTTCTTTTTCAAGATCGTTGCTGTCCATTACACGCTCGTCCACTTGCTGGTTCTCGCGGAAGGTGCCGGATTGGCGCAGCAATTGGTCTACAAGCGTGGTCTTGCCATGGTCGACGTGGGCGATGATGGCGATATTGCGAATTTGTCGGGTCATTTTAGGAAGGAGGATGGATACAGAAAAATCGCTGGATAATAGCACAAAAAACTGTCCATACCAAAAATTCCAGCGGGCGACAAGCGCTGGGCTTTTGCGTACACTGCGCGACAAACTGATTTTCGACTGAAGGAAATGCGCGATGTACGACTGGAACGCCTTATGGCATGAACACGAGGCCTATCGCACCGGCTACGCCGTTCAGCACAACGATGCCAACCAACTGGCCGACGCGCTGTCCGCCCAGCTGATCAAGCCGGCCGCGGACATCGACGACGTGGCCGTCTACGACAGCGGCGACCGCTACCTGCTGGCCGGCCACCAGGACGGCTTGCAATTGCTGGAGATCGCCAAGCACAGCCTGTTCGACATCACGCTGCGCTTCGTCACCGATGACGAAGACCAGGACATCGCCCCGCCCTATGTCGAGATCCACGTCGACAACCTGGCCACCGAGGAACAGGCGGTCTGGCGCGCCGCGGTCAGCCGCGACGAGGAAGGCCGGATCTGGGTGGGCAAACGCTCGCTGGACGAGAACGTGATTCCGGCCATGCCCTTCGACGAGCTGTCCTTCACCGACAACGCCCGCTTCCGCGAAGAACTGGCCCGGGTCTGGCATGAAGACCTGCCGCAATTGAAGCCGGCACTGGAAGCCTGGTTCCAGCACGGCGCGCTAAGCGCCCCGGACGAGGAGCCGGCCCATTACGGCGACGCCGCGCGGGTACAGCAGATCTGCGACCGCTACGCCGAGATCGTGCGCCGCGAGCAGGCGCTGCTGTCGCGCCAGTTCAGCGATCCGGAACTGCACCTGATCGCCCAGGTACTAAAAGGCGTGCGCTTCGACGATGCCGCCGCCTGCCGCGGTGTGTGGCTGGCGGTGGAGGCGCGCATCATCGAGGAAGAACTGGACCAGCAATGGAAAGTGGACGGCGAAAAACTCCTGGCCAAGATGAAGGCGCTCAGCTACGCGCAGGAAGTGGCCTTGATAGAAGCGCTGTCGCCGCTGGCGTCCAACTGAACACCTAGAACCGGATCGCGGGTAGAATGCCCCCGAATTCGAGCAATCACTCCAACGCATTCAAGTGGCCGGCCCCGCCATCACGCGCCGCGCCGGCCCACATCGAGAAAGAGTAAAGACATGGCTCAAACCAGCGCCCTGAGACAGCTTCCGCAAAGCACCCTGTTCCGCCCCGGCGACGTCTTCGTCCTGTTCGGCGAACTGTTCGGCCGCGGCTACGCCAACGGCCTGATCAATGAAGCGCGCAAGGCCGGCATGGACATCATCGGCATGACCGTGGGCCGCCGCGACGAGAACAACCAGCTGCGCCCGCTGAACCAGGAAGAACTGGCCGCGGCCGAAGCCAACCTTGGCGGCCGCGTGATCAATGTGCCGCTGATGGCCGGCTTCGACCAGGACGGCGCGCCGACGCCGACCGAGCTGCTGGCCTCCCTGACGCTGAAAAGCTGGCAGGACGACAAGCTGGACTGGGAACACATCGAACAATGCCGCCGCATCGGCGTGCAGCGCTTCAAGGACGGCGTCGCCCAGGCGATGGCGCAGCTGGACGGCATGATAGCCGACGGCCGCAATGTGTTCTTCGCCCACACCATGGCCGGCGGCATTCCCAAGGCCAAGGTGTTCCTGGCCATCGCCAACCGCGTCTACAAGGGCCGCGGCGAGCGCTTCCTGTCCACCCAGGCGCTGCTGGACAGCGATCTGGGCAAGCTGATCCTGCAGAACTTCGACGAAGTCACCGCCAACACCTTCCAGCATCTGATCGACGGCAGCGCCGCGCTGCGCGGCCGGCTGGAAGCCGCCGGCGGCCAGGTGCGCTACACCGCCTACGGCTACCACGGCACCGAGATCCTGATCGACGGCGATTACCAGTGGCAAACCTACACCAACTACACCCAGGGCTACGCCAAGATGCGGCTGGAAAATGTCGCCCGCGCCGCCTGGGAGCAAGGCGTCAAGGCCACGGTGTTCAACTGCCCGGAAATCCGCACCAATTCCTCGGACATCTTCGTTGGCGTGGAGCTGCCGCTGCTGGCGCTGCTGCGCGCGCTGAAGCGCGAGGACGGCGGCGCCTGGGCCGATGCGCAATGGCAGGCCTGCGCCGCGCTGCTGCAGGACGGCCACACGCTGGAAGAGGTGCTGGAGAAGATAGACGCGCTCAATAGCGGCGAGGTGATGCGCGGCTTCCGCAATTTCGAAGCCTGGCCAATGCCGAACAGTCCGGAGCTAGCCGAAGTGATGATAGGCACCTCCGACGCCATCGTGGACCTGCATCAGGACAAGAAGGCCTTGATCACCGACCATCTGAGCAGCCTGGTGATCGACGCCACCGGCCCGCTGATGTTCCACGAAGCCGCCGCTCCGGCCGGCCCGGTGCTGTGGCTAAACCATGACATCATCGCGCGCCAGCTGAACCGAATGCATGCTTAAAACCACCTCGGCCGATGGCTGACAAAGCGGCGCGCCCATTCGGGCGCGCTTTTTTTAAGGTGTCACCCAGCCAGCACCGGAAACAGCGTCAACACCACCTTGCCCAGATTGCGATTGGCCTCGACATAGGCGTGCGCGTCGCCCACCTGAGCCAAGGGGTAGCTGGAATCCAGCGTCACGCGTAAGCGGCCCTGCTCCAGCGCCAGCAAGATCCGGGTTTCCAAAGCCCGCGCCAAGCGCGCCTTCACTTCCAGCGGCTGCGGCCGCAACGTGGAGCCGATCAGCGTGATACGCTTCATCAGCAGCGCGCCCAGGTTCAGTTCCGCCTTGGCGCCGCCAAGCAGGCCGATATTGACCAGCCGCCCATCCGGCTTCAAGGCCGCCAGATTGTCGCCCAGATAGCAGGCGCCCACCGGGTCCAGCACCACGTCGGCGCCCCCCCAGTCCTTGACCATGGGACCAAAGGCCGGCGTCTGCCGATAGTTGAACACCTGGGTCGCGCCCAGCTCGCGGCAAAACGCCGCCTTTTCCTCGCTGCCCACGCTGGCGAAAGCCTGAGCGCCCAACAGACCGGCCAGTTGGATCGCCGCCGCGCCGACGCCGCTGGCGCCGGCATGCACCAACACGGTCTCTCCGGCCTGCAAGCCGGCTTTTTCCACCAGATTGAACCAGGCCGTCATCCAGGCCTCGGGCAGGCTGGCCGCCTCCACCCAGGACAGCCAGTCCGGCTTGGCGATGGCCAAGGCCTCGTCCAGCAGCGCGTATTCGGCGTAAGCTCCACCGCCGATCAGGCCGAACACCGCGTCGCCGGGTCTAAAGCGCGAATCCGCGTCCGCCTCCTCCACCACGCCCGCCACTTCCAGGCCCAGAATCGGGCTGGCGCCCGGCGGCGGCGGATACTGCCCGGCGCGCTGCGCCAGGTCGGCGCGGTTGATGCCCGCCGCCATCACCCGCAACAGCAATTGCCCGGCGCCGCGAGCCGGCGGCGCGATCTCGTCCAAACTCAAAGTATCGACTCCGCCCGGAGCCGATTGCACGACTGCCAACATATCCCCTCCTTTCGCTCTCAAGCGACTGATTAGCAATACGAAAGCCCTTTGCCAAGGCGGACAAGGACGAGTATCATTTCCGCCCTCGCCTTGATCCGCAACGCCGGACCGGGCAAACCGATCAGCACTGGGTTCCCTCACCCCCATTCAACAAAAAGGCCGACATATGTTTAGCTTTACCCGCCAGCAGCGGCTGTCCGCGCTGCTGTGGCTGTCCTTGTTCCACATCGCCATCATCGCGTCCAGCAATTACCTGGTGCAATTGCCCATCACCGTGTTCGGCTTCCACACCACCTGGGGCGCGTTCACCTTTCCCTTTATTTTCCTGGCCACCGATCTGACCGTGCGCGTGTTCGGCGCGCCGCTGGCCCGCCGCATCATTTTCGCGGCGATGCTGCCGGCGCTGGCGATCTCCTACCTGGTCTCCACCCTGTTCTACCAGGGCGCCTGGCAAGGCGCGTCGGCCCTGACCAGCTTCAATCTCTTCGTCGCCCGCATCGCCGTCGCCAGCTTCGCCGCCTATGCGCTGGGCCAGATTCTGGACGTGCAGGTGTTCAACCGCCTGCGCCAGCTGAAAACCTGGTGGATCGCCCCCGCTTCGGCGATGCTGTTCGGCAATATCAGCGACACGCTGGCCTTCTTCTTCATCGCCTTCTACCAGAGCAGCGATCCCTTCATGGCCGCCAACTGGGTGGAGATCGCGCTGGTGGACTACAGCTTCAAGCTGCTGATCTGCCTGCTGTTCTTCCTGCCCATGTACGGCGTGATCCTGAACCGCATCCTCAAGCAACTGAGCTTGCGCGGCGTGGAACCTCGATTGCATGCCGCTTAAACGACTCCAACCCCGGACCGGACGCCCCCAATAAATGGGGGCTGGTGCCGCCTATTCCAACAAGCTAGCGCAAGCCAAACGCGGCCGGATTGATTACAATCGGCCATCATGAGTGAAAACTGCTTCCACTGCGGCCTGCCGGTGCCGCCCGACGTCCAGTTCCCGGTCAAATACCGCGAAGTCGACCAGCCCACCTGTTGCGCCGGCTGCCAAGCGGTGGCGGCCACCATCATCCAGTCCGGCCTGTCCGATTACTACCAGCACCGCACCGAGGGCGCGCGCCAGGCCGAACCGGTGCCGCTCGAGCTGCTGGAGCAGATCAAACTCTACGATTCCGACGAGCTGCAACGCAGCTTCGTGCGCTTCGAGGCGGAAAACCTGCGCGAGGCCTCGCTGATGCTGGAAGGCATCACCTGCGCCGCCTGCGTCTGGCTCAACGAGCAGCACATCCGCCAATTGCCCGGCATCGTCAGCGTCGACATCAACTACAGCAATCACCGCGCCCGCGTGCGCTGGGACAATAGCCGGATCCAGCTGTCCGCCATCCTGGAAGCGGTCAGCGCCATCGGCTATCGCGCCCACCCTTACGACGCCGAACGCCAGGAAGCGCTGAACCAGAAAGAGCGCAAGCAGGCGATCAACCGCCTGTGGGCGGCCGGCCTGTCCATGATGCAGGTGATGATGTACGCGGTGCCCATCTATCTGGCGCCGGACGGCGAGATTTCACCGGACTTCCTGTGGCTGCTGCACTGGTCCAGCTTCATCCTGACGCTGCCGGTGGTGCTCTACTCCGCCGTGCCCTTCTACCGCGCCACCTGGCGCGACCTCAAGACCCGGCGCGTGGGCATGGACACCCCGGTGACCATAGGCATTCTCACCGCCTTCTTGTCCAGTTTCTGGGCGCTGATCAACAAAGTGGAGCACGGCGTCTATTTCGACTCGGTGTCGATGTTCGTGTTCCTGCTGCTGGGCGGCCGCTACCTGGAAGGCATCGCCCGCCGCAAGGCCGGCGAAGCCACCGAAAGCCTGGTCAAGCTGATCCCGGCCTTCGCCCACCGCCTGGCCGGCTGGCCGGCCAGCCGTCAAAGCGAGGAAACCACGGTGGCGCAGCTGCGCCCCGGCGACGTGATCCTGATCAAGCCCGGCGAGACCATTCCCGCCGACGGCGTGGTGCTCGACGGCCACAGCGCCAGCAATGAGGCGCTGCTGACCGGCGAGAGCCGTCCGGTCAGCAAGGAGGTCGGCGCCGCGGTGATCGCCGGCAGCGTCAACGCCGCCAGCCCGCTGGTGGTGCGGGTGGACCAGACCGGCCAGGACACCCGGCTGGCCGGCATCGTGCGGCTGCTGGACCAGGCGCTGGCGGAGAAACCCCGGCTGGCGGTGATCGCCGACCGCTTCGCCAGCTGGTTCGTCGCCCTGCTGCTGCTGGCCGCCGCCGGCACTTACATCGGCTGGCATTACATCGAACCGGACCGCGCGCTGTGGATCATGGTGGCGGTGCTGGTGATTTCCTGTCCCTGCGCGCTGTCGCTGGCCACTCCGGCGGCCTTGACCGCCGCCTCCGGCCACCTGGCGGCGCTGGGCGTGCTGACCACCCGCGGTCACGCGCTGGAAACCCTGCCCAAGATCAGCGATGTGGTGTTCGACAAGACCGGCACCCTGAC
>NZ_JAJOHW010000056.1:796-23515 GCF_021129195.1 Chromobacterium aquaticum | reverse complement strand
GCTGGCAGGGGCGCCTGCTGGCGGCGCTGGGCCTGATCGCCCTGGCGCCGGCCCACGCGCTGCCGCAAAACGGCAGCGTGGTGTCCGGCAACGGCAATATTCTGGTGTTCGACAACGGCAAACAGCTATCCATCAACCAGGGCAGCGACAAGCTGGCGATCAACTGGGACCGCTTCGACATCGCCGCCGGCGAGAAAGTGCGCTTCAATCAGCCCGGCAGCCAGTCCATCGCGCTCAACCGCGTGTTGGGCAATAACGGCAGCTCCATCCTCGGTCAGTTGGAAGCCAATGGCCGTGTATTCCTGATCAACCCCAATGGCGTGGTATTCGGAAAGGGCGCGCAAGTCAATGTCGGCGGCCTGGTCGCCTCCACGCAAAACCTGAGCGATGCGGACTTTCAGGCCGGCAATTACCGTTTTGCCGGCACCTCCGCCAGCAAGATTGAAAACGAGGGCAACCTTGTGGCCAAGGACGGCGGCTTTGTGGCGCTGCTGGCGGCCAAGGTGGAAAACAAGGGCACGATTCAAGCCCAGCAAGGCAAGGTGGCCTTGGCCGGAGGCCGGGCCTTTACCTTGCAGCTGGATAATGACGGCCTATTGAACCTGCAAGTGGATCCGACGGAGATCAACACGCAGGTGTTGAACCGCGGCCTGTTGCGCGCCGATGGCGGCGAAGTGCTGCTGACCGCGCGCGTGGCCGAAAGCGTGCTCTCGACGGCGGTGAATAATCTGGGCGTGATTGAAGCCCGCGCCTTGAACAACCGCTCCGGCAAGATCGTGCTGGATGCCGGCGATGGCCGCGTGGAAGTGGCCGGCCGGCTGGACGCCAGCGCTCAGGGCGCGTCGCGCGGCGATGGCGGCCAGGTCGAAGTCAAGGGCGGCAAGGTCAATGTGGCGCTGGCCACCGCGGTCAATACCGCCGCCAGCAATGGCCGCACCGGCAGCTGGAAAATCAGCGCTAATCAACTGGACGTCAGCCCGGGCGCGTCCCAGCCGTCGGACAGTGGCGTGTTCGCCGATACCCTGTCCCGCAACCTGGCCAATACCCATATCGAGCTGGCCAGCCGTAAAGGCGATATCGTGGTCAATGGTCCAGTCAACTGGAGCAGTGGCAACGCCTTGACGCTGAGCGCCAGCAACAATGTCCAACTCAATGGCAATCTCAGCGCCACCGGCGCTGGTGGGGCGTTGGCGCTGAACTATGGCGGCGACGGTTATTTCCTGAAATCCGGCGTCAAGGTCACCCTGTCCGGCAAGGGCGCCCAGTTCAGCTCCAATGGCAACCAGTACTCCGTGATCCAGGACGTGGCGCAGCTGCAGGCCATCAACGGCAACCTGAACGGCCTCTATGTGCTGGGCAATGCCATCGACGGCTACAACCGCGCGTTCAGTTCCATCGCTGGCGGAGGCAATGCCAGCTTCTCCGGCATGTTCGATGGCCTGGGCAACGACATCAGCCGGCTCAGCATTCAGTTCGCAGGGCCGGCGCTGGGCCTGTTCGCCGCCAATAGCGGCGTCATCGGCAACGTCAATCTGCTGAGCAGCCGTGTCAACGGATCTTCCAGCTACATGGGCAGCGTGGAGGTTGGCAGCCTGGTGGGCCGCAATACCGGTCTGATCCATAACGCCAGCAGCAATGCCGTCGTCGATGCCTCCGGTAGCCGCATGAACTCCATCGGCGGCCTGGTGGGCGTCAATGCCGGCAGCGACGCCGTGGTGCGTGATTCCACCTTCAACGGCACCGTTTACAGCAATCGCTACACCCAGGCCATCGGCGGCTTGGTGGGGGAAAACGTTCGCGGTACCGTGCAGAACTCGCAGACCAATGCCCGGGTTTACGCTTCCAGCATGGCGCGCAATGAAATCGGCAGCGGCGGTGTGGGTGGACTGGTGGGCTTGAACAATAACGGCAGCCTCGTGGACGTCTCCGCCGCGGGCAGCGTGGATGCGCGCGTGGGGCTCAATGTCGGCGGCCTGGTGGGCTATAGCAAGGGCGGCAGCATCGACAACGCCAAGTCCAGCGCCTCGGTGTACGCCAGCAACGACAGCCGCATCGGCGGCTTGGTGGGTTACAACGAAGGCGGCTCCATCAACGGCTCCAGCGCCAGCGGCGTGGTCAAGGGCGCGTACAGCGCCGCCATCGGCGGCCTGGTGGGCCTGAATCAAGACGGCTCCATGTTCAACGTTAACGCCAGCGGCCAGGTTTACGACACCGGCAGCGCCAGCCTGGGCGGTCTGATCGGCACCAATAACGGTGGCAAGGTGGTCACCGCCGCCGCGCAAGGCATGGTGACCGGCGGCGCCAACAGCCGTGTGGGCGGCCTGATCGGCAGCAACAACACCGGCGATATCTCTTTTGCCCGCGCCAGCGGCAAAGTGAGTGGTGGCAGCAACAGCTTGGTGGGAGGGCTGGTGGGCTATAACGGCGGCAATCTGCGGTCGACGGATGCATCCGGCGAAGTCATCGGCGGCGATACCAGTCGCGTTGGCGGCCTGGTCGGCGTCAACAGCAATAGCAATGAAGCCGGCAGTATCCAGATCGGCAATGCCACCGGCAATGTTCGCGGCGGCAGCCGCAGCCTGGTGGGCGGCCTGGTGGGCATGAACGAGAGCGAGATCGACAACTCGGTGGCCAGCGGCATGGTCAGCGGCGGCAGCGACAGCATGCTGGGTGGCCTGGTGGGCATGAACCAGCGCTCCGGCACGGTCAACTACTCCACCGCCAGCGGCAAGATCAGCTGGGTCAATGGCTGGCGCCAGGTCTATGGCGGCTTGGTGGGCTGGAACTATGGCGAAATGCGCGGCAACCTCGCCATGGGCAATGCCGCGCTGGTTCCAAGCTATGGCCGTAACGAAGGCGTGATCTCCGCCTACTGAGAACGTGTTCACGATCTCGCGAGCTAAGGCGTTGCGGCTGAGAATGTGGAATGTACAAGCGGTACATCAGCATTTTGAAGTTGTACTCACCGTGTAACGCTCCACGACGCGTAGCAGATCGTAAACAGGCTCTGAGCAATGCTGAATGCCGGCTGAAGTTGGCCGGCCACCCGGCCATGGCATGTCATGGCCGGGTTTTTCCAACGAGCGCAAGGCGAGGAAGTCTATGTTTAAAGCCCTGCAATGGCTGGTGGCGCTGATCGGCTTGCTATGCCTGTCCGGTGGCGCGGCGGCGGCCGTTTCCGTCAAGAGCTGTCGATTTCCGGTACCCGAGGCCGGGCCATGGATCGGCGGGGATGGCAATTCGCTGCAGATCTCTGAAGACACGTCGCCGGGCACGGTATTGAGCAAGCGCGGGGTACAAGTGATCGGCAGCTATAAGGCGAATACCGGCTATCCGGACGATCAGGTGCAGATCATAGGGCACTGGACCGGCGGTGGCGGCGGCGCACTTGACCAGTACGGCACCATGCCCACCAATATCGCGGGTATTGGTCTGCGCTGGAGCTACGAGAGTTCATCGGGCGACAAGACCTTGCCCTTCAGCCTGAAAGCCGAGGTGCTGGCAATGAAACCCGCGGAGAACACCGGCCAATCCAGAGAGGATTCGCTGGTACTCAATATGTATCAAGAACTGATCGTGACCGGCCCCAGCCCAGGTGGACAGGTGACGAGCCTGCCGGGCGCCAGCACCCAGTTCTACCTACAGGCGGTCAATCCTAAAGTATCGACGCTATGCAATGAGCTGGCCGACTTCAGTACGCTGCAGACTGGGCTGAACCCACCGCCGATCAGAAACGTCTGCCAATTGCAGACCAAGAGCGTGGTGGTGGATATGGGGCAATACAATATCGGCGATTTTCCGGTGCTGAACGGCGCGGCGACCAAGCCGGGCCAGGACTTCACGCTGCAACTGAGCAAATGCGCGGCCGAGGCCAAGCCCAAGATACAGTTCACCGATGCTTCCAAGCGCGACAACAATAGCGCGCTGCTCAGCATCTCTTCCGATGCCGAAGGCGGCGCGGCGGCGGCTCAGGGCCTGGCGCTGCGGCTAAGCAGGGTGGGCGGCGACAATGGCGTGATCACCTTTGGCCCCGAGGGCGGTGTCGGCACTCCGCACTTCGAGCTGGGTAGTCCGCAAAGCGGCATGGTGGAAATGAAGCTGCATGCCGACTATATCCGTACCGGCACCATCCATCCGGGCCCCGCCAATGGCAAGGCCGAATTCCTGATCAGCTATCCTTAGCCGGCTGGGGCGGGTTTGCTTGGCGGTAGTAGTCCTGTACCAAGGCCTCGATCTGGTAATCCAGCGCGCTCATATTGTGCGCGTCGTATTCCGGCCGAGGCTCCGCGATGGCCCTCAACGCCGCGATCAGCTCGGGCAGGCGCTGCTGCAGATCCAGCAGCTGGAAGGTGCGGCAGGTCTCGGCCCAGGCCTCGACCGGACTCAGCTCCTCGCTGCCTATGCGCACCCCCAGGCGATGGAACACGGTGTCTATCAGACTCAGGGTGCAGATTGCTTGCCGCAGCGTGGCTTGTGTGGGGGTCATGCTCAGGTCTCCGGTACCGCGGGCAGGGCGACCGCGTGCGTTAGCAAAATGGCTTCTATGCGTTGGATGAAGCTGGCCGGCATGGCCGTATCCGCGCCATGAAGATCCGCCTGCCCCACCTCCACCACGCAATCGACCAACTCGAGAAAGCTGTCCCGCAAACCCTGGTTCGCCAGCCTCTGCGCCAGATCCGCCGGCGGCGGATCGCCGCGGCCATTCAAGGCCAGGTCGGCGCCCTCGCTTTTCCACACTGGCAGGCTGGCCGCGTGTTCAACGGCGTAAAGATGGCTTAGTAACTGGGCAATGGCGGGATGCGACAGCGCCTGGGCCTGGCAGAAAGCTTGCAAACAGGACGCCGCGTATAACTGGAGCTGGCGGATGGTGCGGGAGGCGGGAGGGGCCGGCGGTTCGAGGGGCGCATGATCGAAGTCGTCCCAGCGCGCGGTGGCGGCGCCGGCCAATAGAGTTTGGGAGGGTGGGAAGGCCGCCAATAGCCGGCCATCGGGCGAATCCATGATTTCCGCCAGGATTTCCAGGTCCTCCCGACAGCCGGTGTGTTGCGCCAGGAGGTGCAGCGCCTGCTCGGCCTGCGCCGGCTGTCCCTGTCGCAGCGCGCTGCCGGCCAGCGCGAGCAATGCCTGTTTCAAGGCCTTGTTGCGCGCTCGTTCCGCGGTTTCGTCGTTGAAATCCTGCGTGTAAAAGTCCTGCATCGCCGCGTCCAGCCGGCTGAGCTGTTCCGCCAAGGCGGCGGTTGGCGTTTTATCCATGGCGTTCTCTATGGGAGCGGTAGGCCGCCGCGGGGCGCGAGCAGGCTTTCCGGCGCAATCCGCAAGCCGTTGGCCAGGTAGTCCAGCGCGGCGTCGAAGCTGTCGAAGCTCGCCCGGAGGTGGCGCAGATACAGATCAACGGCATCCTCGTGTTCGGGCAGGTATTCATCCAGCCCAAGATGGTAGCGCTGCGCCACCCGTTTGAAAAAGAACTCGCGACAGACCAGGCCGGCCGCGCCGCGATAGCTGTCATTGCGCCAGACCCCGGCGGTTTGGTGAACCCGGTTTTTCAGTTGTTGCTGCGCTGGCGTGAGCATGGCGTTTCCATGGCGGTATTGATTTGGCGGCCTGATGACCGCGCTGGTGTCCATGGGCCGAGAAGGTCGCCATTCTAATGCATGGGCTGGGCGGTGGCGCGGCAATATCGCCCGCGCGGCTCATCCAGCGGCGAACAGGTACAGGCCATCCTCGCGGTCTTGCAGATCCAGGGTGGCGCCCGCCGCATTGAAAAAAACAGTAATGTCCTTGCTGCCGTTGGCGGACCTGGTGCTGGCATCGTTCAGCATTTTCCGGAGATTATCGTGCGGATACGTAGCTTATTTGGCTGTGGTCAAAGCCCAGTGCGACAGCTCATATTCCACGCCATCGAACATGCCGTTTTCCGGCTGCGGCAAGGCGGCCTGGGTGCTCAGCGCCACACCGGCCTGGCCATCAGGCAAGGCGCAGGCGAAGAAGGACAGGGATGGGCGGGGCACGGCGCTCAGGAAAGACAGGGCTTCGCGGTAGCTGGCCTCGATCACGGGTAGATCCGGAATCAGATAATAGCCCTGGTTCGGGTAAGTGCAGCCCTGGTAGCCGGAGATGCAGAGATGGATGGGCGAGGAGCAATGGCTGGCGGCTTGCAAGCGCTCGCGCAGCAGTTCAAACGCCTGCTCCGGCTGCGTGCTGATGAGGCGCACATGGCTTTGGGCCTGGCGCATGCAGGCCTTGAGCCAGGTGGATGCCTGCTCCACGCTCAATGGCCTGCCGTTGGCGAATAATGGCCCGGTGAACGGATGGCTGTTAGCCGCGTGTTCAAGATTCCTTCGCCAGCGCAGCTGGATTCTCAATTCGTCGGCCCGGTTCATGGTTTTTTTGCCCGCCACACGCGTGCCGCGGCCGGAAAGGACAAGCCTTCAAATTGCGCGATGAAGCCCAGCGCCTCAGGCCAGCGATAAAGCCTCCTGGAACAGAACGCGCTGCTGCCGCCCTGATTGGCAATCTCGATCAGATAGAGGTTTTTGTGCTGCTCTTGCCGGCTTATCGGATCGAAGCAACGGGCAGGCCTGATCGACACCCGGCAATCATCTTGCAATTCATAAGGCTTTTTTAGGATGGCGGCGCGGCCGTCCCAGGGGTTGTGGCCCGTCTCGGCCGCGGCCGGATCCTGAACCAGGGTGTACCAATGATGTTGCGAGCCGGGAGAGGTGGGCGCTTCCGCATCGGCTGCGGAATAGATCAATACGGTTTTCATGGGTGATGGAGAATCATGGCTGCGACAGCATTAGGGTTCAACGGCATGTTCTGCAAAACAAGGCGCGGCTACGGGACCATGACGTTTAGAACGTGTTTACGATCTGCTGCGCGTCGGCGATACGGCGTTGAAAACGTCTTCGAAATGCTCATGTACCACGCGTACATTCCGCTTTCTCAGCCGTTTTCGCCTTGTCTCGCCTTAGCTCGCGAGATCGTAAACACGTTCTTTAGAGAGGCTAACAAGGTTCCTGATGCTGCGTTGCGCCGACTTGCCGTACTCAAGTACTGCCTGCGTCGGCGCACCTTGCCTCAGCCGTGAAACTGACAATGTTAGCCGCTCTTAATGCTGGAGGATGAGGAAGTCCCGCTTGAACATAATGTTTTCCAGCGCCGCGACGACATCGGCGCCAATCCGGCAGAAGAAGTCATCATAGCCGGCGTAAACCGCGCCGTCCTCGGCAATGAGATAACTGAGGTGCCTGGCATAGCCTTGTCCCACCGGCAGCAGCTTTTGCCCGATCAAGGGCTGGTAGACCTCCAAGGCCCAGAGGCGATCAAAGCCCCGGGTGGCCTGGATAGCGTCAAAACAGGACTCGTCATCCGCGTCTCCGCTCCATGAGCGGTGGCTCAAGGTAATGCCATGGAAGCTCTGGATGAAATGCACGCCGGCCGGGAACACAGCGTAGCCGTCCTTTTCCCAAGCCAGGATGGCCGCTTGCGGCGCGATGTTTCGGCCGGCTTGCCAGCCATGAGCGGCCAGAATGGCCGCGCTGGCAGCGGGGAAGGCGTAACGCATAAGGTTTTCTTTCCGCAAGACGGAGCGTGTGCTCAGCCGTATAAATATTCGAAGAAGTTCAAACTGCCCTCCGCGCCCAGAAATGGGGACGTCGCGGAGCAAAAGTCCTCGGAGAACGCGCCGCTCACCTCGCCGTCCGCGTCGAATACCTCAAAGATTTGATACCTGCCGTAGATCAGATCCACCATGGCGGCCAGCGCATGGAGGAGGGCGGGCAATGAGGCTGCAATCCGCAGCAACGTGCCGGCTTCGTGCTGGGCCCAGATGAGCGTATGCTCCGGCCGCAGCTCCGCGATAATGGGCCGGCCCCCGCCGATATCGTCCATGATCACCAGGCTGTTAGCCGGCCAGTGGGCCGGCGGCAGCGCCTCATTCCCGCGCGGTGAGTAAGCCGTTTGCGCCGCAGCCAGCGTCGCGGTGTTATGAAACCGCAAGGGCGTCAAACCGGTTTCGATCAAAACGTCGACCGGGTTGTAATGGCGGTAGAACGCCAGGATATCCGGGTTGGCCGGGCCTGCCCATGGCCAACTGGCGCTGCCAGGACTGAATTGCCCACTCAAGGCGTAGGCGCGGTGCTGCGCGATGAGGTTTTCCATCCCGCTGGCGATGGTGTTCATATTGGCTCTGTTCTCAATGTTGGGCCGAGCGCCTGTTCAAAGCCTCGCGGGCTAAGGAGAGACAAGGCGAAAACGGTTGAGAAAGCGGAGTGTACACAAGGTATATGAGCCTTTCGAAGACGTGCTCACCATGTAACGCGTTGCCGACGCGCAGCAGACTGTGAGCAGACTCTTGGCCCGCCTTGCCGGAGAGCGCGCGGCATGCTGGCCCACTTAAACTCGAAACACCCGAGCCAAGGTGATGGGCTCATCGTCATCGTATTCAACAATAGCGTGCTCGCTTGCCAGTAAGGCGGTTTCCAGCAGCAGGAATAATGGATAGCTGGGCATGGCCAATTCCATGAACAAGCAATGCTCAGACTGCTTGAAGATGCGCATGCTGTAATGCCAGCCGCTCTCTATGGCGGGGTCACGCAGCATCAGGCAGTCCTCGCTCGCCGTGCTTGCCATCGTGCTGGACCTTAGCGTGTCCATCAGCAATTGGCCGCCACCCGCTGGCAGTTTGATCAAATATTCATCGCTCATCGCTAATGCTCGTGGGTGGAATCCGGTTTGTGCTCAAGCGGCCTGCCGGGTCCCGCAATCAGATGGCGCTTCAAGCTCGTTTGCCTGCATTACGTGTTGCCGAGTCGGCGATATCCGCGTCCTCATCCTTGGCCAGAGACTGCAAGATATCCAGCGGCGTCTTTTTGTTCACTGCGATGGACTGGCGTACGGTGGCCGCCGGATCTTGAGACAGCAGGATAAACAATTCGCGGGACAATCTTCTTTTGGTGGCGACAAACTGTCGAATATCCGGGCCATAGTTGCATAGCTCTGCCAGGATTTCAACGGGCACGGTTTTATTATGTGCAACCCACGGCCGGTAGTCGGGATAACGTTGAATCAAGTCCCTCCAAACCGCTAGCGGCGCCTCTTCAAAGGCGGAACGGTCATATTCTTCCTTATTATCGCTATCACGCAGGGCAATGAATTCTTCCGCGGAGTGGATCATTTTGGCCTTTCTTATTCTCAGCGCCGCTATCCGGCCTATTTCATCAGCGAGAATGGCTTGAACTTTATCTTTAAGCGGCGCTGTTCGCACAATATCTTGAAGGACTCGGTGACAAAAAAGAATTGAGGCATGTTCGCGTCCCGGACGATCAAGTCCTCCTGCCGGATGTCGGCATCTTGTCGTATCTGAATTTTGTAATCATCCACTCTCTCAAATATCGGTTTTCTATTCAAGATTCGGCCGGCGAACATCTCTATGCTGCCGGCGCCAACACGGGTCTTGCAGGGGTGTAAGCTCATCTGTGCTGTTAGCGCTTCACCGATGCAGGCACTGGCCAGGGCAGAAAAGATGGGCAGGCTGATGCTGGGCTCGAAGTAGTCATAATCCGTGATGCTCTCTTCCTGGAAAAAAGCCTGCGCGCTGGCTTGTAGCGCGCGACCGTTTTCTAGACCTTTATTGCTCATGCCAAGCAGGAAGAAATCGAGAATGGCTCCATCGGGATCTTTGATATCCAGCAGCGAGTGTTCGCTCTGTGTGGTGCTGAACATGCTGTAAATCTTCATCGGCTCTCTTTCGTCCGCTTGCCACGGACTGGCTTGCGGTTTCACTTTTCAAGAGGGTGACTGCTGCAGCAAGCGCTCCAGCTCGCTAAAGCTGCTGGCTAGCTTGAGCATATTGTCCCAGCAAGCCTCAACCGTGCAGTCGGCCTCATTGTCATGATTCCAGTAATAAATATGCCCGGAGTCCACTTGGCTGCCATTCAACAGCAATAAGCTGCCGCTGGAATCATGAGCAATTGGAAGCAAGCCATGCGGAATCCGGCCCTGGTATAAAGTGCTGGCGTAGTCCAGGGTACAGGCTTCCAATGGGCTGGAATAGGCATAAAAATACTGTATCGAGATACTCTGAGTTTGAAGCCGGAGCGAGCCAGGCTCAGGCCTCCCGCCGTTATGCTGGCTTAGGAAATCCAGATAGTCTTGCGGGATTTTCAGCTTTCTGGCGCTAAAGTAATCGAGCAATACCGCAAGTGTCGGCCTGGCTTGGTCATGATAAGCCTCCAGCAACTGCCGTTTTTGCCTCTTGTCATACTTGATGCCATGTTTAAGCAAGAGCTCCATTTCCGCAGGGCCAACTCCCAGTGGCAGATAAGTCGCCATATTCGCTTCCTATTGGTGGTATCACAGGCATGGTTGGTGCTGAGCCGCGCCAGGCAAAACAATAAGTCTGTCTGGGGGACTATGGGAAAAACACGGTTCCAAAATCCCGCACCGGAACCAGCGTAACGCCTGGCCGGTCAAGGATGTCGGCGATGCTTTCATGTGCCAACAGCCAGCCCTCGGTGGTGGCACCCATTTTAAACAGCCTGCGCTGGCTCAACGGAATGGAGGCCAAGGTCTGGGCGCAAAGCTGATAGCTAACCACCTCATAGCGCAGATCGGCAAAGCCGCTTAAAGGCTCCGGTGCATAATATGACAAGCTTCTGTCCCAGCAATCCAGCGAGCGGGTGAAGGTCAAAAAGTAATAATCATCATGCCGCTGGCCCTTGTGGTCGCAGTAGCTGGCGGCCTGCGGTACGAGGCCGGGCAGCTCCATGGCGGCCAGCCGCTGATATATCGCATGCTTGACCGCGATATCCGAGCCATGAAACAGAATTTCCGGCGGGCTATCGCTGAATATGCCTTTATTGCTTTCAGTCAGCGCGCCGTTGATGAATTGCAGCGGCAGCGCGCTAGCCGGCAGCGCTTGAGAGCTGTAGGGCAGGTCCGCAGTGGCGGCATCCGCCGCAAGAATCGGGCGGTTCTCCGCGCTTTGGTAGCAAATGAAGTAGTACTCGGAGTCGTAATGGCTCATGCGGAGGCACCGGCTTGGAGGGTGGAGGGGACTAAGTTGCCGGCTAGGATTCTAGCGTATATGCGGGAGGCACTGCTTAAGAGCCTGTTTACGATCTGCTACGCGTCGTGGGGCGTTACGCGGAGAGTACAGCTTCGAAATGCTGATGTAGCAACCGTACATTTCGCTTTCTCCGCCACAACGTCTTGTCTCGCCCTGGCTCGCGAGACTTTGAACGGGCGCTAAGAAAAGTAGGAAATTAGAAAGCTGTTGAAGTCTTTCCATCTCGCAGCGTGGGTGCCTTGCCTCAGTGAGGGAATCTCCTCGAAGTTTACGTCCAGCACCGCTTCGCTGCTCTTGTCATACAGGTACATGCCTTCGCTTTCATCTGTCGTCAGTGCGAGATAGTGAACTGGAATGCCATAAACGCTTTGTATGTGTTCAGTCTGATCCGGTATGGCGGGGATCACTAAAGCCACGATATCCAGTAACTCTGGTTCATCATTTGGGCTGATGAATGCTCCTTGGTACTTCATGTAGAACTCTCCAAACTGAGAGCGCTCACTTATCCCAAGGTGTTTTAATGCGGCTGCCGCGAGGGAAGGCCGGGAGCGGAAAACATTTCCCTTCTGGACTGCTAAGTAAATGCCCACGGCGATTGGAATCATCCTGAATATAGATCCTGGTTGAGCTTTGCGTTTGAATTTACATGATGGAGGGAGGGCTAAAAGAGATGATTTTCCCCACCGGCTGAGCATGGTTTTTCTCAGGAAAGACAGTGTAGCCGCAAGGAATCCTGCCCTGTTTGTATACATCTAGCAGGCGGCTGAAAAGCATTCTTTTGATACCGACCCGCTTTACAAAATATTCCTCAATAATGATATGACTAATGTCATAGCCAATATCATCGGCTAGGCTTTTCAGCCCATGTGCTTGTTCAAACTGTCTTAGTTTAGTTGCTATTCTTTCGTCAAAAAACAGACGGGCCGCTTTGGCGACGCTATTCCATTCCTGATATTGATTCTGAAACTTTCTATTAAGAGTCAGGCTCAATTGTGCCGCCGCTTCGCTCCTGACACTTTCCCATTCTTCAGATCGAATCCTGTGCTCAAAGCTTTCGAGGCTATTGCAAAATGTCCCATCCGATTCGAGCGCCGGGTGGCTTGACGTAACGTTTTCGAAGAAGGGGACGGTATCCATCATTTGTAAGATGACGGGTAATGTGCTTTTTTCCATTTTGATTTAATCACACTATGTTTAGGGCAACAGCGTTATAACTAGCCATTGCTGATGGCACACCGCTATATGGAATTCTTTTTTGTCCAGTTGACACCATCAATGCTTTGAAACGCTTTGTCAATTTTGAAGTCATCTTTTTTCAGGAAAATAAGGTACTTTGAGTAACGGTTTTGTTGCTTTCTACTTGTTGTAATGATCTCAAACTTGGTGGACGTGATTTCCGTACAGGAGATCGCCTCCTGATCATAGAGGCGAGGTCTCCCAACCCCTAGTGTCTCCAGCTTGGCCTGTCCAATTGTATTAAAAGCCGTTTTCGTTAGAAAGGGTTGCAATATGAGCTCAAGTTTGGCTCTAGACTCCAGGCTGACGGCATCAATATGGTCACGGCTAGATATGTTCTCTATTTTTTTCTTTTCTGCGTAATACCAGCCTTCCCATTCGAGCATTTTCGTCAGAAAGTTGGAGGTGAATTCTATGGGGGACATTGGAAAGCGTCTATGGCGGGGTTGGTGCGGTGTGTTTGAATTTCGTAAGGTATGGGCGGACTCTAATTCGGCATGCTCCATGATCTGCAGGCGAGGCACTGAACTTGTTTTTTTCCATCCTGCGCTTTCTGAATATGAGCAAATGCAAGGTAATGACAGATTTGTACTTGATATGAAGCGCCGGATGCTTATGAGCGAACCAATGTATAACCGCTTGCCAACTGGGCTGTCCTTTAGGTTTCCTTCCATACATCTTCAAAGCCGTATGGGTCCACTATGAATTTATAGCCGGGTTCCAAGCAAAGATACTTCATCACTTCCGGCAAGTATTCATTAAGGTGACTAAGATGCATGGGTTTGAAAAAGTCTGGCGCATCCGAGAAGTCTCCGCAGTAGAAAAACCAGGATATATTGTCACCATCTTGTTTGAAGGTTCTGATGCCGCGTATGGGGAGTTGACCAATTGTTTCGAGCGCAATAGCGATCATCTCACCGTCATCTGGCTCAACTATTTCTGATGAATATTTTTGGCAAATCTCAATTTGTTCTTGGCTGTTTTGCATGCTTATTCTGCTGAAGGTGATTGTTTTTTGTTTTTTATCTCAGTGATAAATCTGCTTGATATGGCATCTAGGTATGGGGTGATTGTTTTTCTTACATTTTCTTTGGGTGATTGGATCGCACTGAAGTCGTCCGCTATAATCTCTCCGTCTGGTGTGCATATCTCCAATGCAATCGTTACAGTGCGTTCATCAAAGCCGCCTTCAATAAGCAGCTCGATTTCAAGCGGAAGCACCGAGATATAAGCGGTAAAATTATTTTTCCCCCAAAAATAAGCGCCGTGGTTGATGTGAACTTCTGAGAAGCTGAACTCAACGCTGCCGGCTATTTCTGCGGTGATTCCTAGCATTTGTTCCTTGATAATATCCATTATGTTCTGCCGTTTTCAACAGTCACTTCATAAGGCTCAAGTAATTAGCCGCTTCATCTCTATGATGGAGGCTGTAGTGTAGCTTGGATTCTTGGTGCCGGGCGTGGCTGGTGGCGATCGCGTTGATTGTGTGTGTCTGACTTCAGTTGCAGTGGCCGATCATCCGCTGACGCCAGCTTTAGCCCGATACTTGTACGCCGCAGATGATGTCTGCGTGGAGTGGGGGGCGTCGGCCCCTTGCCTCCCGGCCCCAAGCACGTGATAATCTTGCTGTGCTGTGGTTTAGCACCGGAATTAGCGTTCCGAATATCAAGGCGGACAGCCGCACATGCGGCATTTTCATGTCCGAGTACACCATAGATGCGTCTGCTCCAAGGCGGGTCATGGTGGGAGCGTGCTTGCACGCGCCGGGTCCTTGATGCCGGTAACGCTAATCCCGCCATGTGCCCGCCGCCTCCGGTTAGCGTCGGAGGATGGGCTTAATGCTCATCAAGGAGTCACCATGACTAGCACCACTCAATCCCCTCATCTTCCCACGCTGTCTAACTTGCTGCGCCAATTGCATGCCCTGCGCCAGCAACATCCCGCACTGCAGCCGCTTGACCCGCTATTGCAGCAGCTAGACAAATACTGCGAGCATTTCCAGCAGAGTGCCCGTCTGATCTGCCTGGAACTCAGCCAGGTCAGCAGCGCGATGGCCGGTCTAACGATGATGTTGGACCAATCCAACCTCGATACGCTGGACAGCGAACAGATGTATTGCTTGCTGGAACCACTCGCCCGCCGCTTGCAACAGACCTCGATGCAAATGCAAGAACTGGCCTAAGCACCCAAACGACCAAAGCCCCGGATGGGGCTTTGGTTTTGTTGTGGCCTGGCTTTCACTGGCGGCGTTGCATCCGTCCACGGCCGCACGCGTTTGCCATACCCCCCTTGTGGATGGATGCCGCCACTATGATTCCCGATCGCTGATTCAGGCCAGGTCGTTTATTGCCAGCGCCAGTGAGGCTTACTTGTCGGGCTGAGCCTGTGGTGTGCTGTGTGCTCAGGTTGGCCTGGGTCTTGGCAGTGTGGCGGTCCAGCGGGTTGTAGTGGTAGTCGGTGCGCTGGCCGTCCGGCGCGGTCGGGCGGGACAGGCGGTTGTGGTTGTCCCATTCCAGCTTGGTGAGCGCGCCGTTGACGCGTTTTTCCACCAAGTTGCCGCAGCTATCGTAAATGTGCAGTTTATCTATCTTCTAATTTTTTTTGATTTTCTTCTGATAGCCAGTTCCAAATGATCTTATAGTACGCCTCGTGAATTTCTGAATAGTTCTCCTCGCCAAACTTCTGGAAATTCTCCAGGGTGTAATTGGCAGGTTGATGAAATAGTTCATGTATGTTTTCAATGAGTGAAAATACTCTCAAAACCTCATTTTGATCGATTTGTTTAGTCATTCTTTTTTTAGTTCCTGTTGAATGTTGGGTTTCGCCCTTCAAGTTTTATAGGGCCTGTATGTATATGTTCTGTGATTTTCATAACTGGGTTGAACCGTTCTGAAAATTCTCCAAGGCATGCATCAAAGTCAATGTGGTTGTTGCCTTTCCCTGGTTTTATACCATATGCGCTTTCCGCATCTCTGGGGCTTAGTGGCTTTCTCTTAGCAGGGACTGAAAATATTTTATTTTGATCTCGGGGGATAATGGCCCCAGCAGTCTTGATTCCAGCCGCACCAGAATTGCTGGTGTAGTGACGCATTCTTGTTTTTTTCTGACCTGGACATGGATCTGACTCATTGCAGTCGCAAGGCTTATTTTTGTCTTTTGGATTTTGGGAGGGTTTTTTCTTTGCAAGCCCAAGAGGATCAACCCACTCCAGCGGATTCGGGGCATAACTGTGGATATTAATCCCACCCATCAACCCAATCGGATCCCGCGAAATAAACCGCCCAATCTCCGGATCATAGTAGCGATGGCGGTTGTAGTGTAGGCAGGATTCTTCATCCTGGTACTGGCCCTGGAAACGGAAGGGGTTGCGGATGCCGGCCTTGCTGGCGGCGTCGGCGATGACTTCCCGCGCTTGGCCCCAGGCCTGGTAGTCCATTTCCAGCGCCAGCGCGCCTTGTTCGTCGGTCAGCGCCTGCGGCGTGCCCAGGTGGTCGGTGTGGTAGTAGTACACCGCCGTCGGTTCGCTGGGTTCCGGCGCGGGTTTGCGCAGCGGGTCCAGGTCGGAGTCGTAGGGGCGGTGCTGGTTCCAGTTCGGTACTTTGACGCCGCGCACGGCTTCGGTGTGGACTTGGGCCAGCGGCACGAAGCTGTCCGGTTCAAACAGATAATGCACCGCTTGTTCGTCCCGGGTCTCGAAGGCCAGCACGTCGCCGTCCCAGCCGTACAGCGTGGTCTGGCCGGCCTGGGTTTTGGTGATGCGGCGGCCTAGCGGGCCGCCGTGTTAGCTGTAACTGACGACTGGTTAATCAAGTTCTTTTGATTATGATTTATATCAATTAGTATTTGTGATGTTGACTGTGTTTAAACTGTGATGTCCCTTGCCAAATCAGAAAGGAGTAAGGCCGTTTTGTATATGGTTTCCGACATTGCGGCTTGATTTTTCTCATTCTTATGCCAGTCTGCGCTTGTTATCAGACTAGCTTGCATATCAATAAGAATGTTTACAATCTCCATTGGTAATGATTTTGTGCCTTTGTATTTTTTTACTAACTGATTTGTGCTGATGATGGCTTGGTTGATTTCTATTTCTGTGATGCCTGTGTTAGATCTGGCATTTAAGATTAATGTGGTGATGTCATCAATCCAAACTTCATCTATATTGGTCATGGATATCTCTTTTTGCTTAGTTGACTATTGAAATGGCCGATGAAGGTATTTTGCCTACGACTAGTACTTCTTGAGATGCGCGTGCAAATTTTTTGGCCATTGTTCCTTTAAGTGGAGTGCATTCGCTGGATAAATCAACAACCTCTCCTGATACCTTTGACAAGTCAATTTTGGCAATTCTTTGACCTGGACTCCCATAACGCTGTCGATTGAGTTTTGCAGACTCTAATGTCTTAGATGTGGAAATGTATTGGGTACTAATTTTTGAGCCGTGTAAGACATGCCCTTCCATTTCATAGTTGGCATCTGGATTTTTGGCTGAAATTCCATTTGAAATATTTTCATCGTCTCTCAAGACACGATATACGTGGCCATTTTTGCACGCACAACACGTAGTATGCTCTGCTTTTTTGGGAGGAGTGTTCTTGTTTCTACGTGCTAATCCAAGTGGGTCTATCCATTCAGTTGGGTTGGGCGCATAAATATGTATATTAAATCCACCAGTTAACCCAATCGGATCCCGCGAAATAAAGCGCCCAATCTCCGGATCATAGTAGCGATGGCGGTTGTAGTGTAGGCCGGATTCTTGATCCTGGTACTGGCCCTGGAAACGGAAGGGGTTGCGGATGCCGGCCTTGCTGTCGGCGTCGGCGATGACTTCGCGCGCTTGGCCCCAGGCCTGGTAGTCCATTTCCAGCGCCAGTGCGCCTTGTTCGTCGGTCAGCGCCTGCGGCGTGCCCAGGTGGTCGGTGTGGTAGTAGTACACCGCCATCGGTTCGCTGGGTTCCGGCGCGGGTTTGCGCAACGGGTCCAGGTCGGAGTCGTAGGGCCGGTACTGGTTCCAGTTGGGCACTTTGACGCCGCGCACGGCTTCGGTGTGGACTTGGGCCAGCGGCACGAAGCTGTCCGGCTCAAACAGATAGTGCACTGCTTGTTCGTCCCGGGTTTCGAAGGCCAGCACGTCGCCGTCCCAGCCGTAAAGCGTGGTCTGGCCGGCCTGGGTTTTGGCGATGCGGCGGCCCAGCGGGTCGTAGTGGTAGTCGGTGCGCTGGCCGTCCGGCGCGGTCAGGCGGGACAAGCGGTTGTGGCTGTCCCATTCCAGCTTGGTGAACGCGCCGTTGACGCGTTTTTCCACCAGGTTGCCGCGGCTGTCGTAGCGGTAGTGGCGGCCGGCGTACTGGCTGAGCAGATTGCCCAGCAGGCTGTTGTCCTGGTGGCCGTCGGCGGCCGGGGCGTTGTCCAGCAGGTTGCCGGCCGGGTCGAAGCGGAAGCTTTCCACGCCCTTGGGGGTGGCGGCTTCCAGCAGGCGGCCCACCGGGTCGTAGCGGTAGTTGAGCTGGCCGGCGCGGCTGTCGGCGATGCCGGTGAGCTGGCCGGCGGCGTCGTACTGGTATTGGCGGTTCCACTGGGTGCTGCCCATCAGCCGCTGGCTGGCCAGGCGGCCGACCTTGTCGTAGCTCTGGTGCTGTTGCAGCGCATTGCCCAATACGCGCTGGGTTTCGCGGTGCAGCTTGTCGCGCTCCAGGTTGACGATGTCGCGCTGGCCAAACAGCAGGCCATGCACGTGGCCGCTGCCGTAGCTGAGGATGTCCACGCGGCGGCCGTCCGGGCGCACGCTGGCGACGCGGTTGCCCAGCGGGTCGTGCTCATGCTGCCAGCGGTAGGTTTCCTTGACGCCGGCCACGCTGTAGCCGTGGTGTTCTTCCACTACATTGCCCACCGGGTCGTAGATCCAGCGCAGGCTGGCGTAGCGGTTCTTGGCCTGGTATAGCCGGCCGGCGGCGTCGTAGCCGAAGCTTTCCTTGCTGTTCGGCGCGCTGCGCTCGATCAGGCGGCCGGCGCGGTCGTAGCGGTAGTCGGTGGCGATATCGCCTTCTTGCTGCTTTTCCAGCTGGCCGGCCAAGTTGTAGTGATAGCGGGTGGCGCTGCCGTCGAAGCCGGTTTCGCTGATCAGTTGGCCGCCGGCATCGTATTCGAACAGGTAGTGGCGGTGGTTTTCATTGCGCAGCGCGGTCAGCCGGCCCAGCTTGTCGTATTTGTAGGCCAGGCTGTGGCCGTTGGCGTCGGTGCGGGTTTGCAGCCGGCCGGCCTGGTCGTAGTCGTAATGGGTGGCGCGGCCCAGCGGGTCGGTCAGCTTGAGCAGGCGCGCTTCGGCGTCGTGTTCCAGCTGGGTGGCCTGGCCGTCCGGCTGGACGATGGCTTGCAGCGTGCCGTTGGCCGCGTACTGGTAGCGGGTGGCGCTGCCCATCGCGTCGATGATCAACTGCGCGCGGCCGCGTTCGTCGTACTGCCACTGGGTGGCGCTGCCGGAGCAGTCGGTATAGCTCTGCAGCAGGCCGTCCGGGCGGTAGGCTATCTGCTTCTTGCCGCCCTTGGCATCGGTGATGGCCACCGGCAGGCCCTGTTCGTTGTAGGCGTACTTGGTCTTGTGGCCCAGCGGGTCGGTTTCCTCGATCAGCTGGCCCTTGTCGTCGTAGGCGCGCAGCCATTTTTCGCCGAGCGGATCGGTGATTTCCACCAGATTGTCCTCGGCGTCGTAGGCAAAAGCGACTTCGCTGCCGTCGCGGCGCTCGTGCAGCACCATATTGCCCTTGTCGTCGTAGGTGAAGCTGTCTTGCGAGCCGTCCGGGAAGATGTGATTGACCAGGTTTTTCTGGGCGTCGTAGTCGAACCATTCTTCCTTGTGGTCCGGGTAGACGATGCGGTAGTTGTAGCCCTTGTCGTCGAAGTAGTACTCGGTGGTGCGGCCGTAGGCGTCGGTGACGTAGGTGAGGTCGATATTGTCGTCCCAGGCCAGGCGGATGTCCTGGCTGCCGTCGTCGGCGTATTCGCGCACGGCGCGCGCGTCCAGGTGGCTGCCGTCCCATTCCAGGTGGATGCCGCGGCCGGTGCGGTCGCTGTAGCGGGTCAGCAGGTGGTGCTGGTACTGGTAGCTCCAGCTTTGGCCGTTTTCATCGCTGGCGGCCAGCAGGTCGCCGGCGTCCGCGGCCAGCGGCGTGATCTCGCTGTATTGGTATTGCGCCAGCGTGCGCAGCGGCAGGCCGGTTTCCGGGTTTTGCAGGCTGACGCGGACGATGCGGCCGTGCTTGTCATGCGCCAGGTCCACCACATGGCCGGCACTGCTGACTAGCTGGATCAGTCGGCCGTCGCGGAAGTTCATCGCGATGCTGTTGCCGGCGCGGTCCTTGATCAGCGCCAGGCGGAAGCTGTCGCCGTGGCGCTCGTACAGCTGCACCAGGTCGTGGCCGTAGGTCTGGGAGATCAGGGTGTCGGACAGGCGGCTGAGGGTGAAGCCCTCCAACTCGTCTTTCAGGGATTCGCCCACCGGCAGCAGCGGATAGTCCAGGGTGCGGCAGCTGTCGTCGTGGTGCTTCAGCGCTTCGCCCTCGATGTCGAAGCGCGCACCGTAGGCCACGCCCCAGCGCGCACCCAGGTCGCCGCGGGCGTCGTTGCCGTCGAAGTTGGAGCGGTATTGCCGGGTCCAAATGATGGGCAGCACGCCGGGCAGGCTGAAGTCGGTGTGTTGCAGCGATTCTTCGCCCAGCACATAGCCGATGCTGTTGGGCGAGGCGGCGCAGGCGCATTTGGGCGGCGGTTTGATCTTGCCCTTGAAGCGGCTGGTGACTTCCTGATAAAGCTGCTGGGTGCCTTTCTTGGCCTTGTTGGTGACTTTGTTGGCCACCGCGGCGGCCTTTTTGGGCAGGTGTTTGAGAAAAGCTTCCAGCAGCTTGTTCAGCAAGGGTTTCAGGTGGCTGGAGTACATGGACAGCAGCTTGGCGGTGAGCTGGCCGGCCCAGGCCAGCAGGGTGCGGCCCAGGCTCAACATCATGCGGGCGGCGGCGCTGCCTTTCAGCGCCATGTCTATGCCCTTGGCCGCGGCCACGGTCATGCCGGCGGCGGCTTCTTTCTTGGCGTTGGCGGCGGCGCGGTTGAGCGCGTCCAGTTCCGCGCCCACCGATGCCCAGAAGCCTTGATTATTGGTTTTCTCCAGGTGGTATTTGACCGGCGCTTGCGGCACGTGCTGTTTGACGTAGCCGCTGAAGTTGCCGGAGCCCAGGCTGATCAGCAGATTGGCCAGGTCCGAGATGATGACCTTGCCCTTGCCGCCGCAGGTTTCCAGCGTGCTCTGCATTTTGCCGTCCACGTGCTTGACCCACTGGTCCGGCATATTGCGGAAGTCGGCCGGCAGCATATTGGCCACTTTCTGGGTCAGCGAGGCGGACAGCTCCATTTTCAGCCAGTCGCCGCCGGCGCGGCGCACGCTGCTGGCGCACAGCTTCAGCGTGGGGCGCGCGCCCATTTTGAACAGGCCGCCGGCGGCCGGCACCACGCCCACCAGGTCCACGCCCAGAAACAGCCAGTCGAAGACATCGACTTCCTGCTTCTTCTTGCTCTTTTCCGACATCTCCATCAGGTCGACGATGACATCGCCCACCGAGATCAGGTTGCCGACGATGGGCACCGCGCTGCCTATGGTCTTGAGGCTGTCCACCGACAGATGCCCGTCGCTGATGCTTTGCAGCCATTGATCGAAAGTCTTGCCGGTTTGTTGGATGACTTGGGCTGCGTTTTGCGGCGTGCCGTTGATCACGGCGACGGGTTTGGCTTGGGCTGCGGTGCTCATGTCGAAGGAGGGCTCTTAAACGATATTCTTGATCATGCCGGCGGCGGAGGGGAGGGACGCGCCGGAGGCAAGTTGTTTGATGTCGCGCGCTTGTTGCAGCGCGGCCTGGGCTTGGGAGGCCATGGCCTTGGCCTGGTCCACCGCGCCCTTGGCCTGGGCCAGGTTTTGCGCCAGGCCGGCGGCGGCGGGCGGCAGCGCCTTGCCCACCAGGCTGCTTAGCTGATTCATTGCTTGTTCTTGCACCGCCGCGCCCATCTTTTGCAGCACCGCTTCCGGCTGCGGCACAAAGGGGAAGATGTCCGCCTCGCTCTTGTGCGGACGGCCCAGGAATTGCACTTGCGCCGGCCCGGTGGGCAAGCCATTGACCATGGCCTTGCCGGCAGCGTCCAGCACGCCGCGGTGTTTGACGCCCAATGCGTCGGTGACCACGAACTTGCCCTGATCCATGGAGAAGCCGTTGGCGAAATCGTGGATCACTTGCAGATTACCCATGCCGGGCTTGTTGAAGGTGGGCGTGGGCGTGCTGAGGCTGGCCGGGCCGCTGAGCGCGTGGCTGGCGCCCTTGACGCTGACTTCGCCCGGGCAGTGCACTTCGATATTGCCGCCCTTGAGCCGGATATAGCCGCCGCCGCTGGTGAGCAGGATTTCCTGACCGGCGGCGATTTCCACCTTGCCCTTGCAGGCGGTGACGGTCACGTCCTTGTCCGCGGTGACCTCGATGCTGTCGCTCTGTGCTTGAACCAGCACCTTGCCCTTGGCCGCGATCAGCTTCAGCGCGATCTGGTCCTTGACCCCGGCGACGAACAGGCTGATGTGCTGGCCCACATTGTGAATCCAGCGCCGGCCGGAGGTTTGATTGCTATCGCGCTGCGCCACCAGGTCCAGATTGGTGCCGGCGGCCACGGTCTGGCTTTGCTGGCTCAGGCTGGCGATGCCGGCCGGGGCGGACAGAATAATCAGCGGCTGCTGACCGGCTTGGTCCTTGGCGGTCTTGCCGTCCTTGTCGGTGTTGGAACCGGCTTCCCAGGCTTTCAAGGCCGCGGCCTGGTGTTGCAGATGGCCTTCGGTCTTCTTGGCGGCCTTGGCGTTGTCCGGGCCGATTTCTTCCGGCCCGGTTTCCATGGTATCGGCTTGTTGGCCGCTGGCGGTGTCGCCCAGGCTTTGGCTCAGGGCCAGCGCCGCGTCGAGCTGGCTTTGCGCTTGTTCGCGCGCCAGTTGTTTGCCAGACGCGCCGTTCTGCGCTTCGGTGGACAGCAGCAGGCCGTGGCCGGCGCGGATCGCGCCGTGATGGTCGGTGCGCAGTTCAAAGCCGTCGCCGCGCGGTTCGGCCTTGCCATTGCTGCGCGGCTGGGTCAGGAAGCCTTGGTTGAGCTGGGTCTTGCCGGGTTCGGAGCTGAGTTTGGCGCGCACTTCACCGGGGGTGTCGTCGAACAGCAGTTCGTTGTACTGGCCGCCCTGGTGTTCCTTGGACTTGATGCCGGACAGGGTTTTATTCGCCGGCAAGGCGCCAGCGCCGCTGAAGTCCGGGGTGGGGTGGCTGCCGTTGTAGAGCACGCCGGTAATCACCGGGCGGTCGATATCGCCTTCGATGAAGTCGACCAAGACTTCCTGGCCGATGCGCGGG
>NZ_JAJOHW010000056.1:0-748 GCF_021129195.1 Chromobacterium aquaticum | reverse complement strand
GCGGCGCTGGGCGTCGAAGTCGGCACGGAACGGTTGCGCTTCCTTGCCATCCTGGAAAGCTTTGAGATCCGCCGGCAGGTTGTTGCGCGCGCTTAAAGTCTGGCGAGTGACGACGAATTCGCGCTGTTCGCTGCTGTCGCCGTCGTGGGCCGGGTGTTCATCCAGGCGGAACCACTGGCCGGCGGCCAGGCCGCGCACGCTACCGCCGCCGCTGAATTGCTTGGCCTTGAGGTCGTGCGCTTGCTGGCGCAGCTGGGCGTAATGGCTGAGCTGATCGGCGTCGCCGGCGTAGTACAGCGATTGCGGGTCGTAGTCGTGCAAGGAGGATTGCAGCGCCTTGCCGTTCTGGCCCTGGTCGATGCGGCTGTCGTCGCCGCTGTGCTGGGTGCTAACAGGTTGGTAGTCGAAACTGGCCAAAGCCACCGCGCCGGGCACGATCTGGCGCTGCGCGCTCCACTCGGTCAGGCCATCCTCGGCCTCGGTGGCGTCGCTGCGGTGGAAGCGCACCCGTTCCACGCTGGCCGGCGGCAGGCTATAGGGGTCGTCGAAGGCGACCAATTGCACCTGGGGGGTGTCGCCATCGACATGATCGAAACGCCAGGCATAACCCTCTTCGTGCAGCAGCCGCACGATGAAGTCGTAATCGGATTCTCGGTATTGCAGGCAGTAGCTGCGCGGCGACGCCGGGCCGGTCTTGAACGCCAAGGTCTGTACCCGCGCGCACACCGGCTTGGCTTGCTGATGCTCG
>NZ_JAJOHW010000055.1 GCF_021129195.1 Chromobacterium aquaticum | reverse complement strand
GACAAGGCGCCGGCCCAGGCCAGCGGCGGCGCGCCGGAACGGCTGGCGCCGGTGGTGGTGCAAGGCCGCCGCGTCTACGCCGGCGGCCAGTTGGCCACTGATAGCCGGGTGGGCGTGCTGGGCAATCTGGACGTGATGGACACGCCGTTCAGCACCATCAGCTACACCGAGGACTATGTCGAAAACCAGCAAGCACGGGATATTGGCACATTGATCGGTGCCGCCGACGCCTCGGTCTTTGTGGCTAGCAAACGGTCCGTCAAAGAAACATTCAATATCCGCGGCTTCCCCACCTCGGCCAACGATATGACCTTTAACGGCCTGATCGGCATGGCGCCGAATCAGCGCAGCTCCACCGAAATGGCGGCGCGGGTGGAAGTGCTGAAGGGGCCGTCCACCCTGCTCAACGGCATGCCGCCGGACGGCAGCCTGGGCGGCAGCGTCAACATCGTGCCCAAGCGCGCGGGCAACACACCGCTGACCTCGGTCACCGCGACTTTTGAATCCGACAATATGCCCGGCGTGCACGTGGACGTGGGCCGGCGCTTTGGCGACAAGCAGCAATGGGGCGTGCGCTTCAACGGCGTTTACCGCAACGGCGACACCGCGGTGGACAAGCAGAAGCAGGACATGGGCCTGGCCTCGCTGGGCCTGGACTGGCGCGGCGAGCGCGCTCGCGTTTCGCTGGACCTTTACAAGCAGCGGGAGAGGCTGGACGGCATCAACTACTTCGGCATCTCCTCCATCGCCTCAGGAGTGACACAGCTGCCCACGCCCAAGACTGGCAATTATCAGCTGGCGCCGGATTGGGCCGCCAGCATTAACAACACCCAGATGGCCATGCTGCGCGGCGAATACGAACTGAGCGATGCGCTCACCCTATTTGGCGCGTGGGGACAGCGGAACGTGGATTTCGACGCCCAGATCACCAGAAATGAATTGCTGAATAATGCCGGCGACATCAACATGAATGCCTTCCGCTTAATCAGCGACGGGACGCAGAAATCCGGCGAGGCCGGCGTGCGTGGTCATTTCGACACCGGCAAGATTCAACATAAATGGTCCTTGGTGGCCACGCGCTATACCTCGCAGTGGAACTACCAGAATGGCAGAGGGCCCTCCTTCACCACCAATTACTATGCGCCGTCCTTCGGACCCAAGCCGGCGTTCCGGTATATGGGCAGCAGCGTTGAGGACAAGCTGGGCGGCATCGCCCTGGCGGATACCCTCTCCTTCATGGACGGCAAGGTGCAATGGACGGTGGGCACGCGGCGTCAGAACGTGCAGAGCAGCAACTACGACGCGGCCGGCGCGCAAACCTCCAACTACGACCAAAGCCGCTGGTCCCCGGCCACGGCCTTGCTGGTCAAGCTATCGGACCAGCTCTCGGTTTACGGCAACTACATTCAGGGCCTGAACAAAGGCGACACCGCGCCCACTGCGGCCAAGAACGCCGGCGAAAGCCTGCAGCCGTATCAGACCGAGCAGTACGAGCTGGGCGCCAAGCTGGATTGGGGCGGCATTACCCATAGCCTGAGCCTGTTCCAGATCGCCCGGCCCAGCGCTTACACCAGCCCGGACAGCAATGTCTTCGGCGTGTACGGCGAGCAGCGCAACCGCGGCCTGGAGTGGAGTTTCTGGGGCGAGGCCAGCCGCGGCCTGCGCCTGATGGGCGGCGCATCCTACACCAGGGCCGAGCTGACCAAGGCGCTGGACCCGACGTACCTGGGCAAGCAGGCCACCGGCGTGCCCAAGGTGATGGCCAAGCTGGGCGTGGAATACGATATCGCCGCCTTGCCGGGCCTGACCGCCACCGGCAATGCCCAGTACGTGGGCGAGCGCTTCGTCCGCGACAACAACCAGCTGTCCTTGCCGTCCTACACTCTGTTTGATCTGGGCGCCCGTTACACCACCAAGCTGGCGGCCAAGGAAATCACCCTGCGCGCGACGGTGCAGAACGTTGCCAACCGAGCTTACTGGACGGGGTCATGGACCGGCGGCGATGGCAGCGGACTGTCCGGCGGCCTGGGCGCGCCGCGCACCTTGCTGTTGTCCGGCACGGTGTCGTTCTGAGAACGTGTTTACGATCTCGCGAGCTAAGGCGAGACAAGGCGAAACCGAGCGAAGAAGCGGAGTGTACAGGTGGTACATGAGCATTTTGAGCTTGGTTTCAACGCCCATTTCTATCCATCCCGCCGACGCGCAGCAGATCGTAAACAGGTTCTGAGGGGCTAGCGCCTGCGCCACCAGGCACCAAGCCCTCGCAACGCCGCAGCCTCCCCGCTGCGGCGTTGTCACGTCTACATCGCTTCCGACATCTGCGTGAAACCGGCCTGCAGTTCCTGGTGTATCGGCTCCAGCAAGGTCACGATCTGCTTGCAATTGACTTGCTGCTCCTCCGGGCAGTTCAGCAGCAGCGCCAACATCGCGTGCAGGCTCTGGTTAGCGGTGTGGATATGCACAATGCCGCGGGTCAGGCCTGCATCGGTTTGCAGATAGTGCTGCTCCAGGGTTTTGACCAGGGCGTAGAGATTGCCCTGGCCGGCGGTGACGATGCGCAGCTGCTTGATCTGCTCGTGCATTTGCCGCAGCGGTGACGGCCGGGCGCTGGCGGTGATGATGCTCATGGCTCGCTCTCCATCGCCGCGGGGCGGTCAACGCCGGGGTGTCGCCGGTAGAAACTCAATATATTCATTATGGCCTCCGCTTACATCGCTTCAGGGATGCCTGCGCGTCACGCATGGAAGGCGTGGGCAGGCGCATGACAAAGTTGGAGGACCGGTATATCAGCGGCAGCCCCGGAGGACTCGATGCCATGCGCCCACCCGATTGCGGCGGACGCATGGACATGACAAATCGCCGCCAAGCGATTTGTCTGGATATACACGCGCTGGGCCTCCAAGCCCAGGCTGCGTTATTGGGCGCAGCGCATGGGCGAAAGTAAGGGGGACGGTCCCGGGCGTCAAGGCGGCGGGGAACCGCGCCGGGAGGGACTGAGGACGGGAGGGGGTAGATGCCCGGCTGCGCGCTGCCCGCTGCGCCAGGTGTTGCGCAAGCTCAGAGGAGCTGCCGCCATGTCACCAGCGCGCGCGCTTGAACAGGCTGAGCCGGTTGATGCGGAACAGCCGCGCCGGGCGCTGCTTGCCGCCCAGGAATTCTTCGGTGGCTTCCAGGAGGGCGGCCTCGTCCGCGTATTCCCCGGGCTTGGCGTCCGCCACCTTGATGCCCAGCCGCGAGCGGAAGGTGCCGCGGGACACGGTTTCGCCAAAAATCTGCTCGTAAGTGTGTTGCAGCTGGGTGAGGGTGAAGCGCTCGGGCAGCAGCCAGCAAGGCAGGGTGGAATAGCTGGCCTTGTTGCGCACCCGTTGCACCGCTTCCCGCACTTGCTCGGCGTGGTCGAAGGCCAGCTCCGGCAGCTGGTCCACATCGTAGAAGTGGAATACGCCATCGCCGGCGTCCCGCAGTTGCTGCAGCGGGATCAGCGCCACGTGGGAGACGGCCACCGACCAGCCGCGCGGATCGCGCCGCGGGCCGGCGAAAGTGCGCAGCTGCTCCAGGTAGCGCGGCTCCAGCCCGGTCTTGTCGCGCAGCACGCGCTTGGCGGTGGCTTCGCAGCTATCGTCCTCGTCCACATGCACATAGCCGCCGGGCAGCGCCAGCTGGTGTTGGCAGGGGGCGTGGTCGCGGCGGTGCAGCGCCACTTGCAGGCCGGTGTCGCCCAAGGTGAGCAGGACAATGTCCACGCTGACGGCGGGCGCGGGGCGCGAGGGGCTCATGAGCGGTCTCCGGTTTGGCTTTGCCGATATTTTCCGCTAGATAGTTGCAAAACTCAACTAAGTTAATTTATACTGTGCGCATGTTAGTTGAAATTATCAACTAAGTAAGTCAACGCAGCGCAGGAGTCAGCATCATGTTCAAGATTTTCGCGGATTCGCAGCACGGCGGCAGCCAGCCGCTGGCCTTTCACAGCACGGTGTTTCCCGGTGGGGAAGTGCAGGTGTCGGTGGAAGTGGACGCGCCGGCGCAGGCCTTGCGCTTGCACGCCCATCTGCCGGACGCGCAGGCGGTGATGAGCTTGCTGATGCTGAGCGACGCGCTGCGCCGCGCTTATCCGGGGCGCCCGCTGGCCCTGCATCTGCCCTATGTGCCGTATGCGCGCCAGGACCGGGTGGCCAACCCGGGCGAGGCCTTGAGCGCCAAGGTGTTTTGCCAATTGATCAATGCCCAGGGCTACAGCCGGGTAGTGATCCAGGACCCGCACAGCGATGTGGTGACCGCGCTGCTGGACCGGGTGGAAGTGGAAGATCCGCTGCCGGCGCTGCGCCGAGTGCTGGAGCAAGTAGGCCCGGCGGCACTGGTGGCGCCGGACGCCGGCGCGCGCAAGCGGGTGCTGAAGCTGGCGCGGGAGCTGGGCTGCGAGGCGGTGCTGGCGGACAAGGTGAGGGACACCCAAAGCGGCCGCATCAGCGGCACCCAGGTGGCCGGCCCCTTGCCGGCGCTGCCGCTATTGGTGGTGGACGATATCTGCGATGGCGGCCGCACCTTCACCGAGCTGGCCAAGGCGCTGCGCGAACGCCAGCGGGAGCAGGGCCTGGACGCGCCGCTGCACCTGTACGTGACCCACGGCATTTTCAGCCATGGCCTGGAACCGCTGCTAGCGCATTACCAGCAGGTGTTCAGCCGCAATAACTGGACGGCGGATGCCAGCTGCCAGCTGGTTTGACTCACACATTAAATAGGGAATACATCATGAACGCCCCCATTCGCCCCCTGGCCCGTGAACTGAACCAGCTGCAGCCGTTCAATCTGGCGGACTTCTACAAAACCGGCCATCCGTCGATGTACCCGGCGGCCACCACCAAGCTGGTGGCCAATTTCACCCCGCGTTCGGCCAAGTACGCGCCGGTGCTGCCGGAGCTGTTCGACGACAAGGTGGTGTGGTTCGGCCTGCAGGGCTTCATCCAGCAATACCTGATCGATCTGTTCGACCAAGAGTTCTTCCGCCAGCCGCGGGACAAGGCGGTGCGCAAATACCAGCGCCGCATGGACACGGCGCTGGGCGCCGGCGCGGTGCCAGCAGGCCGGCTGGAAGCGTTGCACGCGCTCGGTTATTTGCCGCTGGAAATCCGCTCCCTGCCGGAAGGCGCGCGGGTGGACATCAAGGTGCCGCCGGTGATCTTCAGCAATACGCATCCGGATTTCCCCTGGGTGGCCACCTATTTTGAAACCCTGTTCAGCTGCGAATCCTGGAAGCCGTCCACCGTGGCCACCATCGCGTTTGAATTCCGCAAGCTGCTGGATTACTTCGCCCGCCTCACCGGCAGCGCGCCGGAGTTCGTCAATTGGCAGGGCCATGATTTTTCCATGCGCGGCATGAGCGGGGTGCACGACGCCATGCGCTGCGGCGCCGGCCATCTGCTGTCCTTCACCGGCACCGACACCATTCCGGCGCTGGACTACCTGGAGGACTTCTACGACGCGGACGCGGAGCGGGAACTGGTGGGCGGTTCCATTCCGGCGTCGGAGCACAGCGTGATGGCGCTGCGCATCCTGCTGACGCTGCAGCGGCTGCGCCGCGACCCGGCCCACTCCGGGCTGGAGGAGGCGGCGCTGCGCCGGCTGGCGGAGCGTGAGGTGGTGCGAGAGTTCGTCAGCCAGGACTATCCGCGGGGCATGGTGTCCATCGTCAGCGATACCTTTGATTTCTGGAACGTGGTCACGGTGATTGCCCGTGAGCTGAAGGACGCCATCCTGGCGCGAGGTCCGGACGCGTTGGGCAACGCCAAGGTGGTGTTCCGCCCGGACTCCGGCGATCCGGTGAAAATCCTCACCGGCTACCGCGACGAGGAACTGGTCCGCGTCGACGGCCTGCCGGCGCCGGACGCGAACGGAGCGTACACGGCGCTGAGCGACGGCCAGCGGGTGACGGAGGCGGAACGCAAGGGCGCGGTGGAGTGCTTGTGGGAGATTTACGGCGGCACGGTCAGCGACGCCGGCTACCGGCTGCTGGACAGCCATGTGGGCCTGATCTACGGCGACTCCATCACCTTGCCGCGCGCGCGCGCCATCCTGCGCCGGCTGGCGGCCAAGGGCTTTGCCTCCGGCAATGTGGTGTTCGGCATCGGCAGCTTTGTCTACGGCATGAATTCGCGGGACACCTTCGGCTATGCGCTGAAGGCGATTTACGCGGAAGTGGACGGCGAGGCGGTGGATATCTACAAGGACCCGGCCACGGACGACGGCACCAAGAAATCCGCCAAGGGCCTGCTGCGGGTGGAGCGCGAGGGCGATCATTATGTGCTGCACCAGCAGCAGACGGCGGAGCAGGCGGAGGGCGGCGAGTTGCGGCCGGTGTTCCGCGACGGCCGCTTGCTGGCGCGGCAATCGCTGGCGGAGATCCGGCAGCGGCTGATGGCTTCCTGGCAATGCCCGGAACCGGGCAGCATCCGCTGGGGCGTGGAGGACTGAGGCGCAGTAGGTTTTGAACAGATGCTAAGGCCGGGCATCATGCCCGGCCTTATTGCATTGTCGGGGCTCAATTAAAGCTCAGTTCCACGGTGGCTGCGGCGTTGACCTCGCCGGGCTGGATGGGGGCGCCGTTGACGGCGTAGCGCACCACCATGGGCAGCGCGTGCTGTTGCCTGGCCGCCAGGCTGGTGAACTCGGTGCCCAGCATATAGGCGCCGGTTTCGCCCTGGCGCTGCAGCTCCAACCCAATGCCCTGGGCGCTGTCAGGCCCGCCGGCAATGCTCAGCAGCGTGCCGGTGTTCCCTGGCGCGTTGGCGTCGCTCAGTTTGGCGCTGACGCTGGTGCCGGGCGCGCAGTCCAGATCGATGTTGAACCGCTTATCGCCGGCGCGGCCGGTGCCGGCGAAGTCGCGAGTGCTGACGTCGGGCAGGCGGACGGTTGGGCCGGCGTTTTTGAACGAGCAGCCTATCACCCTGATGGCGGGCTGATTGAAGGTGTAGCTGAACAACTCGGCGTCGATGGTTGGATTGCGTTTGTCATTCTTGTAGCGCATGAAGTAGCGCTGAGCCTGCAATGCATTGGAGGTGATGTTGCCGGTTTTGATGAGCTGAATCGTATCCGTGATGATGATCTGTCCACTGAGTTTAATTCCGCGCAGATTGGTGCTGTCATTGTTCAAGGCTGTCGCGCTGAAGGTCTGCGATTTGTGGCTGTGATCATTTCGATTGAACCAGCGGATACCAATGCCCTGTGTGCCGCTGTGCCTGACATTGTTTCCCGGTGCCTTGCCGTGGTCGATGTTGCTAGAGGCTTGATAAATGGCCCAACTGAGTTTCTTGTTTGCTTTTTGGGCGTTGCATTGGACCTTGGTCTGCATCGTCACCTCGGCGATGAGATAGCCGGGCTTGGCATCGTAAGGAATGAGTAATGGATCAGGAAAAGTGATGATTTGCGATTTTGCAATGCAATCAGCATGGCTTGGGCGGCTGCAACTCCCCAGCGCCAATAGCAAGACGAGGCAGGCCAGCAGCGGGCGGCGGGTAGGTGGTGTGAGCATTTGGGTATCCTTTTCTTTGATTAAGCGCGGCGCTTAGTGGCAAGGCAGCTCTAGCCGCTGGTAATGACGCCCGGGCTTGGCGGGTGGCAGCCGATAGCGGGCGCTGCAGCCGCCGTCGCTCCATTTCACGGTCAGCAGGCCTTGCGGCTGCGTGAGCAAGAGCAGTGTCCGGCCTTGCGGGTCCACGATGCCCAAGGGCCGGCCGGCACCATCCTCCACGCTGGCGCCAAACGGCGCCGCGCTGCCGTCGCGGCGGCGCAGGCTGAATTGAACGCGTCGGCCGCTGCGCGCCTTGAACACGGCCTTCACCACCGCGCCGCGGCGCGGCACCACTTGCTTGACGCCATCCTCCAGTTCCAGCGCGGCGCCCAGCTTGCGGCTGTCCAGGCTCAGGCTGTTGGCGCGATAAGGCTGGGCGTCGGCGCGCACGCTGTAGCCGTTGCCGCCCAGGCCGGCGCCGCCGTCCACTTGCATCAGGGCGAAGGTGTCGCCGACGGCGCGGCTGAGGTTGACGCCGCCGCCGTGGACGACGATGGCGCCGCTGGCGCCCAGGCTGGCGGATTGATGGCCGCGGGCGGCGCTATAGGCGGCGCTCAGCTGCGCGACATCGCCTTGATGGACGCCGCTGGCGCTTAGGCTGGCGTCGCCCTGGCTGTCGCGGCTCACGGAGACGGTGTAGCTGTCGGCCTCGCCCAACTGGCCGCTGAGGCTGGTATGCAGGGCGTTGCGGCCAAGCTGGGCGCTGAGCTGCGGGGCGTGTCGCCCGCTGTCCAGCGGCAGGCTGAAGCCCAGCATGATCTGGCTGTCGCCTTGGCCGCGGCCGTCGCGGCTCCGGCTAAGGCTGAGGTGGTAATGGAATTGTTTCCAGCGGTGGCTGTAAGCCAGGTTGAGGCTGTGGCTGGCGCCGGGCCGGCCCCAATCATTCTGTCGGCTGAGGCTGAGATAAAGGCTGCCGCGGCGGCCTTCGCGGCCCAGGGCCTGCTGGGCACTGAGGTCCATCCGCGCGCGCGCGCGGTGTTGGTTCGGGCGCTGGGCCAGGTCCGCCGCGTGATCGTTGAAGCTGCGGTAGCCGGCGGTGGAGTAGCGGTAAGCGGCCAGGGTGAGTTGGGTCTGGGTACGGGGCAGGGCCTTGTGGTACAGCAGGCGCAGGCTTTGCCCCTGGCTGCCGCTGCCTTGGGCGTGGCTGAGGGATTGGCTCAGGTCCAGCGACAGCGCGCCCAGCGGGGTGTTGGCGCCCAGGCCCAGCTTGACGGCCTGGAAGCGCGGCGAAAGCTGGAAGCCGGCGGCCACGGTGCCGTCGTCGCTGAGGCCGTAAACCAGCGAGCCGGCGGCCAGCGCGGGACGGGCCGCTTCGCCGCCCTGGTACTGACCCAGCGCGGCGTGGTATTTCCAGCGGCCTCTGGCCTGCATCAGCGGCAGGCTGGAGAAGCTTTGATGGCTGACGCGGCGGCTGCCGTCGGCTTCGGTCACCGTGATTTCCAGTTCGCCGTTGGAGCCGGAGGGGGTGATGTCGCTGAATTCGAAGGGGCCGGGAGGCACATCGGCGCGGTGCAGCACATAGCCGTTCTGGCGCACTTCCACCGTGGCCTGGCTCCGCGCCTGGCCGCGGACCACCGGGCGGTAGCCGCGCTCGCTGTCCGGCAGCATGGCCTCGTCCTGGCTGAGCTGCGCGCCACGGATGCGTACGCTGTCGAACAGCATGGCGTCGGTGTATTGCTCACCCAGCGCCAGCTGGCTGCGCAGCGCGGTGATGTCGCGCTGCAGCAGGGTGCGCTTGCTGCGTATTTCTGTCGCTTGGCCGGTATTCCCGCTGAGGGTGGCATCGTTGCGCAAGCGCCAGTCTCCCAGATTGAGCCCGTTTTGCAGGCCGAGATACCACTGGCGGCTGGCGCGGCCGTCCTGGCCACGGCTGTATTGGCTGCTGAATTGATAATTGGCGTAAGCGGCGTTGACGCCGGCGTCCCATAGCGAGGGATCGACATAGCCGTCGGCGCGGCGCAGTAGATGGGCTTGCGGCACGCTCAGCTCAAGTTGCAGCCGGGTGGAGTCGTAGCGCATTTGCGCGTGCTCCAGGCGTCGGGGCAGGTCCACGCAGGCCTCGTCACCGGCGCTGGACGGCGGCAGCTTGACGCCCAGCTTGCGCAGCAGCGCGGCATCCAGGCAGGGGCGGACTTTGCCGTCCGGCTCTTGGCGGAACAGGATGTCGCGGCGGTCGGCCAACTGGCGGTTGAGCAGGATGTCCACGCGATAGCTGCCGGGCAGGATGTCGTTGCCGGCGCTCAGCACCGCTTTGAGGTCCGCCGCCTGCCCGTCCAGTTTCAGAAAACGGGTGTTGAAGACGGGCGCGTCCGCCGCCAGCGCCTGCGCGCAGGCGATCAGCCAGCAGGCGCAGGCCAGCGGGATCGCGGCGCTGGGGCGGGCATGGGGCATCAGCGGCTTGCTTCTCATCGCCTTGCGGTCCGGCGGCCGGCTCAGGGCTCCAGCCGGCGCGGCTGGGCGGGCGCCGCGCCTTGCAGCCGGACTTCAAAAGCCTGGCTGGCGCCAAAGTCGTTGATGATCTGGTAGCGCAAGCGCGCGTCGTTTGCGGCGTCGGCGGGCAGCGGCCATTGCCCGCCGGCGCCGGGCGCCAGCATCCGGGCGCGGCTGATCTCCTTGGATTTTCCGCTGGAGAGCAGGGTCAGGCCGGTCACGGTCACGTGGTAGCGGCTGGGGTTGTCCGCTTGCAGCCAGCTGCTGCCGCGCTCGCGCCGCAGCCGCCAACGCAGGCGTTCCGGCGCTTGCAGCGCGTCGCCGTCCAGGCCCGGCGGGCGGTAGAACACCTTGACGCGCTGGCGCACCGCCAGTTGCAGCACATTGCCTTGCCCGGCGGCTTGCGGGATTTCCTGCACATTGAGCCAGAAGGCGGTTTCCCGTTGATCGGCCGCGCCGGCGCCGGCGTAGAGGATGCGCAGCAATTGCTCCTGCCCGGCCGGCAGCCGCGTCAGCGGCGGGGTGATGGCGAAGGGCAGTTCGACCTTGTCGCCGTCCAGCGCTTCCAGCCAGGACTGCACCAGGATGTCCGCGCCGTGGTTGCGCACGGTGACGGCGGCTTCCGGATGCGCGCCGTCGAAAATGACGCGGGTGCCGTTGAGGCTGATGCCGGCGTTGGCGTGGGGCATGGCCAGCCAGGCCGCCAAGCCGGCGGCTTGCAGCAGGGTTTTCATGATGGGGCCCTGAAAATAGACAACGGCGGGAAACCCGCCGCTGTGGGTGGAAGTGAGGAGGGCTTAGTCGTAGCTCAGTTCGAAGGGGAGGTCGGCTTGTACGGGGCCGGCGGACATCGGGGTAACTGCCGGGTCCTTAACGTAAGCGGCATCAAACGTTATGGTTTCGCTTGAGCTCGGAGTGGGCTTGTTCAGCAGTTCTCCAGTCTCAAGGTCATAGCTTGTGTCAGTTCCCGTCTGATACAGCGCGATGCCAACGCCAGCTGCCGGTGAGCCGCTGGCGGTGTTCTTCAGGATCTTGGTTTGGCCTGTGAGCGTGTTGGTGCCGTTTAGAGCTTTGAGGGACACGGTCAAATTTTTAGCGCCCGTGCAGGCAATTACTATTGAGTGCTTTTTGGGAGCACTGGGTTTGCTCGCCAAGGCTTGCACCTTGTCCATGGAGATCTCGTCCAGAGTGACATCAATAGTGGGAATAGCCATCGCTTTGCTGCCGTTTACCGAGCAACTGGGCGCAGTGACTTTGCCAGTAAACTTGATGGCGCCGGTTCGGGTGACGGTGGCGTGGGACGCCAGCGGAAGCGCGGCGGCAAAGACGGCCGCCAGGGCCAGCAGGCTGTGTTTTGGTTTCATGGTGGTCTCCAGTGGTTGCGGCGCGCAGGTGCTTGGCCTGGGCCTTGAGTGGAGACGGCATGATAAAAACACATTCAATTCAGGTCTTTAGCCTGACTTTGAGCGCTTCTTACCTTTTCTTACCAAGCCATAACTTTTCTTGTTTGGACTTTTTGATATCGGCAAACAAGGTTTAAGCCGCTCATGGGGATTGATAAGAGTTTAAACCTGTCCTTTTGGACAGGTTTGTGAAAATGGCAATTTTATAGGATTGTCCGCTAAGTGCCGGTTATCTAAAATGTTTTGACTCAAATTTTGTCATCTCCACCCTCATTACGCCTCAAGGCCCCCATCCGCAGACCAGGTCGAAGCCCGTCGCCATGGGGGCTTTGCATAAGGCTGGTTTGGGGGTGTTTTGATTTTGGATAGTTCGAAGGACCGCCCCATGGACCTCAGCAGCCTGCTCGCCAGCTTCGCCTCCGCCTTCAACCAGGACCAGCGCCTACTCACCCTCAGCCTGGGCGACGGCAGCGTGGCGGCCGAGCAATTGCTGCCGCTGAGCTTGGCCGGCGAAGAAGGCGTGTCCCGGTCTTACGCCTACCAGCTCACCTGTTTGTCTCCGGACGGCAAGATCGAACTCAAGAGCCTGCTCGGCCTGCCGGCTAGGCTTGGCATCCTCGACGCCGCCGGCGCGGAGAGCCTGCGCTGCGGCGTGGTGTCCAAGGCCGAGTGCCTGGGCTCGGACGGCGGCTTCAGCCGTTATCAGCTGACCATTGAGCCGCCGTTCGCGCTGCTGCGGCACCGCGTCAGCTCGCGGGTGTTCCAGGATCAGTCGGTGCCGGACATCGTCACGCAGATCCTGAGCGAGCATCAGCAGGCCAATCCGGTGTTCGCCCGCGTCCAGGCCCAGGACTTCAAGACCGGCCCGGCGTCGCCGCGCAGCTACTGTCTGCAATACCGCGAGAGCGATTACGACTTCATCGTGCGCCTGCTGCACGAAGAGGGTTACGCCTGGCGTTTCGATCACCTTGACGGCGAGGTTCCCCAGGTACAACTGGCCGCCTTCGACGACCCCTACAGCCTGCCGCCGGCCAGCGTGGAACGAGTGCGCTTCCACCGCAGCGACGCCACCGAGGCCGAAGACGGCCTGACCGAGTGGAACGCCCAGCGCCAGATCGTCCCCGCCGCAGTGGCCTTGGCCAGCTTCGACTACCAGCCGGTGCAGACCCAGCACAGCGGCGACGACAGCCGCATCGACCAGGGCCAGAACGGCAAGGCGCTGCAATCCTCCTTGCACGACTACGACCCGCAATCGCTGTACTACGCCGGCGACGCCGACCAACTCAGCCACTATGCCCAGCTGCGCCAGCAGGCGCATGATCTCAAGGCCAAGCAGTTCAGCGGCGGCGGCTCGGTGCGCGGCCTGGCCGCCGGCCAATGGTTCCGCCTGGACGAACACCCGGCCCACGACGGCGACAGCAGCGAACAGCGCGAATTCGTCGTCACCCGCCAAACCCTGAGCGCGCGCAACAACCTGCCGGCGGATCTCAAGGCTTTCCAGGATGGCAAGGAAGCGCAACCCTTCCGCGCTGACTTCGACGCCCAGCGCCGCGGCGTGCCGCTGACCCCGGCCTACGCCCATACCGAACTGGCCAAGCCCAAGTCCCGCGGCGTGCAAACCGCGACCGTGGTCGGCCCCCAGGGTGAAGAAGTCCACACCGACCAGCACGGCCGCATCAAGGTGCAGTTCCACTGGCAGCGGCCGGACGAACACCCCAGCATCGGCGCGGGGATGGACGATAAATCCTCCTGCTGGCTGCGGGTGGTGATGCCCAGCGCCGGCGCCGGCTGGGGCCATCAATTCATCCCGCGCATTGGCCAGGAAGTGCTGGTCGATTTCATCGAAGGCGATATCGACCGCCCGGTGATCACCGGCGTGCTCTACAACGGCAGCCACGCCACCCCGGACTTCAGCGGCGCGGGCGCCTTGCCGGCGAATAAAACCCTGTCCGGTATCAAATCCAAGGAACACCAGGGCGGCCAGTACAACGAACTCTTGTTCGACGACACCCCAGGTGAAGTCAGAGCCAAGCTCAGTTCCGAACCCGGCAAGACCCAACTCAACCAAGGTTTCCTCACCCAGCCGCGCAGCAATGGCAAGGCCGAACCGCGCGGCGACGGCTTTGAACTGCGTACCGACCATCACGGCGCCGTCCGCGCCGGCCACGGCCTGCTGCTGAGCACCGAAGCGCAGAACGGCGCGTCCGGTAAACAACTGGCGCGCGAACAGGCGCAAAGCCAGCTGGACGCGGCACTCAGCCTGAGCCAAAGCCTGGGCGACACCGCCAGCGGCCAGCAGGCGGACACCATGGAAACCGGGCCGGAGGAAATCGGCCCAGACAACGCCAAGGCCGCCAAGAAAACCGAAGGCCATCTGCAACACCAGGCTACGGCCTTGAAAGCCTGGGAAGCCGGTTCCAACACCGACAAGGACGGAAAGACCGCCAAGGAACAGACCGGCCGCCAGCCCTTGCTGGTTCTGTCCGCGCCGGCCGGCATCGCCAGCCTGAGCCAGCAAAGCCAGACCGTGGCGGCGGGAACCAATCTGGACCTGGTGGCGCAGCGCGACACCAATCAAACCTCGGGCCGGCGCTGG
>NZ_JAJOHW010000054.1 GCF_021129195.1 Chromobacterium aquaticum | reverse complement strand
AGTGCTGTTGCGGCGGCATGGCGGCTTCTCCATATCGGCCAGTCCCCCCGGCCCGTTGCGCAGGCCGGGGGGCGGCGACGTTTAGTTCTTGGCCTTGGGCATTTGCGAAACCAGGGACAGGTTGATGTCCAGGCCCTCCACCTGGAAGTGCGGCACGATGAACAGCTTGACCTTGAAGAAGCCGGGGTTGTCATCGATGTCTTCGACGATGACCTGGGCGTCGCGCAGCGGGTGCGAGGCTTGCAGCTCGTCGCTGGGGTCGGTCATTTCGGTGACCAGCAGCTTGATCCAGGTGTTGAGCTCCAGTTCCAGCAGCCGGCGGTCCTTGGTGGCGCCGATGTTCTCGCGCTGGATCAGCTTCAGGTAGTGCGCCAGCCGCGACAGCAGGAAGATGTACGGCAGCCGCGCGTTGATGCGGCTGTTGGCGCTGGCCTCCTTGGTGTCGTACAGCGCCGGCTTTTGCGTGGAATTGGCGGAGAAGAAGCAGGCGTAGTCGCGGTTCTTGTAGAAGGACAGCGGGACGAAGCCCAGGTTGGCGAATTCGAATTCGCGGGTTTCCGGAATCAGCACTTCGGTGGGGATTTTCACCTGGTTGCCTATGCCCAGGTCGTACAGGTGAATGGGCAGGTCTTCCACCAGGCCGCCGGCCTGCGGGCCGCGCACTTGCACGCACCAGCCGTTGCCGATGAAGCTGCGCACCATATTGGCGGCAAAGGCGAAGGCGGCGTTGGCCCACAGGTAGCGCTGGTGGTCCGGGCCCTTGACGTTTTCGGCGTAGTTGAAGCTGCGCACCGGCACGGTGTCGGGTCCATAGGGCAGGCGCGCCAGGAAGCGCGGCAAGGTCAGTCCGATGTAGCGGGCGTCGTCGCTGTTGCGGAAGCTGCGCCATTTGATGTATTCCGCGCGGTCGAAGTAGTTGGCCACGTCCTGGATGGCGGCCACTTCATCCATGCTTTGCTTGCCGAAGAAGGCCGGCCCCACCGAGCCGATGAAGGGCATGTGGGCGGCGGCGGCCACCTTGGCGATGTCGCGCAGCAGCGCGATGTCCTGCGGGCCGCGGTCGAATTCGTAATTGGAGATGATGGCGCCTATGGGTTCGCCGCCTGGGGTGTCGTATTCCTGGATGTAGGTGTGCTGGTAGAGGCCGCTCTGGATCACTTCCGGCGCGTCGTCGAAGTCGTTGCGCAGGTCTTCCTTGCTGACGTCCAGCACTTCGATCTTGACGTTCTTGCGGAAGTCGGTGCGATCCACCAGGAAGCGCAGTCCGCGCCAGCAGGACTCTATTTGCTGGAAGGCGGGGGCGTGCATCACCGCGTCCAGCTGGCGGCTGATCTGCGCGTCGATGTTGGCGATGTGGAAGTCCAGCAGGCTTTTGTCCAGTCGGTCCACTTTTTGCGAGGATTCCTGGATCATTTTCAGGAAGACGTTGACCGCCACCGCGATGCGTTCGTCCAGCGGCGCGTCCGACATCACTTCGGCGGTCTGATAGGCCTCGATGGGCTGGGTGCTGGCCACCGGCGCCAGGTTGATTTTGGCGCATAGCGATTCGTAAACGCTGGCCGGCGATTCCAGCACGATGGTGTCGTCAGCTTGCTGTTGCTTTTTGGTAGACATGGTGAGGACTCCTGGCTTAGTGGGCGGCTTGGCTGAGCGGGATGATGCGTTCCAGTTCGCTGCGCAAATTGGCGGACAGCGCGTCGTCGCGCAGGATTTTTTCCAGCTCGCGACGGAAGGAGGCGTTGTCGAGCAGATTGGCCTTGAGGTCGCGCAGCAGGTTGCGCATTGCCAGCAGCGCGCGCAGTTCCGGGATTTGCGCCGCTACCTGTTCCGGGTGGAAGTCCTTCATCGCCTTGAAATCCAGGTCCACCGCCATTTCAGAGCCGTCGCCGGCCAACGTGTTTTCCACCACCAGCTTGGCTCTAGGCTTGAGCTCGGCCAGCACGGCGTCGAAGTTGTTCTTGTCGATCGACACCTTTTCCCGTTCCGCCAGCGGCCGATGTTCCTGGCCATGGCTGTAGTCCCCCGCCACCAGCAGTTTCAGTGGGAGTTCGACTTTCTTCTGCGCTCCACCGGTATGCAGATCCAGTTTGATGTTGACCCGCGCGGCGGGCACTTCGTTTTGAAAGCTTTCGGCCATGGTGTTTTCCTCAGTTGCGATCAAGATTGCAGCGCGCCCATTTTCCCTGCTGGATAAATGGGCGAGGTTGCGTGTTTGCCGCGTTTTCACACGTTGCTGGCGGCGATATGGGCTATGTCGGCGTGACTGTTTTCTCCTGGTTTTAGGTCAATGTGGCTGCTGTATTTTCTTTCTGCCTAAATTTATCTATCGCTGTTGATCGATTTTTTAATTAGCTTTCAATGTTAACCATATTGTGTTGTTTGATGCAATATTGTTTTTTTGTTGACATAAAATATTGTTTTTGGCCTAGAATGTTTGAGATTTTTCCGTGAAGCGCCATGTATATTTTTTTTGTCATTTTTATTTTTTAATGTTTTCCTATTTGTTTTTTTGTTTAATTAATGAATTGGGTTTTTATTTTTTTTGGCGTTTTGTCGGACGGTTTTAAGGCTGGGTAGCTTGCGCTGACTCTGCTTCGCTTGGTGTCAGCCGCTCCTGAATTAGAGCTTGCTCACGAGGTTATCTCCATGAGGATTTTTCGTCCGATGTGGCTGGAGGGGGCTTTATTGTCTCCTCAGCACTTTCAGCAGCAGTCATTGTGGTTTTCTCATTTGGCAGCCTCGTTTGGGCGTTTGGCCCAGCCCTATTTTTGGGGCTGCTGGGAAGTGGATTGGGATGAGGCGGCCTTGAGCCTTGGCAAGCTGAAGCTGGAGCGTTTACGCCTGGTCCTGCCGGATGGCGCTGTTGTCGATTGTGTCGAAGTGGATCAATTGCCGCCGGCCAGGGAGCTGCTGGTAGCGGCGGAAACGCAGAGCCTGATGGTGTCGTTGGGCCTGCCGTTGTGGGATGCCGGCGGCGGCAATTGCGAACGGAGTAGCGAAACGCCATCGCGGCCGCGACGACAGCGCTGCGAATACCGGGAAGTGAACGATTTATATGATGGCCCGCCAGCGGAGTTGGCCGTGGAGCGCGGCAATTTGCGCCTGCTGCTGGAGTTCGAGGAGCAGGCGGATTATGTCTGCTGCCCATTGCTGCGCCTAAGCCGCGATGGTCAGGGGCGCTGGACGCGGGACGAAGCGTTCTGGCCGCCGTCCCTGCGGCTAGATAGTGTCCCCGGTTTGCTGGACCTGGCCGGGCGGGTCGAGGAGATGCTGCTGGCGCGCAGCCGCCAGTTGTCTGAGCGCCGGCGCGAGCGTGGACGCGGCATGGTGGATTTTTCGGTGTCGGACGCCGGCTTGTTCTGGTTCCTGCATTGCGTGAACAGCGCCTGGCCGGTGCTGGCGCATTTGCGCGGGACGCCGGCCAGTCATCCGGAGGCCCTGCACCGCGCGCTGGCGCAGCTGTGCGGCATGTTGAGCACATTCTCGCTGCAGCAGGATCTGGCGGATATCCCGGCCTATAGGCATGAAGATGCCCGGCCCGGCTTTTTGCAGCTGGAAGACCGGATCAGGACGAGCCTGGAGCAGGTGATTCCCTCGCAGGTGGTGCTTGTGCCCTTGGCCAAGGGCACGTCGTCGACGTGGCATGGAACGCTGGCGGACTCCAGGCTGGCAGAGCAGGGCGGCTTTTATCTGTCGGTACGGGCGGATATGCCGCCGGCGCAGCTATTGGAGCGCTTTCCCGCCGTGTGCAAGATCGGCGCGCCGGAGGAGGTGGAGGCCCTGCTCAGTACGGCATCCAGCGGCGTGCCCTTGAGCGTGCCGGCACGTTTGCCGGCCGCTTTACCGGTACGCATGGAAAACCTGTACTTCGTCTTGGACGCTGCGCATCCGGCATTCAAACGCATGCTGGATGTGCAGGCATGCTCCTGCTATGTGCCCGCGTCCTTGCCGGGCGTGGCGCTTGAACTCTTTGTGGTGCTGCAATCATGAACAAACCATTTCCGCCGGAGATTTTGGCCCGAGGCCTTAGGGACACGGCGCTGACAGCGTCGATGCTGGCCGACAAGGATGCGCCCGAGCATGTGGAGGACTGGCGCGAGCATGCGGCCGGTCTGGTGCACACGTTGCGAGAAGACCTGCGCCAGGCTGGCGCAGGCGAGGCTTTGATCGCCAGCGTCAGTTACGCGCAATGCGCGTTGTTGGACGAGGCGGCGCTGCGCCGGCTGCAGGGCGACCAGCGCGCGGCATGGGCGCGGGAGCCCTTGCAGGTGCGGTTTTTCAATAGTTACCAGGCGGGCGAGGCTTTGCTGCAGCAGATGCGCGAGCACTTGGCACAGCCTGGCGCGCCCGCGGCGCTGAGCTGGTGCTATGCGATGACGCTGGCGCTGGGTTTCCGCGGCGGCGAGGACGAAGCCGCCTGCCAGTCCTTGCTGGGGCGCTTGAGCGCGGGATTGGAGGCGCCACCGCCATTGCCGGCGGGCGAGTTTGACGGCCAGGTCGCGCTGATGCGCGGCAATGCTTCCCGCTACCTGCGGCGCGTGGCCTTGCCGTTGGCGGCGGCGGTGGCGGGCCTGGCGGCCTTGTTCTTTGCCTATGCGGTCTTGCATGGTTGGCTGGGCGCCGCCGATGCGGCGCTGGCGTTGGCATGAGGGAGCGAGCGATGCGGACGCGGGCGCATTCTTTCTGCTTGTGGGGCTTGTCGCTGGCGGCGGCTTCGTGGTGGCTGACGTTCATGACGCCTTGGAGCGGAGGGCTGCGCCTGGGCGCGGTGCTGCTTGCGGTGGCTGTCTGGCTGGCCTGGATCGGATGGCGGCTGCGGCGGTCCAGTGGCGGGCAGACGGAGCGGGAGCCGGTGTTGCCGGGCCTGCTGGAACTGCCGCAGGGCTGGCGCGGCGATCGTGTCACGGTGGTGGAGCTGGAAAGCCGGCGCGGCGCCTACGTGGCGGCGGAGGATGGCGTGCTGCGGGTGATGGTGCCCACGCCGGCGCTGCTGGAGCGGGTGATGTCCGAACTGGTGGCCTGGCGGCGGGGCGTTCCGCCCAATGCGCTGGCCTTGCGGGTGGAGGCGGCGGCCGAGTGTGGCGAATCGGCCTGGCTGGGCCGTTTGCAAGCTTGGCGGCAGGCGATTGCCGACGCGGAGGCGCGCTTGGGGTGTCGCTTGCCGCTGTATTTATTGGTGAGATTTCCCGCGCCGAGGCGTTGCGCCGGCATCAATGGGACCTTGGGCGTAGTGCTGAAAGGCGCGCCGTGTTCCAGCCTGCGCCAATGGCGCGAGCGGCTGGATGAGTGGCGCAAGCAACTGGAGTTGCAAGCGTCGGGCTTGGGCGATGGAGAGGGACGGGCTCGCTTCGATTTGCGGCAGCGCGCCGGCGCGGTGGGGGGCTGGCTGGCTTCTCAGGCGTTGCCTGCCTTGCTGCAAGGCGCCACGCCGTTGCCCGCCCCCGGCTTGCAAGGCATCGCCCTGCTGCCGGCGCAGGGCGGCGATGCTGCGCTGTCGCCGTGGGGGCGCGCCCGGCAGGCCTTGAGCGGCTTGGCGGTACGACCGCTAAGCGCTGGCGGCGGGGAAGAGGGTGGGCTGCCCGGCAGTTGGCTATTTGGCCTGGAGCGCGGCCCGCGTTTGTCCGCCGGCTGGAAACTGGTCTTGAATCTTTGGCTGCTGGCCTGCTTGACGGCGATGGCGGCGCTGGCCGCTTCGGCCTGGTCCAATCGCCAATTGCTGGAACGGCTGGCGGCCGATGTCGCGCGTTATCGATCGCTGCCCGCGGAGCGGGATGCGGAGCGCCGCCAGGCTTTGCTGGTGCTGGAGAGGGATGCGCGCGAATTGCAGAGCCATGCCGATCTTGGCGTGCCACTGCGCTTGGGCTTCGGTTTTTATCGGGCGCGGCCCTGGCATCAGCGCATCGCCAGGCTGATTGCAGAGTATCGGCCTCCGCAGGCGGCGCCGGTTTCGGTGTCGCTGGACAGCTTGTCCTTGTTTGATAGCGGCAAGGCCGCGCTGCGCCCGGACGCGGCGGCTTCTCTGGAGCCGGTGCTGGCCGCCTTGCGCCAGCACGCTGACCGCAATGTGTTGGTGGCCGGGCATACCGATAGCGTGGGACGTGCTGACGCGAATCAGCGCTTGTCGCTGGAGCGCGCCGCCGCGGTGCGCGATTGGCTGGTGCAAGTGTCTGGATTGCCGCTGAGCCGCTTCGCGATCCAGGGTTATGGCGCAACTCGGCCGCTGGCGAGCAATGACGATGCCGAGGGCCGGGCCAGGAACCGGCGCGTGGAGATTACCTTGCTGCCATTCCCTCCCGTGAAGTAAGGGTTGGGGGCGAGGAGGCTTCCCGGTTGCAGTCCGGGGTTTTTGTGAAACTTAAATTATTAAGTTGATTCATTGGGAGAACGAGCGATGGCAATTCCCGCGTATATGTGGCTGAAGGATGACGGCGGCGCCGATATCAAGGGGTCGGTAACGGTGCAAGGTCGCGAGAACAGTGTGGAGGTGGTGGAGTTCGATCATGCAGTGCGCATTCCCACCGATGGCAATACCGGCAAGCTGACTGGCACCCGGGTGCATGAGGCGCTGACCCTGGTCAAGGAGTTTGATGCTTCATCGCCGTATTTGTACAAGGCGGTGACCAGCGGGCAGACGCTGAAGGAGGTGGAGTTCAAGTGGTATCAGATCGATGACGCCGGCAGCGAGCAGGAGTATTTCAATATCAAGCTGGACAACGTCAAGGTCGTGTCGGTGGCCCCCAAGATGTACAACATCAAGGATCCGGATCGGGAGCGTTACAACCATCTGGAAGAGGTGGAAATGCGCTACGAAAAGATTACCTGGGCCTATAAGGACGGCAACATCATCCACTCCGACAGCTGGATTGAAAACCGTTAGCGCCGCCATGCGCGGCAAGCGCTGGGCTGGTTTAGGCGCGTGGCCGGCTTAGCGTTTCGCGGTTGACGGAGGAGGTTTACGGCACTTTTGTGATGCCGGCCATTTTGGCCGGCATGCGCTTTTTTGGGAAAAGACGGACATGACTCTCGATTCTGTTCATTTGCTGCGGAGGCTGAACGAGCACTGCGCCCATGCGCTGGAGGCGGCGGCCGGCTTGTGCCAGACGCGCGCGCACGCGGAGATCACGGTTGAGCACTGGCTGGTCAAGTTGCTGGAGCAGGGCGATGGCGATCTGGCCGTCTTGCTGCGGCATTACGAGATCGACGTGGATGAGGTGTGGCAGGGCTTGCTGGCCGCGCTGGAGCGCTTGCCGCGTAATATGCGCGGCAAGCCCGGGCTGTCGCGCGGGTTGCAGGAGCTGCTGCAGGCGGCCTGGCTGATCGCTTCGCTGGATTTTGGCGGCTTGCGGATACGCTCGGCGCATTTGTATCTGGCCTTGCTGGCGGCGCCGGAGCGTTTGTCTTGTCGGCAGGCTTGGCCCTTGTTCAGCCTGTCCGCGGCGCAGCTTCGCGCGCGCTGGGCATGGCTGGAGCAGGTGTCGGCGGAATCCGAGGCGCGGAGCGGCCCGGACGAGCTGTCTTCGCCGGCGGAGGCTGGACGGGAGGCGGAAACGGCGCTTGGCGAGTTGCCGGAGGTCTTGACCCGGTTCGCCGGCGATTTGACCGCCAAGGCACGTCAGGGCTTGATCGATCCGCTGCAGGGCCGCGACAAGGAGATGCGGCAGATGGTGGATGTTCTGCTGCGCCGTCGGAAGAACAATCCCATCCTGGTGGGCGAGCCTGGGGTGGGCAAGACGGCGCTGGCGGAGGGGCTGGCCTTGGCCATCGCTTCCGGCGAGGTGCTGCAGGCATTGCGCCAAGTGCGGCTGCTGGCGTTGGACATTGGCCTATTGCAGGCGGGCGCGGGCGTCAAAGGCGAGTTCGAGCAGCGGCTGAAACTGGTGATCGAGGCGGTGCGCACGTCCGAGCAGCCTATTCTGCTGTTTATCGATGAGGCGCATGTGCTGGTGGGCGCGGGTAATGCAGCCGGCGGCAGCGACGCGGCGAATTTGCTGAAGCCGGCGCTGGCGCGTGGCGAATTGCGGACGATAGCCGCTACCACTTGGTCGGAGTACAAGCAGTATTTCGAGCAGGACGCGGCGCTGGAGCGGCGGTTCCAGATGGTGAAGGTGGAAGAGCCGGACGATGCCGCCGCCTGTCTGATGTTGCGCGGCCTGAAGTCGCGCTATGCCGAGCATCACGGGGTGGCGATCCGCGATGAGGCGATCACGGCGGCGGTGAGTTTGTCGCGGCGCTATCTGGCCGGCCGGCAGTTGCCGGACAAGGCGGTGGATTTGATCGACACCGCGGCGGCGCGAGCGCGGCTGAGTCTGGAAGGCGGCGCGGTGGAGTTGCAGCTTGTGCAGGCGCGGGTGTCGGCGCTGGACAGCGAGAGGGAGGCCTTGTTGGATGAGGCTAGGCTTGGCGTCGGCGACACGCGGCTTGAGGCGCGCCTGCAGGCGGTCGACACCGAGCTGGCCGAGACGCGGCTTGAAGCCGAGGTGTTGCAAGGGCGTTATCAACAGGAACGGCTGAGCGCGGAGTCCTTGCGCCAGCAGTGCCGGGAGCGGGGCGAACAGCCGGGCGGCGCGGCGCGGCTGGCGCAGGCGCGCGCCGAGCTGGCGGCACTGCAGGGGGAGCGCCGCTTGGCGGTTGCGGAGGTGGATGCGGCCTTGGTGGCGGAAGTGATCGCCGATTGGACCGGGGTGCCGGTGGGCAGGCTGCTGGCCGACGACGCGGCGAACCTGCTGGGCCTGGCTGCTTCTTTGCGGGAACGGGTGCGCGGGCAGGAGGGCGCGGTGGCTGAGATCGCACAGTCCTTGCTGGCGGCCAAGTCCGGCCTGGAGCCCAGCCGCGGCCCGCTGGGGGTGTTTCTGCTGACCGGACCGTCCGGCGTGGGTAAGACCGAGACCGGACTGGCGCTGGCCGATTTATTGTTTGGCGGCGAACAGGCGCTGCTGACCATCAATCTGTCCGAATATCAGGAAGCGCACACGGTGTCGCAGTTGAAAGGTTCGCCGCCGGGTTATGTCGGCTATGGCCAAGGCGGGGTGCTGACCGAGGCGGTGCGGCGGCGGCCGTATAGCGTGATTCTGCTGGACGAGGCGGAGAAGGCGCACCGGGATGTGCTGAACCTGTTTTACCAGGCGTTCGACCGCGGCTTCATGCGGGATGGCGAGGGTCGTGAGATCGATTTTCGCAATACGCTGTTTCTGCTGACGTCGAATCTGGGCAGCGAGCTGTTGCTGGAGCAGGACGCGGAGCCGGAGCGAGAGGCGTGGCTGGATGCGCTGCGGTCATTATTGCTGGCCCATTTTCAGGCGCCGCTGCTGGCGCGGATGCAGGTGGTGCCCTATGGGCTGTTGTCGGCGTCCGCGCTGGCGGAAATCGCGCAATTGAAACTGACGGCGTTGGCCGCGCATCTGAAGGCGTCGCAAGGCATGGTGCTGGAGGCGGGGGCGGACTGTGCGCGGGCGTTGGCCTGCGCCTGCGGTCGGCGCGACAACGGCGCGCGCGGCCTGGACCATCTGGTGCGGCAGCAGTTGTTGCCGGAGATGGCGGCGCAGTGTCTGCAATGGCGGCTGGAGCACGGCGGGATGCCGGCGAGAATCACGCTGGCGACCGGGAGCGGCGGTGAGCTGGAGATGGCATTGTCTTGAAGGCGGACCGAAGGTCCTTGCTTGGCCACGTCATTTTTCAGCGCTGGTGAATATCACCTTCCATGTTTTTTGCAGCTGGGAAAGCGGGTTGATACAATTCAATCCGCTTTTTCTATTATGAATAGAATAAAAGTCGTGCTGTAATGGAAAACGCAGCGATCCGAAAAATCACAAAGACAGGACTTGACGCATGTTCGTCGGAATCGGCTACCTCATTATTCTGGGCTCCGTGCTGGGGGGATTCGTCGCTGCGGGGGGGCATCTCGCCGCGTTGATGCAGCCGCTGGAGGTGGTGATGATCGCCGGCGCCGCGCTCGGCGCCTTCGTGGTGGCCAACGGCGGCGCGCCGTTGAAGGCGACCATGAAAGCCTTCCCCACCGTGTTCAAGGGCTCGCCTTACGGCAAGGCCTTCTACATGGAACTGTTCTCGCTGCTGTTCGAGATTCTGACCAAGGTGCGCAAGGAAGGCCTGATGTCCATCGAGGCCGATGTCGAGAACCCGGAAGCCAGCCCTGTCTTTTCCAAATACACCACGGTCTTGCATGACCATCACGTGGTGGAATTCATCTGCGACTATCTGCGCCTGATGGTGGGCGGCAACCTCAACGCCTTCGAAATCGAGAACCTGATGGATGTGGAAATCGAAACCCACCATCACGAGGGCGAGGTGCCGGTCAACGCGGTCAAGGGCCTGGCCGACGGTCTGCCGGCCTTCGGTATCGTGGCGGCGGTGATGGGGGTGGTGCATACCATGGAGTCGGTGGGCGCGCCGCCGTCGGAACTGGGCATGCTGATCGCCCACGCGCTGGTGGGCACCTTCCTCGGTATCTTGCTGGCTTACGGCTTTGTCGGCCCGCTGGCCACCATTCTCGAGCACAAGCTGGGTGACGGCACCCGGGTCTACCAAACCATCAAGGTCACCATCCTGGCCAGCCTCAACGGCTATGCGCCGCAAGTGGCGGTGGAATTCGGCCGCAAGGTGCTGGCTTCGCATGATCGTCCGTCCTTCAAGGAACTGGAAGACCATGTGAAACAGGCCAAGAAATAAGCGACGGGGACATCATGGCTGACGAATCGCAACGGCCCATCATCGTCAAACGCATCAAGAAGGGCGGCCACGGCCACCATGGCGGCGCCTGGAAAATCGCCTATGCCGACTTCGTGACCGCGATGATGGCGTTCTTCCTGTTGATGTGGCTGCTGGGCTCGGCCTCGCAGGGCACGCTCAACGGCATCGCCGAGTACTTCAAGACGCCGCTGAAGGTGGCGCTGTCCGGCGGCGCCGGCGCCGGCGACGCCACTTCGGTGATCAAGGGCGGCGGCAATGATTTGACCAAGCAGACCGGCCAGGTCAACAAATCCGGCTCGCCGCAAGATGAGATCATGCGCAAGCAGCGTGAGCAAGCGTCGATGGAGCAGTTGCAGAACAAGATTCAGAGCACGGTGGATCACAGCGAACTGCTCAAGGAATACAAGAACCAGCTCAAGCTGGAAATCACGCCGGATGGCTTGAAGATACAGATCGTCGATGAGCAGAACCGCTCGATGTTCGATTCCGGCAGTTCGCGCATGCTGCCGCATACCCGCGTGCTGCTGCAGCAGCTGGCCAAGGAGTTGAACATGATGCCGAACAAGATCAGCATCTCCGGCCATACCGATGCCAAGCCCTTTGGCAGCGGCCAGGGCGGCTACAGCAACTGGGAGTTGTCCGCCGACCGTGCCAACGCGGCGCGGCGCGAACTGGTGGCCGGCGGCTTGCAGGACAACAAGGTGCTGCGCGTGGTGGGCCTGGCCTCGGCCAATCCGCTGGTCAAGACCAATGTGTTCAGCCCGGAAAACCGCCGTATCGCCATCGTGGTGCTGAACAAGGAAGCGGAAAGCAATATCCTCAACGACGGCTATAAGCCGCAGATGAATCAGGAAGTCATCGGCGGTCCGACCGAGGGCGAAGCCGAACCGGCCGCCACGCCGGCGGAAGCTCCGGCCAAATGAAGCGGGAGGCTTGGGCTTGCTGAGCCGGCTGCGCCATCTCGGCTTGCAGTTGCTGGTGGCGGTTGTGGCCATGTATTTCGTCGCGCCGGCGGCGCAGCCGCTGGGCTGGGCGATATTGCAGGGCTTGTGCGCGGCGGCCTTGGCCATTTTCATGCGTCTGCCCGGTTGGCAGCGTTTATTGCACGGCCTGTTCGTGCCGGCGCTGGCGCTGATGCAGCAGGCGGCCTTGCCGTCCTGGGTGTATTTGCTGGGCCTGGCGCTGACCTTCGCGCTGGGCCGCAACGCGGTGCTGGAACGCGTGCCCTTGTACCGATCGTCGGCGCAGGCCGCGGAACGGCTGGCAGGCCTGCTGCCGGAGCGCGCGGCGCTGCTGGAGGCCGGTTGCGGCGATGGCAGGCTGGCGGTGCGGCTGAACCGGTTGCGGCCGGATTTGCGGGTGAGGGCGCTGGAAAACGCTTGGGGCAGCTGGGCGCTGGCGCGCGCGCGCTGGTGGCTGGAGCAGCGTCCGCAAGGGGTGGAGTTCGCCTGCGGCAGTTTCTGGCGCGAGCCTTGGGGCGGTTATGATGCGGTATACGTGTTTCTGTCCCCGGAGCCGATGGCGCGCGTCTGGCGCAAGTTCCTGGCCGAAGGCCGGCCAGGCAGCCTGCTGGTCAGCAATACCTTCGCCGTTCCCGATGTAGAACCCGATGAACGCATCCCGCTGGGAGGCGCTTTGCAAACCGAACTACTGATCTGGCGCCACCCACATGGAGCTTGCTAACTGGATCAAGTCCATCGCCGAACGGCGCTGGCCGATTCTGCCCGATACGTTGGGCGAGCTGAAAGATATTTGCGCTCGCCACAGCGACCTGATCAATTTCACTGATCTTGCCAATCTTTGCCTGTCCGACCCCTTCCTGCTGCTGGATCTGGCGCGGGTGGTCGGCGGTTCGCGCGCGTTGCAGCGTAATGAAAGCATTCCCTCGGTGGAGCAGACACTGCTGCTGATGGGGCTGGAAGCGGTGACCAACCGCTTTGGCCGCGTCGCCGCGTTGGAGGCGGAGCCGGGCAAGCTGGACGAGGAGGTGTTGGAAGCGGTGGGCGACTGGCTGGGGCGCTCGCGCGTGGCGGCCTTGCTGGTCAAGGAGTGGCTGTCCCTGATGGGCGATCACAAGGTGGAGGACTGTTTCGTCGCCGCCTTGCTGTACAATCTGCCCGCCTGCCTGTTCATGATGCAGCGCAATCAGCTGCCCTATCGCCCGCTGCTGCAGGAAGTGTCGGATACCTTCCAGTGCGATTACGCTCAGGTGCTGGAGCAATTCATCAAGCTGATGCCGCTGCCGGTGGGGCTGAACGCTCTGCTGGGGCCGGGCAGCCCGACCAAGCGCCGCCAGCTGCTGCGCCTGGCGATGGCCACCGCCAACTCCTTGGAGCAGGGCTGCTGGCGCAGTACTTGGCAGGTGGGCGTGGACGCCGCGGCCAAGTTGATAGGCTGCGCGCCGCAGCTGGCCTACCAGGCGGTGGTGCACGCGGCGCTGTCGGTGGCGCGCCATCCGCGGGCGGTGGGCTATAGGTATCCGGTGCGCAGCCTGTTGATGCTGGAGGGGGAGTACAAGCGGCCCTCGTTGCAGAAAACCGCGGCGCTGAGCGATGCCGAGCAGATGGAGAAGGCGATACGCGAATCCATCCGCCACCTGGCCAATGATCTCAAGTTCGAGCGCGTGCTGTATTACCGTTACGATCAGGACGCGCATGCGCTCAAGCTGCGCTATCAACTAGGCTTGAGCGAGGGCCATCCGCTGCGCAAGCTGCCTTTGGCGCTGGAGCCGGGCTCCTTCTTCGCGCTGTTGACCAGCAAGGCGCAGAGCTTCCACGCGCCGGCCTCGGTGCGCCAGCAACTGGAGCGGCGCTATGAGGATCTGTTTTTCGAACAGATCGGGGATAGTGAGTTCGCCCTGATCACTCTGTTTGTCGGGCATGCATTGTCCGGCGTGTTCTATGTCGACAACGGCCATAGCGGCCAGGTGATCGACGAGGACAGTTATCACCGATTCAAGGATTTAGTGGCGCGCCTGACCATGCTGCCGCAATAGCACACATGTCGTACATCAGCAAAATCATCACCTCGGCGCATAACGACGAGATCAAGCAATTGGCGCGCCTGGCGCAAAATCCGCGCGAGCGCCGCAAGCAGCAACTGATGCTGTTGGAAGGCATCCACCTGACCGAGTCCTGCCTGGAGGCCGGCATCGTTCCTGAGCGGGTGTATCTGAACGAGGCGGCGCAGGCGCATGCGGAGGTGGGCGCGCTGCTGCGGCGGCTGCATGCGCCGACCACGGTGGTCACGGTGCCGGAAGCGGTGCTGGCCAAGGCCACCGCGCTGGCCAGCGCCGGGGAGCTGCTGGCCTTGTGCCCGCGGCCGCAGCCACGGCCCAGCCCAGCCGCCGCGCCGCGGGTAATGCTGGAGGACATCCAGGACCCGGGCAATCTCGGCACCATTCTGCGCTGCGCCGCGGCGGCCGGGGTCCGCGAGGTGATGTTGTCCAAGGGCTGCGTCGATGTCTATTCCCCCAAGGTGCTACGCGCCGGCATGGGCGCGCACTTCGCGCTGAATATCCATGAACAGGTCGATCTGTGCGCCGAGCTGGCGGGTTATGAGGGCCGCAAGCTGGTCACTCACCTGGAAGGATCGACTTCCTTGTACACACAGGATTTGCGCGGGCCGGTGGCCTTTGTTTTCGGCAACGAGGGCGCCGGCGTCAGCGCGGAGGCGCTGGCGCTGGCCGACGCGCGGGTGCGGATCCCGATGCCCGGGCATGCCGAATCGCTGAATGTGGCGATGGCGGCGACGGTGTGTTTGTTTGAGCGGGTGAGGCAGTTGGAATTAGGCTCATCCTGAGCATTGTGAACGTGTTTACGCTCTCGTGGGCTAGGGCGAGACAAGGCCTGCTCTCCGTGTAGCGCCCCTCCAGGCGCAGCAGATCGTAAACAGGTTCTGAGAACGTTGGACTAGGGGGAAGATATGACCAGGTTCGCGCTGGCGGAGCGCATCCTGCCCAACTATCAGTTTGTCGAGACGCATTCCCGCATTTTGGCGGCGGATGAGGCCTCGGTGCTGGACGCGGTGCAGCGCGTCGCGCCGGCGGACGACCCATGGGCGCGGCGTTTCATGGCGTTGCGCGAGCTGCCAGGCCGCTTGAGCGGCGCCTTGCCGGGCAATCGCCCGCCATTTGGCATGCACAGCTTCACGCCGCTGGCGCGTGACGGTGACAGTGAGCTGACGCTGGGCCTGGTGGGCGAGTTCTGGCGCGCCGATTTCGGCTTGCGCGAGATCGGTGGCCTGGATGATTTTGTCGCCTTTCGCGAGCCGGGAGTCGTGCGGCTATTGCTGAGCTTTCATTGCGAAGCGGTCGACCGCGGCACGCGGCTTTCCACGCAGACCCGGGTGCATTGTCCGGATGCCGCTTCTCGTCTGCGCTTCGCTCCGTACTGGTATCTGATTCGGCCGGTCAGCGGCCTGATCCGTCGGCGCATGCTGCGTCAGGTGGAGCAAGCGCTGCGCAGCGCCGCGGCATGATTTGATAGCGTCCGATTTTTATTTTTGTCGAATTGCTTTATCATGCTTTCCGGATATTGAATCGGCAAGTTTAAGAACAGGACAATGGCACGCATGACTGAAGCTGCGCTCGACCCTTCCCAGTCCCGCTACGGCGGGATTTCTTCTATTCTGCGCCAGCATTGGGCCACCATCGGCCTGGTGCTCGCCAATCTGATCGTTTATGTCTGGATGGGCGCTAGCGGCGTTTCCTGGACCGAGCCCGACCCCGAACAATTGGTGGAGTGGGGCGCCAACCTGGCGCCGTTCACCTTGAGCGGTGACAGCTGGCGCCTGTTCAGCAGCATGTTCGTGCATGGCGGCGCGGTGCATCTGCTGCTCAATATGTATATGTTGCTGCTGATCGGTCCCTTGGCGCAGAAACGCTTCGGCGGCATCGGCTTCCTGGCGATTTATCTCGCCACCGGTCTGGCTGCTGGTTTGACCAGCGCCTGGTGGCATGGCACCCATCCTGTGACCAATCTGCTGATGCAGAGCAGCATCCGCCTGGTGGCCAGCGTGGGCGCATCCGGCGCCTTGATGGGCCTGGCCGGCGCTCTGTGCGTGGCCGGCCTCAGCGACGCCGACATGGGCGGTTCGCGGGGCAAGGCCTTGGCGCAAGTGGTGTTGCTGAACCTGGGCATGGGCTTCATGGTGTCCGGCGTGGACCAGGCCTGCCATATCGGCGGTCTTCTGACGGGCTTGCCGCTGGGGGCGCTGGGCTGGCTGAACTTGCGCCCGCTGCGGCGGCATGTGATGTTCGCCGCCTTGGCTGGCGCGGCCGTGGCCGGAGCGCAGCCGGCGAGCCGGGCGCTGGGCTCCGATGAACTGAGTGAAATGGCGGTCAAGATACGTCAGCAGCGGCAGGAGGAATTGGAGCAGGCGCGGCTGGAGGCGGAGAAAGCCCAGCGCGTGGAGTTGGCGCGCAGCGAGCGGGCGGCGCGGCCCAAGCCGGTGAGCAAGGAGCAGGCGGCCGGCGTGGAGATTCCGCTGAGTCTGAGCGGGGTGTACGGTTCTGCGGTATTGAGCGCGGACGGCGCCCGCCTGTATCTGGCCGACACCGAGCAAAACAGCCTGGAGGTGGTGGATCTGCGGCAGCAGCGGCTGGAGCGCAGCATAGCCGGCCCCAAACTGCCGGTGCCCAAGAACGCCATTTGCGGCCAGAATCTGTGCCGCGGCATCGGCGCGTGGTCGGTGGCGCTGAGTCCGGACGAACGCTGGGCCTTGGTGCCGGGGATGGCGAACGACGCGGTGGCCTTGGTGGATTTGCGGACGGGCGGCATCGTTCACCGTTTCGCCACCGGCAGATTGCCGAGTCAGGCGCTGTTCAGCCGCGATGGTCAGCGCGCCTATGTGATCAATGCCGGCGACAATACCTTGAGCACTCTGGACTTGGCGCAGCGCCGTGTCATCGGCCAGCCCGTGCGCTTGGGCGAGCCCAGCCAGGAAGTGGGCGCGCGCTTCAACAGGCCGTTGCTGCGCCTGAACGCCGCCGGCGACAAGCTGCTGTTGAGCGATGCGCGCCTGGATACGCTGCAGCTATTGGACCTGCGCTCGATGCAGCCTAGCGGCAAGCCGCTGACCTTGCCCTCGGACGCGCTGGATGACTGGGCGGCGGATCCGGCCGGCAATCTGTGGTGGCCGACGCGCGGCAATGTGATGTGGCAGTATCAAGGCGAGCCGCTGGCGGCGCGCCAGGCCTGGCTGCATTGTGAGGCCGAGGGTTGGCAGAAGCTGGCGGCGAGCGCGGACGGCGCCTGGCTGGCCAGCTACAAGGACAGCGGCGGCGTGATCCGCTTGTTGAGCCGCCGCAGCCTGAGCACGGTCGGCGTGTTCCCGGTGGATTCCATACCGCGTCGGCTCTTGTTCAGCCGTGATGGCAAGACCTTGCTGAGCGTGCATGAACATGGAGTGACTCTGTTCGCCTTGGACAAGAGCATGGATGCGGCGGCCTATGTCGCCGAGAATGAAGAGGCGTATTGCAATGTGCGCACGCCGCAGCAGATGGCCGCCGCGAAAGAGCGCCTGCGGCAGTCCGGCTGGCCCATGCTGCCTTGACGCGCAGGCCCGCTACTCCAGCGGGATGTAGACTTCGCCGCGCATCAGCGGCCTGGCGGTGCGGGTCATCACCACTTCGCTGATGTTCCAGCCGTATTCGACGGAGTGTCCCAGTACCGCTTCCACGGTTTGCTTGCCGCTGGCGTGGCTGAAGCTCAGCGGCATGCCGCGCACCGGCGCGCCGGCCATTTGTTGCGGCAGCGTGCCTTCCGTGGCGCAGGCGCAGGCCAGCGCGATGGCGCCGGTGCCGGTGAAGGCATGGTGCAAAGAGCGGCTGGAGGTCATGATGCGCGCGTTGATCTGGCAATCGTCGTCCCGGCTTTCCGACACCAGGCTGATCCGCGGCGTGCCCGGCCGTTCGCGCCGGGCGGCGAAGATGTCGGGCGCCAGGCCCATGACCACGGCGGCGATTTCGCGCGCCCATTCCAGCCGGTGGCGGGTGTTGTCCGGCAGCGCCGCCATGTCTTCGTCGCCCTTGAGGCCGAAATCGCGCGCGCGCACGAATACCGTGGGATTGCCGGCATCCACCAGCGTGGCTTCAAGATGGCTGCCATCCGGCAGCGCCAGTTCGTCTATCAATCTGCCGGTGGGAAACAGCTCGCCGGAGCTGCCGCCAGCCGGGTCGAGGAAGCGCAGCCGGATCGGCGCGCCGGGGAAGGCTACGCCGTCGATGTGGTAGTCTCCCTGCCAGACCGGCTGGCCGTGCATGATTTCCAGTTCGGCGACGATGCGCTTGCCGACATTGGCCTGCCAGATGCCGATGGCGGCGACGCCGTCGCGTGGTTCCACCAGCTTTTCCATCACCGCGAACAGCGGCACCGCGGCGCTGAGATTGCCGCAGTTGCCGGACCAATCGATCATCGCGTCTTCAATCGACACATGGCCGAACAGGCAATCGACATCGCAATCGTCGCGCCGCGACGGGCTGAGTATCATCACCTTGCTGGTGCTGGCCCGGCCGGTGCCCAGGCCGTCGATCTGCTTGCCGTGCGGGTCCGGGCTGCCTATCGCGCGCAACAACATGCGTTCCCAGGTGGAGGTGTCCTCCGGCAGCGCGTCGGAGCGGATGAACAGACCCTTGCTGGTGCCTCCGCGCATCAGCGTGGACGGCAGACGGTAGATCGAAGCCATGTCAGTGCGTCTCCAGTTGCTCCTTGCGGCTGGCGATGGCGCGGGTCCGGGCGCGATCTATCGCTTCCGGCAGCGTGCGCTTGTCTTCCCACTGGCGGGCGATGCCGCCGGCGTCCACCGCCAGCGCCGCGTCCAGCAGCGCGGACAGGTAGTCCGCCTGCGGATAGGGCCGGTCGTGGAAACCCAGGCGTCCGCGCGCGTCCGCGCGGCAGGCGTCCAGCATCAGCAAGAAGCGTTCCGGTCGCCGCAAGGCGTCGGTTTGTTTGAACAATCTCAATATTGTGCTTGGCTTCAATTCGAAAGCACAGTGTACTTTGGTATGGCTCAATAGCGTGATGCGCGCCAGGTCGCGGCAGTCTGCCGGCACCCGCAAGCGCTGGCACAGCGCCAGCAGCGGCGCTTCGCCGGCGGCCTCGTGGCCGATGTGGCGCGGCAGCACGTCCGCCGGCGTCAGCGCCTTGCCCAGGTCGTGGGTCAGCGCGGCGAAGCGCGCCGCCAGCGGCAGGCCTTGCTCGGCGGCGCAGTCCAGCACCCGCATCACGTGGTCGCCGGTGTCGATTTCCGGGTGATGGTCGGCGCGCTGCGGCACGCCGAACAGCGCGTCCAGTTCCGGCAGCACGCGGGCGAGCGCGCCGCAGGCGCGCAGCGCCAGGAACATGCGCGATGGCTTATCCTCCATCAGGCCCTTGGCCAGTTCCTGCCACACTCGCTCCGCCACCAGCGCGTCGGCTTCGCCGGCTTCTACCATTTGCCGCATCAGCGCCATGGTGTCCTCGGCCACGCTGAAGCCGAAGCGGGCGGCGAAGCGCGCCAGCCGCAGGATGCGCACCGGGTCTTCGGCGAAGGCGGGGCTGACGTGGCGCAGGACGCCGGCCTCGAGGTCACGTCGGCCGTGGTAGGGGTCGATCAGGCTGCCGTCCGCCGCCTCGGCGATGGCGTTGATGGTCAGGTCGCGCCGGGCCAGGTCCTGTTCCAGCGTCACGTCCGGCGCGGCGTAGACGGCGAAGCCGTGGTAGCCCTTGCCGGTTTTGCGCTCGGTGCGCGCCAGCGCGTATTCCTCATGGGTGTCCGGGTGCAGGAACACCGGAAAGTCCTTGCCCACCGGCTTATAGCCCAGCGCCAGCATTTCTTGCGGGCTGGCGCCCACCACCACCCAGTCGCGGTCTTTCACCGGCAGTTGCAGCAGGCGGTCGCGCACGGCGCCGCCGACGATATAGCATTGCATCTATCCGTTTCCCATTCAGCGCGCGATCTGGCGGCGGTAGGCGGACATTTGCAGATTGAACTCCTCCGCGCCCAGTTGCGCGGGGATCAGCGCTTCCAGCGCCGTGGGGCTGAAGCCCAGCAAGGCGGCGGGGAAGGGCTGGTCACTGACATTGTCCACGCTCAGCGAGCGCACATTGTCGCGGCTGATCAGCGCCGGCCCGGGCAGGCATTCCATCAATGCGGCCTGCAGCATCGCCAGGCTCTGCGGCAGCGCGATCACCGGGCGCGGCTTGCCGATGTGGCGGCCCACCAGGCGCACCAGTTCGGCCAGCGTGTAAACGCGGGGGCCGGCCAGGTCCAGGCTTTGGCCTATGGCGGCGCGGCGAGACAGGCAGGCCGCCACCGCGTGGGCGACATCGCCGGCCCAGATCGGCGCGAAGCGGGTGTCGGCGCCGGCCAAGGGCAGCAACGGTGCTTTGCGCAGCAGGCTGGCGAACATATTGAGGAAGCTGTCGCCGTGGCCGAACACCACCGACGGACGCAAGAGGGTCCACTCCAGACCGCTCTCGCGCACGCGCGCCTCGGCGCGGCCCTTGCTTTGCTGGTACAGGCTGGGGCCGCGTTCGTCGGCGCCCAGCGCGCTGATGTGGATCAGCCGGCGCACGCCCTGTTTGCGGCAGGCCGCGATCACCTTCTCGGTCAATTGCACATGGGCTTTGTCGAACTGCGCGGCGCTGCCATGCAGGATGCCCACCATATTGATCACCGCGTCGTGGCCGGAAACCAGTTGTTCCAGCGCTTCCGGATGGTGGATGTCCGCGTCGACCAACTGCGCGCCGGGCAGCACCAGCAGCGAGGCCTTGGCGCGTTCGCGCCGGCGGGTGGCTATGGTCAGCTGGCAGCCTTGTTCGGTCAGCCGTTCCGCGATATAGCCGCCGATGAAGCCGCTACCGCCGATGATGCAGATGCGTTGATAAGTCATGGGGTCCCTTTCTTTAGAGTCTGTTCAATGTCTGCTGCGCGTGGTGGAGCCTTGTACGGCGAGTAGCGTTTCGGAATGCTCGTGTGTGGTATGAGCATTCCCTTGCCTCGGTCATTACCTTGTTTCGAGCCAGCTCGACAGCCTTTGAACAGTCCATATAGTGGTTGCGGGAGAGCGCGCCGCCGTGGGGCGGCGCTTGGTTTTAGCGCGCCGGCACCACGCCCATCCGGTTCTTCAGCGAGATATTGGCGTGGCCGAAGGTGCTGGAGTAATAGGCGGCGTTGGCCATTACCTTTTGCACATAGTCGCGCGTTTCGGTGAAGGGGATGGTTTCGGCGTAGATGGTGCCGTCCAGCGTGCGGTCCGTCTGCCAGGCGCGCGCGCGGCCAGGGCCGGCGTTGTAGGCGGCGGTGGCCATCACCTCATTGCTGGACAGGCTGTCCAGCACATAGCGCAGATACCAGGTGCCCAATTGCACATTGGTTTCGATGTCGTTGACCGCGTACTGGCCCAGGCCGATTTTCTTGGCCACCCATTTGGCGGTGGCCGGCATCAGCTGCATCAGGCCGGAAGCGCCGACGCCGGAGCGCGCCATGGTGATGAAGCGGCTTTCCTGGCGGATCAGGCCGTAGACCCAGGCGTCATCGATGTCTAGTTGCTTGGCGTAACGCTGAGTGACGTCGCGGTAGGGCGTCAGGTAGCGCAGCGAGTAATCGTGTTCTTCTTTGGTCCGTTCGGCGCTGTAGATGGCCATATCGTAGAAGCTGGCGCGGCGGCCCACTTCGGCGGCGGCCAGCAGCTCGATATCGCTGCGGTTGCGCATCGCCCAGCGCCATTCGCGCTGCGCGTCGGCGCGGAATTCGGGTTTGGCATAGCGTTCGGCCAGGTCCAGCAGCGCCAGCGAGCGCTTGATCGCCGGCTCTTCGCTCATTTGCTTGATGTCGTCCTTGGCCGGCCCGCTCTTGTTGGCCGGGGTGGACAGGCTGTTGCCAAGCTCTTCCAGCGATAGCAGCGCGTAATAATTGTGACCGATGCTGGCCTGGCTGAACAGCGGCGTGGCTTCGTTGGGGCGGCCCAGCTGTTGCAGCGAGCGGCCGCGCCAGTAGCGCCAGGCCGGCTTGGCGGCAACGGTGGCGGGCATGGAGCGGATGATCTTGTCCAGCTGGGTCCATTGTTCCAGGCGCAGCGCGGAACGCGCCCACCATTCCCACTGCTCGGCGGTCAGCTGATCGGCATCGGCCTTGTCAAACCATTGCAGCGCCTGCGCCGACTGTTGCTTGCGCGCGGACAGCAGCGCCAGTTGGCCCCAGGCGAAGCCGGCGCGTTCCTTGCTCAGGGCTGGTTCGTGTTCCAGCAGCTTGCTAAGGCCGTTGTTGATATTGGCCTTGCCCTTGATCACGATGTCGTAAACCGCGGCTTCCTGGCCGCCGGGGGTGGCCAGATTGGCGTTGGCCGGCTTGCTGAGCGCGGCGTTGTCCAGCGGCAGGCCGGTGCCGGCTGCCAGTTGCCGCGCCTGGGTCAGGTAGTTGCCGGCCAGGAGCAGGCGCGCGCGCTGCCACAGCCAATCGCGTTTCAGCACGCCGCGGCGCGCGGCGTCTTCTATCAGACGGTTGCAGCCTTCCGGCGCCGGGCGGCTTTCCAGGAAGCGATCCAGATCGGTGGGCGCCTTGCCCTGGTTCAGCTCGAACAATTGGCCGTAACAGGTGGATTCGTCGTCACGCCCTTCCGGCGGCAGCTTCTTCCATTCCGCGGCGAAGCGGCTCCAGTTTTCGCGCGCCGCCAGTTTTTTCAGCCATTCATTGCGCAGCCGTTCCGGCATCAGGCCTTCGTTGACCCGATTCAGAAAGGTTTGGGCCGGGCCGTCGTCGTCGCCGTCCAGAGATTTGAGCGCCAGCCAGTAAGCCGGATAGTCCTTCAGCGGGTAGTTGGACGGCATGCCGCCCGCCAGGCTGGCCAGCTGTCCCAGCTTATTGCCGCGGAAGGCGTCGCGCGCGGCGATCAGCTCGTCGTCGGCGCCAGCGAAGGCGGGCAGGGCTGCGGTCAGCGCCAGGCTGAGGGCGAGCATGCGGCTTGGGGCGGTGAATGTCATAGGGTTCATGATCCGGTTTCGTTTTTTTATCCGGCGCGTGGCGCCGTCGTCGTCGTGGTCGGGCCCGCGGACGGACCCTTTGTTGTTTTCGTCCTATTTGCGCCAGAACGATGGCGTAAACAGGATCAGCAGGGTAAATACTTCCAGCCGGCCCAAGAGCATGGCCAGGCTGCAAATCCATATTTGGAGGTCGCTCAGCGACGCATAGTTCGATGCCGGGCCGACCACGCCTAGCCCGGGGCCGGCGTTGTTGATCGAAGCGATCACCGCGGTGAAGGCGCTGAGAAAATCCAGGCCGCTGGCGATCAGCGCAAAGCTTAATATCACTATGCACATGCAGTAGACAAATATGAAGCCCATTACCGACAGCATGACGCTTTCCGGCACGAGCTTGCCGCCGATCTTCACCGGCCGAACCGCCGCCGGGTGCAGCAGCCGCGTCATCTCGTTGACGCTCTGCTTGCTCAACATCAGGGTGCGCACCATCTTGATGCCGCCGCCGGTGGAGCCGGAGCAGGCGGTGATGCTGGACAGGAACAGCATCCACAAGGGCACGAAGATGGGCCAGCGCGCGTAATCCACGCTGGCGAAGCCGCTGTCGGTGGCGATGGAGATCAGGTTGAAGCTGACGTGACGAAGCGCGGTGGGGAAGTCGTAGACATGGTGCGCCCATAAATACACGCTCATCGCCAGGATGCTGCCCAGCAGCAGCCACAGCATGGCCTTGGCTTCCGGGTCGCGCAGATAGGCGCGCAGCGAGCGCTGGCGCAGTGCCAGAAAGTGGGTGGCGAAGTTCATCGCGCCTATGATCATGCCGAAGCTCAGGATCAGTTCCACCGGCAGCGAGTCGAAAGCACCGACGCTGTTGTCCCGGGTGGAGAAGCCGCCCAGCGACAGCGCGGCGAAGGCGTGGCACACCGCGTCCAGCCAGCTCAGGCCGGCGGCTTTCAGCGCCAGCGCCACCGCCAGCGTCCAGCCGCTGTAGACCAGCCACAGGTTCTTGGCGGTTTCGGTGATGCGCGGCGCCAGCTTGCTGTCCTTCATCGGCCCCGGCGTTTCCGCCTTGTACAGCTGCATGCCGCCGATGCCGAGGATGGGCAGTATCGCCACCGCCAATACGATGATGCCCATGCCGCCCATCCAGTTGAGGAAGTGGCGCCAGAAATTGAGCGAGGCCGGCAAGGTGTCCAGGCCGCTGATCACGGTGGAGCCGGTGGTGGTGAGGCCGGACATCGCTTCGAAAAAGGCGTGGCTGAACGGCATGTCCGGCCGCGCCAGCATGAAGGGGAAGGAGGCGGTGATGGCGAAGCCCACCCACAGCGTGGTGACCAGAATGAAACCGTCGCGCGGCTTCAGTTCGCGCTGGTAGCGGCGGGTGGCCGACCACAGCGCAAGGCCGATGGCCAGGCCGGCCACGGCGGCGGTGACGAAGGTGTCCAGCGCGCCGTCGCGGTACAGGATGGACACCAGAGCCGGTGCGAGGAAGGTGCAGGAGAACAGCATGATCAGCTTGGACAGCACATAGAGGATGGCGAGTATCTTGCGCATGTCTCAGTCCCGCGGCTGGTAGAACTCAAGCGGCAAGCCGTCCGGGTCCGCGCAGAAGAAAAAGCGCGCGCCGGTGAATTCGTCCACGCGGAGGTCTTCCACCGCCACGCCCTCGGCCAGCAGGCTTTGACGGCAGGCGGCCACGTCGGCGCAGGCGAAGGCCAGGTGGCGCAGGCCGCAGGCTTCCGGCCGCGTGGGGCGCGGCGGCGGCGCTGGAAAGCTGAACAGCTCCAGCTGGCCGCCGCCCGGCACCGCCAGGTCCAGCTTCCAGGATTGGCGTTCGGCGCGCCAGTGCTCGGCCAGTATCGGCAGACCCAGGATGCGGTGGTAGAAGTCGCGCGAGCGCTGATAGTCGGCGGCGATGATCGCCACATGGTGCAGGCCGGTCAGATGCATGGTCACAGAAAGCCCAGTTTGACCTGAATGAGTTTTTCCACCTGGCGCACCACCCGGCGGCGCGACAGGAAGATGATCAGATGATCGCCGTTTTCCACCACCAGATCGTGATGCGCCATCAGCACCTGTTCGCCGCGGATGGCGGCGACGATGTGGCTGCCGTGCGGCATGTCGATCTGTTCGATGCGGCGGCCGGTCAGCCGCGATTGCTGCGCGTCGCCATGAATCACCACCTCCATCGCTTCGGACGCGCCGCGACGCAGCGGGTGCACCGCCTCCACGTCGCCCTGGCGGATATGCGCCAGGATGGAGCCTATGGTGGACAGATGCGGTGAAATCACGATGTCGATGCGATGGCCTTCCAGCAGATCCACATAGCTGGTGCGGTTGACCAGGGCCACCACCCGCCGCGCGCCCATGCGCTTGGCCAGCAGCGTGGACATGATGTTGTCCTCGTCGTCGTTGGTCAGCGCGCAGAACACGTCCATCTCGTCCACGTTCTCGGCGTCCAGCAGCTCTTCGTCGGTGGCCTCGCCGCGCAGCACCAGCGCGTGCTCCAGCCGTTCCGCCAGCCATTGCGCGCGCTCCGGCCGCGCTTCTATCACCTTGACGCTGAAATCGTTCTCCAGCAGCTTGGCCAGCCGATAGCCGATATTGCCGCCGCCGGCGATCATGATGCGCCGCAAGGGCCGCTCGCTAAAGCGCAACTCCTTGAGCATGGCCTGCACATGCTCGCGCGCGGCGACAAAGAACACCTCGTCGCCTTCCTCCAGCACGGTGTCTCCGTCCGGCACCAGCAGTTTGTCCTGGCGATGGATGGCGCAGACGCGGCAGTCCGCGTCCGGCATGTGCTCGCGGATGCGGCGCAGCGGCAGGCCCAGCAGTTTGCCGCCGGAGTGGGCGCGGGAAACCACCAGTTGCAGCTTGCCGTCGGCGAAGTCCAGCACCTGTAGCGCGCCGGGATAGGCGAATAGCTGATAGATGTGATCGGTGACGATCTGTTCCGGGCAAATGGCGGACTCGATGCCGAAGTGGGCAAGCGGATCGCCGTGCTCGGATGCCAGATAATCACTGGAACGGATGCGGGCGATGCGGGTGGGGATGTTGAAACAGGCCTCGGCCATTTTGCAGGCCACCAGATTGGTTTCGTCGTCGCGGGTCAGCGCCAGCACCATATCGCTGTCCGCCGCGCCGGCATCGGCCAGCACCTGCGGGTGGGCGGCGTTGCCGGCCACGGTGCGGATATCCAGGCGGTCCTGCAATTGCTTGAGCCGCGCCGAATCCTGATCCACCACCGTGATGTCGTTATTTTCCGAAAGCAGGTTCTCCGCCACATTGGCGCCCACCTGTCCGCCGCCGAGAATCAGAATCTTCACCGTCTAGCCTGGCCGTTTGAGTCGTTTATGCAATTTTAACGGTTACTGCGACCACTTGCTTGACGATTAAAAAAGCAAATCACTCAGCTTGGCACAATCAATTAGACGAATTTGCGCATGGCTATCACAATGCACCCATCGATTTAGCAAACCTGTTACCGAATCAACACGAGGAATCTAGCCATGTTGCAAAACCGTGAAGGCCAACGCGTACCGAATGTCACTTTCCGTGTCCGCGACAATAACGACTGGAAAGACGTCAGCACCACCGAACTGTTCGACGGCAAGACCGTGGCGGTGTTCTCGCTGCCGGGCGCATTCACCCCCACGTGCTCGTCCACCCACCTGCCGCGCTTCAATGAATTGGCGCCGGCTTTCTTCGCCAACGGCGTGGACGCCATCCTGTGCGTATCGGTCAACGACACCTTCGTGATGAACGAATGGGCCAAGGATCAGGAAGCGCAGAACCTGGTGATGATTCCGGACGGCAACGGCGATTTCACCGAAGGCATGGGCATGCTGGTGGACAAGCAGGACCTGGGCTTCGGCAAGCGCAGCTGGCGCTATTCCATGCTGGTGAAGGACGGCGTGGTGGACAAGATGTTCATCGAGCCGCAAGAGCCGGGCGATCCGTTCAAAGTGTCCGACGCCGACACCCTGCTGGACTACGTCAACCCCAGCGCCAAGAAGCCGGACCAAGTGGTGGTGTTCTCCAAGACGGGTTGCCCGCACTGCGCGCGCGCCAAGGCGGTGCTGAGCGAAAACGGCTACGACTTCGTCGAAGTGCCGCTGGACAACAAGGTGCGCGGCAAGGTGCTGGGCGCCGTGGCCGGCAAGATGACCGCGCCGCAGGTGTTCATCAATGGCCAACTGATCGGCTCCGCCGACGAAGTGGAAAAATACTTCTCCAAGTAAGTCTCAACCGTGTTCGTCCCCGATGGCTCGGGCCCTGATGCCATCGGAGTTGTTGCGGGCCGGGTGCTCCATCCGGCCCTTTTTTTTACCGGGATACGAGACGGCATGCGCGGCGTGCCGTGCCGTATCCCGATACTGAAAGGAATGAAATGCATACCTTGAACATCGATGTCGCCGTGATTGGCGCCGGCACCGCCGGCCTCGCCGCCTACCGCGCCGCCAAGGCTCGCGGCGCCAGCGCCGTGGTGATTGAAGGCGGCCCTTACGGCACCACTTGCGCCCGTGTCGGCTGCATGCCGTCCAAGCTGCTGATCGCCGCCGCCGAGGCCGCGCACGCGCTGAGCCACAGCGCGCCTTTCGGCGTGCATCTCGATGGCGAAGTGCGTATCGACGGCCGCGAGGTGATGGACCGCGTCAAGCGCGAGCGCGATCGTTTCGTCGGCTTCGTGCTCAAGGGCGTGGAAAGCATTCCGCCGCAAGATCGGCTGCGCGGCTACGCCCGCTTCATCGACAACACCACCTTGCAAGTGGACGAGCACACGCTGGTGCGGGCGCGCCGCGTGGTGATCGCCACCGGCTCCGTGCCGCTGATCCCACCGCCATTTCAGGTGTTTGGCGACAGATTGATCATCAACGACGATGTGTTCAACTGGGACACGCTGCCGGACAGCGTGGCGGTGTTCGGCCCCGGCGTCATCGGCCTGGAGCTGGGCCAGGCGCTATCCCGCCTTGGCGTCAAGGTGCGCGTATTCGGCCGCGGCGGTGGCGTTGGCCCGCTGTCGGACCCCGCTGTGTGCGATTACGCCTGCCAGGCGCTGGGCCGGGAGTTCTACCTTGACCCGGACGCCAAGATTTTGGAAATGGGCCTGGTCGACGGCAAGGCGCAGATCCGCTATGTCAATCTGGACGGCGAAGAAGTCTGCGAGCGTTTCGATTACGTGTTGGCCGCCACTGGCCGCGCGCCCAATGTGCGCGGTCTGGCGCTGGAAAACGCCGGCCTGGAACTGGACGCGGGCGGGGTGCCCAAGTTTGATCCGCGGACGCTGCAATGCGGAGATTCACCGATTTTCATCGCCGGCGACGCCAACAACATCCTGCCGCTGCTGCATGAGGCCGCCGACGAAGGCAAGACCGCCGGCGACAACGCCGCGCTGTATCCGGCGGTGCAAGCCGGCCTGCGCCGCTCCAGCATCGCCGTGGTGTTTTCCGATCCGCAGATGATGATGGTGGGCAGCCGCTTCGCCGATTTGCCGACGGATGGCTTCGTGGTGGGCGAGGTCAGCTTCGAAGACCAGGGCCGCAGCCGGGTGATGGGCGTCAATCAGGGCCTGCTGCATGTATACGCCGAGCGCGGCAGCGGCCGCTTCCTGGGCGCGGAAATGATAGGACCGCGCGCCGAGAACCTGGCCCATCTGCTGGCCTGGAGCCATCAGCAAGGGTTGACGATCGCCCAGATGCTGGAGATGCCGTTCTACCACCCGGTGATAGAAGAAGGACTGCGCACCGCGCTGCGCGATGCTGCCGCCGGGCTGGCGCAAGGGGTTTGAACCGGCATGAGGTATCTGGGCGCTGCGTTATTTTATGCGCAGCCGGGTTGGGCGCCTTTTCAATGACGGCTTGATGGAATAGGGTGATTGAGCAAGGTATTGATTGATGTGGTTTTTTTAGGACTAATCCTATTGAGCTTGTCTTTGCATTGCACGCACTATCATTGCTGTTTTCTGAAAGAAAAATCAGGTGGGCGGCCGTTTTCGACCGGCAGTGACTTGCATGCTTTACAGCGGGAAAGGCAAGCTATGGATGATGTTTTTTATGGTTTAACGGCATATTTATTGGGATTCTTTTCTTGTTACTTTTTGATTAAGCTGGTGATGGCTGATAAGCGGAAGAAGCGGGCGCGCGCATTTTCCATTGCCGCGGCATCCGATGCTGAAAATCAATCCATGTCGCCATCTAGGCTGATTGAACCGTTCTATTACGACTACGTTAGCCAGGCATTGTCGGTGGCGAAGAGGGATATCTTGAATGAGGCTGTTGGAAAGGTGGATGCCATTTGGGCGCGGCAGGCTTTGGAGGGAAAGAATAGCCTACAGCTTAAGGTGTTTGACGGCGCAGAATATTATGCCTTGGAAGGCCATCTTTGTATTCCGCAGAGCCTTCATCAAGAAATCCTGGGTATTTACCGGCAAAAAGGGTTTGCCGTTGAGTATAGGGTTGAAGCCGGGGCCGACTGCGCGGTGATGACTTTCAAGCCGCGAGAGCAAACCCGCACAGCAGAGCGAGCAGGGGTTTGAGCCGCGGCCCGCTGCGCCTGCGGTGGCGGATGAGCGAAGAGAGCATTCGCCATCGCCGAGCGCCAGCCGCAGAGGCGCCGCTGCTGGCAATAGATATTCACCCCCGCAACGCGCGCAGCCAGTCCATTCGCTGGCGCCAGATCACCGGCGCGGCGCTCAGCAGATGCAGGGTGGCCAGGATGTTGAGCGCGGCAGTGGCCAGCAGCAGGATGGCGATGCTGTCGTAAAACTTCAGCGCCAGCGCGCTGCCGATGGCGGCGGCCACCATATAGAAGCCGTTGGCGATATTGTTGGCGGCCACGGCCTGGGAGCGGAAGTCGTCCGGGCTGGCGGTTTGCAGCCAGGTGTACAGCGGCACGGTGAAGAAGCCGCCAAAGAAGCCCAGCAGCGCCACATCTATCATATTGCGCCAGCTACCGGCGCGGGCCAGGAAATCGGCCAGGCCGATCAGCTCTCCGCGGTAGTGCGGCAGCGCCGACAGCGCCAGATCGCCGCCAAACAGCGTCATGCCCACGCTGCCCACCAGCACCATGCCCAGCTGCAGCCTGCCCTGCGACAGCTTGGCGCACACCACCGAACCCAGACCGATGCCGATGGAGAACAGCGCCAGCAGCAGGGTGTAGACGCCGGCGTCTCCACCCAGGTGCAAGCGGGTGAAGGTGGGCAGCTGGGTGGTGTAGACCGCGCCCATCAGCCAGAACCAGGAAATGCCGAGGATGGCGCAGCGCACGTCGCGGATGCGCCAGGCGTCGCGCATCAACAGCACCGAATCCTTGAGAAAGTTGAAGGACAACTTCAGCTCCGGCGCGCCGGGTTGGGCCGGCGGCATCGCGCGGCTGGCGCCGTAGCCGAGCACGGCGGTGGCCAGCAGGGTGGCGGTGATCAGCAAGGGGCCGCCGGTGGTCAGCATGCTGCCGCCGATCTGACCGATCAGGATGGCGAGAAAGGTGCCCATCTCGATCAGGCCGTTGCCGCCCACCAACTCGTTTTCCTTCAGATATTGCGGCAGCACTGAATACTTGAGCGGTCCGAAGAAGGCGGAGTGGGCGCCCATCAGGAATAGCGCGGAAAGCAACAGGCCGGCGGAGTGCAGGAAGAAGCCGGCGCCGGCCAGCAGCATGATGGCGATCTCGGCGAGCTTGATCCAGCGCGCGATGACGGCCTTGTCATAGCGCTCCGACAGTTTGCCGGCGGTGGCGGAAAACAGGAAGAAGGGCAGGATGAACACGCCGGCGGCCAGATTGACCAACTGCTCCGGCGGCAGGCCGGCCAAGCTGAGGCCGTGGAAGCTGATCAGCACCACGATGGCGGTCTTCAGCAGATTGTCGTTGAACGCGCCCAGAAACTGAGTGCCGAACAGCGGGAAGAAGCGCCGGGTGGCGAAGAAGGAGAAGCCTGCTTTCACGTGGGAGCCGATCTGGTCAATGAGCTGGAAACGCATGCTAGCGGATTCATGGCGGGCTGTCAGCCGAACGGCGGCGGGTTTTCCGTATAATGCGCTGCATGTTCCGAGCCATCTGCTATTGCCTGCTGTGCGGCCATGCCGCCATCGCCGCGGCCGGCGAGCTGTCGGCGCGCCTGGAGGCCGCGCTGGCCGAGGCGCGTCCGGCGCAGTCCTTGGCGGTGGCGCGGGTGCAGGCGCTGGACGAGGCCTTGATCGATCCGGCCTCATTGCAGCCGGCTTGGGCCCGTCATGATTTACGCGCCTTGCGGCAGTTGGCCGCTTACGAGCGGGACTGCGCCGGCGATTTGTCCGCGGTGAGCGCTCCGTGGCGCGATTTCGAGCGCGCCCGCTGCGGGCTGCGAGCCTTGCCGGCGGGCTGGTTCCGTCTGTATCCGGTCCATCCGCTGGGTGGCAGCAGCGCCTGGCATTGGCGGCAGCGCCAGCCGCTGCCGGAGCTTGCGCGCTGGCTGCATGTGCGCGAGCGCGGCGACGAACTGGGCCAGTTGGGCGCCTTGTCCGACGATAATCTGGATGCCTTGCTGGCCGGCGAGCGCTGGTTGTGGCAGGACGGCGCGCTGTGGCGTCAGGACGGCACGGCCTGGCGCCGCTACGAGGCGGCCGTCTGGCGGCCGCTGGCGCGAGCGGCCGGGCTGGACGTGGCGGCCGCTTCCGGCGGCGTTTGCGCGGAAAAGCTGGGCGGCTTGTGCCTGAACCCGGCCGCGCAAGCATCGCCATGGCGCGTGGCCTTGCCTGGCGCGGCGCTATTGTTGTTGCTTGGCGGGCTGGCCCTGTGGTGGCAGCGGCGGCGGCTGCAGCGGGAGCGCCGCTTCGCGCTGCAAATGCTGACCCATGAGCTGCGCACGCCCATCGCCGGGCTGGCCGGGGTGGTGGAGGGCTTGCGTCGCGACTTCGACCGCTTGCCGGAATCGGCGCAGGACCGTTTCGGCGATTTGGCCGGCGGTGTCAGCCGCCTGCGCCAATTGGCCGAGGCCAGCCGCCATTATCTGTCCGCCGAGCGCCTGGACCTGCGCCGGCAGCCGCTGCGGCTGTCCACCTGGCTGGCGGATGTCGCCGAGCGCCACCAGGCGGTGTTTTGCCTGAGCGGCGACGCGGTGCTGTCGCTGCCGGGCTATTGGCTGACGGTATGCCTGGACAATCTGCTGGCCAATGCGCGCCGCCATGGCCGCCCACCGCTGCGCTTGTACGCGGAGTGGGACGGCCGACGGCTGCGGCTGGACGTCGTCGATGGCGGCGATCTGGCCGATTACCGCTTGCGCCGGCTGTTGCGGCGCGGTGGCGGCGACCAGGGCATGGGTCTGGGGCTGGCCATCGTTCGACGAGTACTGGCGCGAATGGGCGGCCGGCTGCGGCTGTCCGGCCCGCCCACCACTTTTAGTCTGCAATTGCCGGCCCAACCGGCGCGAGAACATGAACACGCTGCTATTGATTGAAGACGATGCGCTGCTGGGCGCGGGCCTGCGCGACTTCCTCGCCGACGAAGGCTATCGCTGCCTGTGGTTGCGGCAGGCCGACGCAGTGGCGGCACAATGGCATTGCGCCGATCTGGTCATTCTGGACCGCGCCTTGCCGGACGGCGATAGCCTGCGTCATCTGCCTGGCTGGCTGGCCTTGAAGGCCTTGCCGGTCATCGTGCTGACGGCGCGAGTGGAAGTCAGCGACCGGGTGGCTGGCCTGGAAGCCGGCGCCCGCGACTACCTGAGCAAGCCCTTCGCCCATGCCGAGCTGCTGGCGCGCATCCGCGCGCAGTTGCGTCAGCTGGGCGACGGCAGCCTGCGGCTGGGGGCCTTGTGCTTGTTCCCGGCGCGGCGGCAGGCGGACTGGCAAGGCCGCGAGGTAGCCTTGACGCATACCGAGTTCGAGCTGCTGGCCTTGCTGGCGCGCATGGCCGGGCGGGTGATGAGCCGCGAGGAGTTGCTGAACCAAGTGTGGGGTTACGACAGCTTCCCCTCCACCCGTACCGTGGACACTCATATCCTGCAGTTGCGGCAGAAGCTGCCCGGCATCGCCATCGAGACCGTGCGCGGCGTCGGCTACCGGCTGGAGCTGCCCTGATGCGGCGCTTGGGTGTCTGGGCATGGTGGCTGGCGGCGCCGGTCTGGGCCGGCAACCCGCTGGCCGGCGTCAACCACGCCTTGCTGAACGGGGACGACCCGGCCGCCTGGCGGGCGCTGGCCGGCAGTTGGTCCAATTTGAGCAGCCAGGCCCAGCGCGTGGCCTGGCGGCAGGCGCTGGAGAGCCTGAGCCGCGAGCATTGCGGCAAGGATGCGCCGCTGAGCTTACCGGCCTGGCTGCCGGATTTGACGCTGGAACTGGCGCAGCGCGACATGCCACTGGCGCGCAATTACCGGGTGGTGTTGAGCGGTCGCGGCGCCTTGCTGGACGCGCGGCTGCAGGATGGCGCCGGCCGCGACCTGCTGCGCGGTGGCCTGCTGGAGCGGGAGGAGGGTCAGCGTTTCCGCCTGGAGAGCGCGGACTTGAGCCAGCCGCTGGCGGCGGGCGTCTATCGGCTGCAATTGAACGCCGCCGGCCGGCAATGGCAGGCGGAGTTGGCCCTGCCGGAAGTGGCCAATCTGTCCTGGCTGTCGCGCAGCCCGCTGGCGGTGGCCAGCCTGCCGACGGCGCGGCCCGCTTGCGCGCGTCCGTGGCTGGAGCAATCGCTGCTGCGGCGCGACGACTACAGCTTTGTCTGGTGGCGCCGCCGCGAACTCGGGCAGGCGCTGAACTGGCCGCCGCGTCAGGGCGAGCTGTGGCAGAGCGTGGCGCTGGTGCGCGCCGAGGCGCGCGGCCAACTGGTGCTGCGCGTGGTGCATAGGCAATCCGGGCCGCGTTGAATTAAATCCTGACATTGGCCTGACAATCTCGACGGCCATTGCTTTTCTAATACTCCCATCCTGATCCAAGCATGGGAGTTTCCTTATGTCGTTTCCCTTTCATCGCGCCGCCTTGATCGCGGCAATCTTGAGCCTGCCCGCTTCCGCCTGGGCGGCGGTACTGCTGCAAAACGCGCAATGGCGGATTGAACTGGAGCCGGCCACCCTGGCGTTGACGGCGACGCCGGCCGGCCAGGCGGCCTTGCCGTTGTCATCCGGTCTGACGCCGCGCTCGGTGTCCGGTTTGAAGTCCGACGCGCAAGCCGCAAGCTGGCAATGGGAGGACGGCCGGTTTCAATTGAGTGCGAAGCTGGACGGTGCGGACTTGGGCTTGACGATAGCGGCCCGCGAGCCGGCCACGTTGGAATTGCTGCGCCAGCCGGCGGCGGCGATGGGGCGCGGCCTGCTGCTGCCCTTGGCCGAAGGCAGCTATGTGCCGGCCGGCGATCCGCTGTGGCTGGATTTTCTGCCACGCTTCGCCGCTGACGGGCTGAACACCTCGGAGAACCTGAGCCTGCCGCTGTGGGGCATGGACCATGGCGCGACCAGCCTGCACTGGCTATTGCTTAATCCCTTCAATAACACGCTGCGCATCCGCCGCGACGGCGAGGGACTGGCCTTGACGCTGAGCCATCAGTTCAATGCGTTGAACCTGGCGCAGCCGATGCGCTTGTCGCTGCACCTGGCGGACGGCGATGCGCTGGCCGGCGCCAAGCGCTACCGCCAATGGCTGCAGCAACAGGGGCGTTTCGAGAGCCTGGCCGACAAGATGCGCGCGCAGCCGCAAACGGCCAAGCTGATAGGTGCCAGCCACGTCTATCTGTGGGGCAATGATTTGCTGGGCCAGGCGGATGTGCGCGACTGGGCCTTGTGGCTGGAGCGGCTGCGCGGCGACAGTGCGCTGGCGCGCCGCCTGCGCGCCAGCTTCGACAGCGAGGCCGCCGCGGTGTTGCGGGC
>NZ_JAJOHW010000053.1 GCF_021129195.1 Chromobacterium aquaticum | reverse complement strand
CCGGAGGCGGCCGCCGCGCCGGCGATCTTGTGCACCAGCACCGTGCCGGCGATGCCGCGTCGGCGCGCCGGTTCCACCGTGTCGCGCAGCGCCACGTCATCGGCCACCACCACGCTGTCCACCGCGATGCCCTCGGCGCGGGCCAGCTCCGCCGCCAGGCCGAAGTTGAGCCGATCGCCGGTGTAGTTCTTGATGATCAGCAGCACGCCCTTGGGGCCGGCGACGGCGCGGATCGCCGCCAGCACGGTGTCGACGCTGGGCGAGGTGAACACATCGCCCACTGCGGCGGCGTCCAGCATGCCGTGGCCGATATAGCCGGCGTGAGCCGGCTCATGGCCGCTGCCGCCGCCGGAAATGAGCGCCACCTTGTCGCGCAGGCCGCCGATCGGGAAGTCCGCCCGCAGCAGCACGTTTTCTTCCTCCAGCAGCGCCAGGCCGGGCAGAGTGTCGGCCAGGCCTTCCAGCATTTCCCGCGCCACCTGACGTGGGTCGTTGATCAGTTTTCGCATCGTGGTTTCCTTTCCATTCCAGGTAGCGGTGTTGGTTCGATAAGATGGATGTCATCTTACGTCCTGCGCGAGTTTCATGGTGGCGCTGTCGATTTTGTGATCAATAATGAAAATAATATGTTCGAAACCGGTATGAAACGAAGCTATTGATGTTCAGTGTTTTGCGATTAAGAACATTTCAAGTCCTTGTTTAAGCTGAAGATAAACACGGCTTGCCAAGCCCTGGCACAGCAACCATAATCTGGCACGTCATGCAGGAGAGAGTGGCCGCCGCGCCACCGCCGAAGGCGCAAGCGCACCCGCAATCGCTCAGGCAAAAGGACTGCATCATCGAGCTGGCCGCAGCCAGCTTGCCGAATCTGGAGAGCGGCATCCAACGGATGCCCACCGAAGGGGCTAACGGCCGCAAGGCCGGAAAATCTCAGGTGCAGGGACAGAGGGGTGTAGGGAATAGAGCAACACTACACGCTTTTGCTAAGGATGCACCGATGACGGCCCTGAAACGCACCCCCCTATTTGATGCCCATGTCGCCGCTGGCGCCAAGATCGTCGACTTCGCCGGCTGGGAAATGCCCATTCACTACGGCTCCCAGCTCAAAGAGCACGAGATCGTGCGCAGCGACGCCGGCATGTTCGACGTGTCCCACATGACGGTGCTGGACATCAGCGGCCCGGACGCCAAGGCCTGGCTGCAGCGCTTGATCGCCAACGATGTGGCCAAGCTCGGCTTCGAGGGCAAGGCTCTGTATTCCGGCATGCTCACTCCCGAAGGCACCGTGGTCGACGACCTGATCGTCTACCTGACCTCCTATGGATACCGCATGGTGATCAACGCCGGCACCACCGACAAGGACCTGGCCTGGATGGCGCGCCACAAGGGCGACTTCAATGTAGAGATCAAGCCGCGTCGCGACCTGGCCATCCTGGCGGTGCAAGGCCCGCAGGCGATCGCCAAGGTCTGCGCGGTCAAGCCCGAGCTGGCCGCCGTCATCCAAGCTTTGAAACCGTTCCAGGGTCAGCCCGTCGGCGACTGGTTCTATGCCCGCACCGGCTACACCGGCGAAGACGGCCTGGAAGTGATGCTGCCAGGTGACGAAGCCGCGGCCTTCTTCCAGCAACTGCAAGCTGCCGGCGTGGCGCCGATAGGTCTGGGCGCGCGCGACACCCTGCGCCTGGAGGCCGGCATGAATCTCTACGGCCACGATATGGATGAAACCGTTTCCCCGCTGGAAGCCGGCATGGCTTGGACCATCGCCTGGGAGCCGGCCGAGCGCGACTTCATCGGCCGCAAGGCGCTGGAAGCGCAGAAGGCGGCCGGCGTGCAGAGCAAGCAGGTCGGCCTGGTGCTGGAGGGGCGCGGCGTGTTGCGCGAAGGCCTGAAAGTGGTGGTGGAAGGCGTCGGTGAAGGCGTGATCACCAGCGGCACTTTCTCGCCCACCCTCAAGCATTCGATCGCCATCGCGCGGGTGCCGGCCGGCATCGGCGACAAGGCGCTGGTGGACCTGCGCGGCACGCTGACCGAGGTGCGCGTCGTCAAAATGCCGTTCGTGCGCAATGGCAAGAAAGTTTTCGCCTGAGCCGACAGGCCGGGCTGGCCGCGCAGCGGCCGACGAATATCGTTGACACGGATTTGATTGGAGACACTCATGAGCAATATCCCCGCCGAACTCAAATATGTTGAAAGCCACGAATGGCTGCGTCTGGAAGCCGACGGCTCCGTGACCGTGGGCATTACCGAGCACGCGCAAGAACTGCTGGGCGACATCGTTTTCGTCGAACTGCCGAAAGTGGGCGCCAAGCTCGCCAAGGAAGAGCAGGCCGGCGTGGTGGAATCGGTGAAGGCCGCTTCCGATATCTACTGTCCGGTTGCCGGCGAGGTGCTGGCCATCAACGAAGAGCTGGAAGCCGAACCGGAACTGGCCAATAGCGAGCCCTACGGCGCCGGCTGGTTCTTCAAGATCAAGCCGGCCAATCCGGCGGATCTGGACGCGCTGATGGATGCAGCGGCCTACTCCAAGGAAATCGGCGCCTGATAGCCGCAGCAAGCCCCGCAGTCGCCGCGCGACGCGGGGTTTTTTCATGGTTTCACCGCTTGCGTCCCGTTGCCGCCGCGCCATTCAGGCGCGGTGCGCGCGGCCAAGACAGAAGGCTTGATTTATGTCGCTCTCCGAACTTTTCAATCGCAAGGAATTCCTCGCTCGCCACATTGGCCCGTCCGATGCCGAACGCAGCGAGATGATGGCCGTGGTCGGCGTCGCGTCCATCGACGAACTGGTGGCGCAGACGCTGCCGGCCGACATTCGACTGAACCGCAAGCTGGAGCTGCCGGATCCGATGCCGGAAGCCGAGGCGCTGGCCGCGCTGAAGGTTGTCGCCGCCAAGAACGTGGTCAACAAATCCTTCATCGGCCAGGGCTATTACCCGGTGCTGACCCCGACGGTGATCCTGCGCAATCTGCTGGAAAACCCGGGCTGGTACACCGCTTACACCCCGTACCAGGCCGAGATCGCCCAGGGGCGCCTGGAAGCGCTGCTGAACTTCCAGCAAATGGCGATAGACCTGACCGGCCTGGAGCTGGCCAACGCCTCCTTGCTGGACGAGGCCACCGCCGCCGCCGAGGCGATGGCGATGGCGCGCCGCGTGTCCAAGGCCAAGTCCGGCCAGTTCTTCGTCGACAGCCGGGTGCTGCCGCAAACCCTGGATGTGATGCGGACCCGCGCCAAGTACTTCGGTTTCGAGCTGGTGCTTGGCCATCCGGAGGAGGCCGGCAACGGTGAATACTTCGGCGCGCTGTTCCAATATCCGGGCGAAGCCGGCGATCTTATCGATCTGACCCCGCATATCGCCGCGGTCAAGGCCAAGGGCGCGGTGGCAGTGGTGGCAGCCGACATCATGGCGCTGGTGGCGTTGAAATCGCCGGGCGAGATGGGCGCGGACGTGGCCATCGGCAATACCCAGCGTTTTGGCGTGCCCATGGGCTTCGGCGGCCCGCACGCCGCCTACTTCGCGTTCAAGGACGAGATGAAGCGCTCGGCGCCGGGCCGCATCATCGGCGTGTCGGTGGACGCCAAGGGCAAGACCGCGCTGCGCATGGCGCTGCAGACTCGAGAGCAACATATCCGCCGCGAGAAGGCCAACTCCAATATCTGCACCAGCCAGGTGCTGCTGGCCAATATCGCCGGCATGTACGCGGTGTATCACGGTCCGGAGGGCGTCAAGCGCATCGCCGCCCGCATCCACCGCTTGGCAGCCATCTTCGCGCACGCGGTCAAGACCGCCGGCGGCAAGCTGGTGTTCGACCGCTTCTTCGACACGGTGCAGGTTGAACTGCCCAAGGCCGATGCCGTGTATCAGGCGGCGCTGGCCGCCGGCTACAATCTGCGCCGCATCGGCGGCAATGTGCTGGGCGTCGCCTTCCACGAGGCGGCCAGCGAGGCCGACCTGGCTCGCCTGATCGAGCTGTTCACCGGCAAGAGCGCCGACATCGCCACGCTCGACGCCGCGGCGGCCGATGCGATCCCGGCCGGGCTGAAGCGCGAATCCGCCTTCATGAGCCACCCGGTGTTCAACACCCACCATAGCGAGCACGAGATGCTGCGCTATATGAAGAAGCTGGAAAGCCGCGACCTGGCGATGAATCACTCGATGATCTCGCTGGGCAGCTGCACCATGAAGCTGAACGCCACCAGCGAAATGATCCCGATCACCTGGCCGGAATTTGCCAATATGCATCCGTTCGCGCCGCGCGAACAGACGGTGGGTTATCTGGAAATGATAGCCGGCCTGGAAACGCAGCTGCGCGCGATCACCGGTTTCGACATCATTTCGATGCAGCCCAACTCCGGAGCCCAGGGCGAATACGCAGGCCTGCTGGCGATCAGCCGTTATCATGAGTTGCGCGGCGACAGCCAGCGCAATATCTGCCTGATTCCGCGCTCCGCCCACGGCACCAATCCGGCCACTGCGCAGATGATGAATATGCAGGTGGTGGTGGTGGATTGCGACGAGGCCGGCAACGTCGATGTCGCCGATCTGAAGGCCAAGGCCGAGCAGCATTCGGCACAGCTGGCGGCGCTGATGATCACCTACCCGTCCACCCATGGCGTGTTCGAGCAGCCTATCCGCGAAATCTGCGAGATCATCCATCAGCACGGCGGCCAGGTGTATATGGACGGCGCCAACCTCAACGCCCAGGTGGGCCTGTGCCGTCCGGCCGATATCGGCGCCGACGTGTCGCACATGAACCTGCACAAGACCTTCTGCATCCCGCATGGCGGCGGCGGTCCGGGCATGGGGCCCATCGGTCTGAAAGCGCATCTGGCTCCGTTCATCGCCAACCACGTGGTGGCGTCGGTGCCCACTGCTCAGCCGGGCCAGACCGCGGTGTCGGCCGCGCCGTTCGGCTCCGCGTCCATTCTGCCGATCTCCTATATGTACATCGCGATGATGGGCGCGGAAGGCATGAAGCAGGCCACCGAGAACGCCTTGCTGTCCGCCAACTACGTGGCGACTCGGCTATCCGAGCATTTCCCGGTGCTGTACACCGGCGCCAATGGCCGCGTCGCTCACGAATGCATCATCGATCTGCGCCCGCTCAAGGCCGCCAGCGGCGTGACCGAGGTGGACGTGGCCAAGCGATTGATGGACTACGGTTTCCACGCGCCGACGATGAGCTTCCCGGTGCCGGGCACGCTGATGATAGAGCCGACCGAGTCCGAGCCCAAGGCGGAACTGGACCGCTTCATCGCGGCGATGGCGGCCATCCGTCAGGAAATCGAGCAAGTGCAGAATGGCGCGTGGCCGGCGGACAATAATCCGCTGTGCAATGCGCCGCACAGCAAGGCCGATATCGCTGGCGACTGGGAGCGTCCGTATAGCCGTGAAACCGGCCTATTCCCGCTGCCCTATGTGCTGGAAAACAAGTTCTGGCCCAGCGTCAATCGCATCGATGACGTTTATGGCGACCGTAATCTGGTGTGCAGCTGCCCGTCGACTGACAGCTACGCCTGATCAGCACAGCCCTTACGCGCAACCCCGGCCATGGCCGGGGTTTTTTTGCGCGTTGCAGTATGGTGTCAGCGCTGGAGTTGAGCGGATATACGGCTATCATATTTAATGGAGCGATATGATGGCAGCGTCGCTGCCCGTGCTCCGCGAAACCGATCAAAAGGAGGCTGCGTTGGCGTTGAATGCGCAGGCTGCGATTGCCGCCCCGGATTTTCAGATGCTGTTCGAACAGGCGCCCAGCCTGTATTTGGTGCTGGACCTCGATTTCAACGTGCTAGCCGCCAGCGACGTCTATCTGCAGACGACGTTGACCCGGCGCGAGTCCATTCTTGGGCGCAATCTGTTCGATATCTTCCCGGTCAACCCCGACGAACCGGAAGGCGAAGGCTCGCGCAATCTGCGCATTTCCCTGCAACGCGTGTTGGCGACCGGGCAGGAAGACAGCATGGCAATGCAGAAATACGATATTCCCAGGGAGGATGGCAGTTTTGAAGAGCGTTATTGGAGCCCGACGAACTGGCCGGTGAAGCGTGCCGACGGCAGCGTGGCCTGCATCATGCACAGCGTGCAGGATGTCAGCGAGTTTGTGCGGCTGCGCGGCCTGCAAGCGCAGGCGGAGCTGGCGGGAGAAGAGCTGCAGAACAATGCTGCGGCGCTGGAGGCTGAAATGGTGAATCAGCATGCGCTGATCGCCCGAGCCAACACCAATCTGAAGGAGTCCAACAGCGAGCTGGCCCGGCTGAATCAGCAGATGCGTGAGCTGGACCAGATGAAAACCCGCTTTTTCGCCAATGTCAGCCACGAATTGCGCACGCCGCTGACGCTGATCCTGGGCCAGGTCGAACGCTTTCTGTCCGGGCAGGCGGAACCGGGCGACACTCCCAATCTATCGCTGATCCAGCGTCAGGCGCGCTTGCTGCTGCAGCAGGTCAACGACTTGCTCGACGTGGCCAAGCTGGATGCCGGGGAGCTGCGGCTGCGCTATGTACAACTGAACCTGGCCGAACTGGTGCGCCATGTCGCTTCTTATTTCGACTCCCTGGCCAGCGATCGCGACATCGTTTACCAAGTAGAGGCGCCGGCGGTGCTGCCGGCGCAGGCGGACGCGATCAAGCTGCAGCGCGTGCTGCTGAACCTGCTGTCCAATGCGTTCAAATTCACGCCGGACGGCGGCCGAATCCGCATTGCGCTAGAACCGAGGCGGCAGCAAGCGTGGATCACGGTGCAGGATACCGGCCCCGGCGTGCCGGCCGAGATGCGCGACAAGGTGTTCGAGCGTTTCGTGCAAGTGGAGGACGGCGATTACAGCCGCCATGGCGGCACCGGTCTTGGCCTCGCCATCGTTAAGGAGTTTGTCGAGCTGCATCACGGCGAAGTGCGCTTGAACGCCGCGGAGGGCGGTGGTGCCTTGTTCCGCCTGGAACTGCCCTTGACGGCGCCGGCGGGGGTGGAGGTGGCGCCGGAGGATCTGAAGCTGGACGATCTGCTGGCCGGCGGCGTGCTGCCCCTGAGCGGCACGCCGCAAAGCGCGGTGCTGCCGCTGCCGGACAACGGCGCGCAGCCGCTGGTATTGCTGGTGGAGGACAATGTCGATATGAGCGCCTTCATCGCCGGCGCCTTGGGTCGGCATTACCGGGTGCTGACCGCGCCGGAAGGAAGAAGGGGGATGCAACTGGCGCTGAGCGAGCAGCCGGACTTGATCATCAGCGATCTGATGATGCCGGGCATGGGCGGCGAAGCGCTGGTGGCCGCGCTGCGCGGCAACTGGCAGACCGAGGATATTCCGGTGGTGATGTTGTCGGCGCGCGCTGACGATGCCTTGCGGCTGCAGATGCTGCAAAGCAGCGTGCAGGAGTTCTTGTACAAGCCGTTCTCGGTGGGCGAATTGCTGGCGCGGGTGGGGCGGCTGATTGGCGAGCGCCGCCGTTCGGCGCTGCGCTTGAAGCAGGCGTTGTACGCGGCGGAGCAGATCGCCTGGGAGCTGGACCTGGACGATGGCGCGCTGCAGGAGGAAGGGCCGGTGGGGCGGATGTTCGGGGAGGCGGACGACTACCGTCATGGCTGCCTGGACAATTTGCTGCGGCAGATCCATCCCGAAGATCTGGAGGAGTTGCGCCAGCGCTGGCTGGCGTTGCCGGCGCGCCAGGGCGAGAACCATCACGAATGTCAGTTTCGGGTGTCCTTGCCGGATGGCGGTCATGCCTGGGTACAGGTCAGCGCCAGCCTGTGGCGGGACGCCGACGGCAGCCCGCGGCGCGCGATGGGTTTTGCCCGCGACATTTCCGCGCTCAAACGCACGCAGCTCAATATCGAGTTTCTGGCCAAGCACGACAGCCTGACCCAGTTGCCGAACCGGGTGCAATTGAATGAGCGCCTGCATCTGAGCCTGGCGCGCCATCAGCGCTTGCAGCGCCGACTCTACCTGTTGCTGGTGGATCTGGACGATTTCCGTTTCATCAACGACAACCTGGGGCACGAGGTCGGCGACCAATTGCTGCGCATCGTCGCCGAGCGCTTGCGCGCCTGCATGCGCGGCGGCGATCCGCTGTTCCGCATCGGTGGCGACGAGTTCGTGGTGCTGGCCGAAGAGGCCGACGACGCCACCGCCGCCGGCCTGGCCGAGCGGGTGCTGGAAACCTTGTCGGCGCCGTATCAGGAAGGCGACCATCGCTACTTCCTGTCCGCCAGCATCGGCATCAGCAGCTATCCGGCCGACGCGGACTCCCCGGAAGGCTTGATGCGCTACGCCGATATGGCGATGTACCGGGCCAAGTATGGCGGCAAGAACGGCTTTTGTTTCTTCGCAGCCGATATGGCGGACGGAGTGCGGCAGCGGTTGCAGACCGAAACCGGGCTGCGGCAGGCGCTGCAGCGCGGCGAACTGCGGCTGGAGTACCAGCCGCAGCTGACCTTGCGCGGTCAGGACATGCTGGGGGTGGAGGCATTGCTGCGCTGGGAGTTCGAGGGCCGCAAGCAGTCGCCGGCCCATTTCATCGGCATTGCCGAGAAAACCGGCCTGATCATCGATATCGACGAATACGTATTCCGCAGCGTCTGCCGCCAAGTCGTGGCCTGGCGCAACAGCGGATTGCCGCCCTGGCGCATCAGCGTCAATCTGTCGGCGCGTTTTTTCTGTCTGCCGGACTCGGTGGCGCGGCTTAGCGCCATCATCGCGGAGTGCGGCGCGGGACCGGAACAGCTATGCCTGGAAATCACCGAGGGCACGCTGATGGATGTGGACAGCGCGATGAAGACGCTGCCGGCGCTCAAGCGCATGGGCTTTCATGTCAGTGTCGACGACTTTGGCACCGGCTTCTCTTCGCTGTCCTATCTGAAGCGCTTGCCCATCGATGAGTTGAAGATAGACCGCAGCTTCATCATGCGGCTGGATAGCGACGAGCGCGATCTGGCCATGGTGGCCGCCATCGTGTCGATGGCGGAAAGCCTGGGCCTGCAAGTGCTGGCCGAGGGAGTGGAGACCGAATCCCAGCATGAACTGCTGCTGGCGCGTGGCTGTCACAGCGGCCAAGGCTATCTGTACTCGCCGTCGCTGCCGCCGGCGCAACTGGTGGCGTGGTGGCGCGGCCGTTTCGAGTGATCAGGGCGCTGCCGGACTGAGGCCGGGCACCGGCTCGCCCGGCAGCCAGCGCCGGTACAGCGCGGCGAAGCTGCCGTCTCGCTTCATCTCGTCCAGTGCCTGCTGCCAGGCCTTGACCACCGCGTCCGGCGTCTGGCGCGAAAAAGCGATATAGCCGTAAGTATGGGAAAAGGTCAGCGCCTTGCGCACCTGGGCGGGATCGAAACCCTGTTGTCTGAGTTGGTGGGGCAGGGTGGTGTTCTCGCTGACGATGACATCGGCGCGCTTGCGCATCAGCATGGTCAGCAATTGGTCCGGCGTGGCCACGGTGCTCAGATTGGCAAAATTCTGCGCGGCCAGCAGCTGTTGCAGATACCAGTCGCGCACCACCATGATCTGCGGCAGCTTGCGGGCGTCGTCCAGCGTTTGCAGCTTGATATTGCTGTCGCGCCGCACAAACAGACAACCCAGGGTTTCCGTCACCGGGCCCACCCATTTGAACAGGCGCTCTCGCTCCGGTGTGCGATTGGTGTTGAACAGCACGGTATTCGGCTGCTGCTGCGCCTGGCGGTAGCCGCGCGCCCATGGCACCACCGCGATGGGGTCGTGGTTGCCGACGCGGCGCTGTATGCCTTGCACCACTTCGACCACCAGGCCGCCCGGCTTGCCGTCCTGCTCAAAGGTCAGCGGCGGGTCGTCCTCGGTCAGGATTTCCAGCATAGGGCCAGGCGCCGCCCGCAATGGCATGGCGACGAGGCTGGCGATAAACAGGCTTAGCAGGCAGTGGCGACGTGTCATGGCGGTACGCTTCGTGTTCTGGCTGTCCGCTTTGACTGTAGCGGCAATTTGCGCCGGGCTCAAATTCCTTCCTTGGCCGCGCCGTGAATATGAATATGCATAATCGATGGTTTGTTTTTTTCGCTTATTCGCTTAACCTTCCTTGCAGATTCCGCAGAGGCAATGGTTGTTAGATAAGGAAATAGTGATGAACAAGCAAATGATGCTGCTGGCGCTGTGCTTGGCGCCTACCCTGGCGCTGGCCGCCCGTCCATTGACGGTATGCACCGACGCCAATCCGGAAGGCTTCGACGTGGTGCAATACAATTCCCTGGTCACCACCAACGCCTCGGCGGACGTGTTGATGAACCGGCTGGTGGAATACGATGCCATCGGCCGTAAAGTGGTGCCGGGATTGGCCGCAAGCTGGCAAGTCAGCGACGACGGCCTCAGTTACACATTCAAACTGCGTCCGAACGTGGCGTTTCACGCCACCGATTATTTCAAGCCCGGCCGCAAGCTGAACGCCGACGATGTGGTATTCACCTTCGAGCGCATGCTGAATCCCGGCCATGCCTGGTACAAGACCGCGCCAAATGGCTACCCGCACGCGCAGGCCATGCAGTTTCCCAAATTGATCAAGGCGGTGCAGAAGGTTGACGCCAGTACCGTGCGCTTCGAGCTCAACTATCCGGAAGCCACCTTCCTGTCCAGCCTGACCATGGGCTTCGCGTCCATCTATTCGGCGGAGTACGCTGGCCAGTTGCTGGCGGCCGGCCGCCAGGCGGATTTGAACAGCAAGCCGATAGGCACCGGCCCCTTCGTGTTCCGCGGCTTTCAGAAGGACGCGGTGGTGCGCTATGCGCCGAATGCCGGCTATTGGGGCGCCAAGCCCAGGGTCGGCGCGCTGATCTACGCGATCACGCCGGACGCCGCGGTGCGGGCGCAGAAGCTGAGAGCCGGCGAATGTCAGCTGGCCTTGTCGCCCAAGCCGCAGGACGTGCAGACGGCCAAGGCCGATCCCAAATTGCAGGTATTGCAGACCCCGGCCTTCATGACCGCCTTCGTCGCCTTCAATAGCCAGAAAAAGCCGTTGAACAGCCCGCTGGTGCGCCAGGCGCTCAATCTGGCCTTCGACAAGAACAGCTATCTGAAAACGGTGTTCGACAACACCGCCATCGCGGCGGACTTGCCGTATCCGCCCAATACCTGGAGCTATAACAAGGGCGAGAAGCCTTATGCCTACGACCCGGCGCGCGCCAAGAAGCTGCTGGCCCAGGCAGGCTACCCCGATGGCTTCGAAACCACGGTATGGGTGCGCCCCAGCGGCAGCACGCTGAACCCCAATCCCAAGGCCGGCGCCGAATTGTTGCAGTCCGATCTGGCCAAGATCGGCGTCAAGGTGCAGATCAAGGTGATTGAGTGGGGCGAACTGATCAAGCGCGCGAAGGCCGGCGAACATGAGCTATTGTTCATGGGCTGGGCCGGCGACAACGGCGATCCGGACAATTTCCTGACCCCGCAGTTTTCCTGCTCCGCGGTGCAGTCCGGTACCAATTTCGCGCGTTACTGCGATGCCAAGCTGGACAAGCTGATTAGCGATGGCAAGAAAAGCAGCGATTTCGCGCAACGCGCCAAATTGTATCTGGCGGCGCAGAAGCTGATTCAAGAGCAGGCGCTGTGGCTGCCGCTGGCGCATCCCACCGCTTATGCGCTGGCGAGCAAGAGTTTGAGCGGTTACGCGGTTAGCCCGTTTGGCCGGGTGGATTTTGGTCGCGCGCATTTGAACTGATACGTTGCGGGCCCGTCATGGCGGCGGGCCGTCAGTTTTTGTCAGCTTAGGCGCGTTTGTTTTGGGTTAATGTTCGTATGTGAACTTAATCGTGATTATTTTAACGATTTCGCAAAGCCGCCAGCTTATTTTTCTTGAAATGTTGTTTTCGCTTATTTGTTTTTTCGTTTAGAGACTAGCTGCTAGCTAAGGGTGGTATTACTTTAGTAGTTGCTTGTTATCTTGTTCATGCATGTCTTGTCGTTTGCGCCAGCGGCGCAGCCTGTGCGGGCCTGGCTTGAAACGGGCTTTTTCACGGTCATCCGGCCATGGTCCGGGTTGCGACAATCCTTTCCCTGCTTGATTATGGCGGGCTCTCCGCCTTGCCGGGCCAGCGTTGCGCGAACGCCACGCCGCTAGGTTGGCGTCCGCGCGCCGCGGCGAGCGTGACAGCCCTCCAGCTAAAATGTTCCAAAGCGCTGAAAATGCGCAATTTAATAATGGATATTTTAATATTAATGATCTCTTCTTAAGGGTAATTAGGAAATATTCTTAAAAAGATCAAGCTTGTCCCGCTTATCCCTAGTTGAAACTACTCACTGGCCTATTTAGCGTGTGCTCGCCCTCGCTTATGACTACAGTTTCGCGTATCATCAAAGCTTGGTTGGGATAAACATGACATAAGAATATAATGCAAACTAGACGAACACAACAAAGTCGTAGGGAGTCCACCATCGGAAAACTGGTGGAGGCGGCCATCGAGTGTCTGCTGGAGTTTGGTTATCACGGCACCAGCGTGCAACTGATCTGCAGCCGGGCCGGCGTCTCCCAGGGGGCATTGTTCCGCCATTTCGCCACCAAGAACGAACTGATGCTGCCGGTGGGGCGCAAGGTGGTCGACGATATTTTCGAAGCCGGGCTCAAGCTGGCGGCGGAAATGCCCAGCACGATGCCGGAAGAGGAACGGATCGTCGCGCTGATGAAGGCCCTGGTGCTGTCACCGCGCCACATTGTGTTGATGGAGCTGCTGATGGCGGCCCGCACCACCGCGGATCTGCGGGAAATCTTCCTGGCCAGTTCCAGCAACTACTTCCGCGATCGCTTCGTCGCCCTGATGGCATCGCTGTTTCCGCGCTACGCGATCTCCACTGGCTTCTTCGCCACCTTGCTGACCATGATGACAACCTTCCATGGCATGGCGCTGTACCGGATGCTGAACGAGCATCCCGAAGGCGACAAGATGCGCGAGCAGTGGCTGCAGACCGCCTTGCGCAGCGAGCTGGAACGCATCCGCGCCGAAGGCGCCGACAGCCGCAATCCCTTATACCAATTGCCGTTCTAAGACGATGGTTCGGCGTTAAAAACCGCTTCGAAACACAGATGCGCCATATGGGCATCGCGCTTTCTCGGCGGTTTTCGTCTTCGCTCGCGAGCCCGTAACACGGGCTCGAAGTCTATCCCATGCCTGCTGGCGGAAACTGCAGCTTGACGCTGAGGCCACCACCGGCGTTGCGGCTCAACTCCACCGTCGCTCCGTGGCGGTGGGCGATTTCCCTGACGATGGCCAATCCAAGCCCGCTGCCGTTGCTGGCGGCGCCGGCGATGCGATAAAAGCGCTGCCATACCTTGTCCCGTTCCGCATCGGCAATGCCGGGGCCGTTGTCGTCTATGCGCAGCCACGGCGCCGGCAGCGCGCCGGCGGCCAGGGTGATGCGGGCGGCGCCGGCGACCGGGTGGTAGCGGATGGCATTGTCCAGCAGATTGCCCAACGCCTCCCGCAGCAAGCCGGCATGTCCGCGTATTTCCACCGTTTCCTCGCCTTCGTAGCCCAGGTCCGCGCCTTGGCCATGAGCCCAAGCGGCTTGTTCCAGCGCCCATTCCCGTAGCCACGCGGCCAGATCCATTTCGGTCAAGGCGATCGCCTGGCCGTTGTCGGGCTCCACCCGCGCCAGTTGCAGCAATTGCTGTACGCCATGGCTGGCGCTGTCCAGCGAGGCCAGCAGTTTGTCCAATTGCTGCCGCAAGGCGGCTTCGGATGCTTGACGCTGGGCCAGTTCCGCCTGGGTTCGCATCACCGCCAGCGGCGTTTTCAATTGATGGGCGGCATCGTCGATGAAACGGCGCCGTGCCGCCTGCAGCTTGTGCCAGCGCACCCCTTGCTGATTCAGCGCGTCCACCAGCGGAGTCAGTTCGGTGGGTAGTTCGCTGCTGGGCAGCGGGCTGAGGTCGGTGTCCTTGCGCGCGCCCACCTTGCGCGACAAGCGGCGCAGCGGCCGCAGGCTGTGGCCGACCGCCAGCAGCACGATGACCAGCATGATGGCGCCGAGCAGCGCCTCCTGCGCCAACGCGCCCAGCAACAGGGTGCGTGCCAGTTGCTGGCGCGATTCCGGCGTTTCCGCCACCTGGATCCAGACGTCGCGGCTTTGCAGCGTGACCATGTCGCGCACCGATTGGCGCAGGGTCAGCAGCCGCAGCGTGTCGCCGTGATAGCCGATGTCTGAGTAGTCCGGCTGGTAGCGGATTTCGGCGCGGCGGCGCGGTGGCGGCAGGGGCAGGTCCTCATAGCCGGTCAGCACCGCGCCATCGTCGCGGCTGACCCGATAGAACACCTTGCCGGAGGCGTTGGATTCGAACATCTGCAAGGCGAAATAGGGGATGTCCACGCTGATGGCGCCGCCATGGGCGGCGACGCCATCGGCAATGGCGCGGCCGGAGCTGAGCAGCATGCGGTCGAAGGCGGTATTGGCCGCCTGCAAGGCACGGTCATAAGTCATCCAGCCGTCCAGCGCCAGCATCAGCAGCAGCGGTATCGACAGCCCCAGCAATAGCTGCTTGCGCAGGCTGGCGGGCTTGAGGCGGGAAAGAAGTTTGCGCATTTACGGCGTGGTCAATAGATAGCCCAGCCCACGCAAGGTGACGATGGAGACCGGCTGCTCCGCCAGTTTCTTGCGCAAGCGGTGCACGTAGATTTCAATGGCCTCGGCGCTGCCGGATTCATCCAGGCCGAAGATCTTTTCCGATAGCTGGGTCTTGCCTATCGCCTTGCCGCCCTGCAGCATCAGCACCTCCAGCACCGCGTGCTCGCGCGGCGTCAGCCGCAGCGTGTCGCCATGCAATTGGAACTGGCGGCCGATGCTGTCGTAGCTGAGCGGGCCCAGTTGCAGCAACGGGCTTTCGCGGCCGTGACTGCGGCGGATCAGCGCGCGCACCCGCGCTTCCAGCTCATTGAGATCGAAAGGCTTGGCCAGGTAATCGTCGGCGCCCAGATCCAGGCCGCGAACCCTTTCTTCCACCGAGCCGTGCGCGGTCAGGATCAGTACCGGCAGCGCCTGCTTGCGGCCGCGCAGCCGGCGCAGCACCTCCCAGCCGTCCAGCTTGGGCAGGTCCAGGTCCAGGATGGCCAGCGCGTAATCCTGGGTGCGCAGCACATGGTCGGCGTCGCTGCCGTTGAGCATGCAGTCCACGGCGAAGCCGGCCTGGCGCAGGGCCTGGGCTAGCGATTCCGACAAGGCCGGATTGTCTTCCACCAAAAGCAGGCGCATGGTTGGCTCATTGAAAGCGGATTGAAAGCTTCACTCTAATATCATGGCTGGGCAAGCGAAGCCAATAGAGCGTCGCCGTCGAAAGATGTGCACAACATCTTCAGCTACCAAGGAGCAACACCATGAATAGAGTCAGAAGCTTGTCCGCGCTGTGCTGCGCGCTGGGTTCCGCCGCCGCCTGGGCGGCCGTGCCCGCCGGGTATCCGGCCAGTTATCAGCAGTTGGTGGACGCCGCGGCCAAGGAGGGCAAGGTGGTGGTGTATTCGGCCACCGACAGCGCCGCCGCGCGACCCTTGATCAAGGACTTTCAGGCCTTGTATCCCGGCGTCAAGGTGGAGTACCACGATATGAACAGCACCGAGATCTATAACCGCTTCATCAGCGAGAACGCCGCCAACAGCGCCAGCGCCGATGTGGTATGGAGCTCGGCGATGGATTTGCAGGTGAAGTTCGTCAATGATGGTTATGCCGCCAGTTACGCCTCGCCGGAGACGCCGAATCTGCCGTCCTGGGCGCATTATCAGCAGCAAGCCTATGGCACCACTTACGAACCGGTGGCCATCGTCTACAACAAGCGCTTGTTGAAGCCGGCGGAGATTCCGCAGACGCGCGCCGACCTGGTGCGCATCCTCAAGGCCAATCCGGCCCGCTTCAAGGGCAAGGTCACCAGTTACGATATCGAGAAATCCGGCGTCGGTTTCAATTTTCTGACCCAGGACGCTCGCCACAATAGCGCCGGTACCTGGGAACTGGCGCGCGCGCTGGGCGCCAGCGGCGTCAAGCTGCAAACCTCCACCGGCGCGATGATGGAACGGATTTCCTCGGGCGAGAACCTGATCGGCTACAACATCCTCGGCTCCTATGCCTACGCCAAGGCCAAGAAGGATCCGGCCATCGGCTATGTCTATCCCAAGGACTACACCCAGGTGGTCAGCCGTCTGGCCATCGTGTCCAAGAAAGCGCGCAATCCCAGCGCGGCGCGGCTGTGGTTGGACTATCTATTGTCCAAGCGCGGCCAGACCGTGCTGGCCAACCAGTCCGAGCTGTTCTCCCTGCGCAGCGATGTCAGCGGCGCGGCGTCGATTACCGCCTTGAATCAGCAATTGGGCGGTAGCGCCAAGCCTATCCAGGTGGGCACTGGCCTGTTGGTCTATCTGGACCAGGCCAAGCGCCTGGACTTCATGCGTCAGTGGCAGCAGGCGCTGAAGAAATAGCGCGCCGCCGCATGGTTTAGCCGGCCGTTTGACGCGGTTGACGATGCGTCTCTGTGCGGACTTTTTCCCGCGCGCGGCGGAGCGTCAACCGTTTCCTGAGAGCCTGTTCAACGCCGTATCGCCGACGCGTAGCAGACTTTGAACAGGCTCTGAGCCGGCCTTCCCGATTCCTTCATCAGCCGTCCGCCCGGCGCGGACGGCGCAAAGGCCTGCGCGTCAGGCCTGGGAGCAAGCATGGATTCTTCTGTAAAGCTCACGGCGACCGCCGCGAGCCCCGCCGCCGCGCGCGGCGGGGCTCCGCGCTGGAGCGCGATCAGCCGTTGGCTGGTCATGGGCGTATTGGCGATGCTGGTGTTGGCGCCGCTGTCTTTGGTGGTGTACCAGAGCCTGCTGGATCAGCCCTTCTTCATGGCGGACAAGAACATGGGCCTGGCCGCCTACCGTTTCGTGTTCACCGACCCCGATTTTTGGTCCGCGCTCGGCAATTCGCTGGTGATCGCCGCCGGCATGGCCTTGATCGCGATTCCGCTGGGCGGAGTGCTGGCCTTCTTGATGGCGCGCACCGATCTGCCGGGGCGACGCTGGCTGGAGCCCTTGCTGCTGACGCCGGTATTCGTGTCGCCTATGGTGCTGGCCTTCGGCTATGTGGTGGCGGCGGGACCAGTGGGGTTTTATTCGCTGTGGTTCAAACAGTGGTTCGGCGTGGAAGAGCTACCGTGGAATATCTATTCCTTGGCCAGTATCGCGGTGGTGGCGGGGCTGACCCATGTGCCGCATGTCTATTTATACGCGTCGGCGGCGCTGCGCAATCTGGGCTCGGACGTGGAAGAGGCCGCGCGCGTGGCCGGCGCCAGCCCCTTCCGCGTGGCGCGCGACGTCAGCCTGCCGATGGTGATGCCGGCGATGCTGTTCTCCGGCGTGCTGGTGGTGTTTCTCGGTTTCGAGGTGTTCGGCCTGCCGTTGGTGCTGGGCGACCCGGAAGGGCATCTGGTGCTGGCCACCTATCTGTACAAGCTGACCAATAAGCTGGGGATTCCGTCCTATCACCTGATGGCGGCGGTGGCGGTCTGCCTGATCGCCATCACTTTCCCGCTGGTCCTGCTGCAGCGCCGGCTGTTGCGCAGCGCCCAGCGTTTCGTTGCCCTCAAGGGCAAGGCCGGACGTCAGCATCCGCTGTCGCTGGGGCCGTGGCGCTATGTGGCGCTGGCCATCGTGCTGCTGTGGCTGTTCCTCACCGTGGTGGTGCCGATTACCGGCATCGCGCTGCGTTCGGTGGTCAGCCACTGGGGCGAGGGCGTGTCCTTGCTGGAGACGCTGACGCTGGATCACTACGCGCTGGTGTTCGAGGAGGACAATATCGTCCGCGCCATCGTCAACACCCTGGGCGTCGGCATCATCGGCGGCGCGCTGGCGGTCGGTTTTTACACCCTGGTCGGTTTCGCCGGCCATCGTCGCAATGACTGGGGCGCGCGCGTGCTGGATTACCTGGTGCTGCTGCCGCGCGCGGTGCCAGGCATCCTGGCCGGCCTGGCCTTCCTGTGGGTGTTTCTGTTCGTGCCCGGCCTGCAGGGCGCCAAGAACAGCATGTTGTCGATCTGGCTGGCCTATACCGTGGTCTGGCTGGCCTATGGCATGCGGCTGGTGCAGAGCGCTTTGCTGCAAGTGGGGCCGGAGCTGGAGGAAGCGGCGCGCAGCGCCGGCGCGTCACAGCGCCGCGCCAGCCTGGACGTGACCCTGCCCTTGATCCGTTTCGGCCTGCTGTCCAGCTGGCTGCTGATCTTCATGATTTTCGAGCGGGAGTATTCGACCGCGGTGTATTTGCTGTCGCCCGGCACCGAGGTGATCGGTTCCTTGTTGGTATCCCTGTGGGCCACCGGCGCGGTGGACCAGGTGGCGGCCCTGTCTGTGATCAATATTCTGATGGTGGGCGCCGGCTTGGCGCTGGCCTTGCGTCTGGGAGTGAAACTGCATGACTAAATTGAGCGTGCGCGATCTGCATCTGAATTACGACCACAACCCCATCCTGCAAGGGGTGTCCTTCGACCTGGCCGCCGGCCAGGTGGTGTCCCTGCTCGGCGCTTCCGGCAGCGGCAAGACCACCTTGCTGCGCGCCATCGCCGGGCTGGAGCAGCCATCCGCGGGTCGCATCCTGTTGGATGGCCGCCCGCTGTACGACGGCGCGGCCGGCTGCAATCTGGCGGTGGAGCAGCGCTCCTTGGGCCTGGTGTTCCAGTCCTATGCGCTATGGCCGCATCGCACCGTGGCGCAGAACGTCGGCTATGGCTTGAAGCTGCGTAAAACCCCTGCGGCGGACATCGCGGCGCGGGTGCGGCAGATCCTGGACAAGCTCGGGCTCGGCCACCTGGCCGAGCGCTATCCGCATCAGCTGTCGGGCGGCCAGCAGCAGCGCGTGGCGATTGCCCGCGCGCTGGTGTACAACCCGCCGGTGATTCTGCTGGATGAGCCGCTGTCCAATCTGGACGCCAAGCTGCGCGAAGAGGCGCGTGCCTGGCTGCGCGAGCTGATCGTGTCGTTGAACTTGTCGGCGCTGTGCGTCACCCACGATCAGGGCGAGGCGATGGCGATGTCGGACCAGATCCTGCTGCTGAAGAACGGCCGCATCGAGCAGGCGGGCAGCCCGACCGAGCTGTATTCGGCGCCGGCCTCCCTTTATACCGCGCAATTCATGGGCGCCAATAATACGCTGCAAGCCAAGGTGGCTGCCCGGGATGGCGATAGCGTCACCTTGCAAGGCGAGGGCTGGCAGTTGCGCGCCACTGCGCGCCAGACGCTGCAAGTGGGACAAGCGGCGCAGGCGGTGATTCGGCTGGAGCGGCTACGGGTGCAGGACGAGCCCGGCGGCAACAGCCTGCCGGCGCGATTGATCGCGTCGATGTATCTGGGCGACCGCTGGGAATACCTGTTGCAACATGGCGATCTGCGCTTGCGCGCCTTTGGCCAGCAGGCCAGGCCGAACGGCGAATGTTGGGCGGAGTTTCGGCAGGAGGACACCTGGGCGTTCGAGGCGGTTCCAGCCTGATTGACTCTGTAAGAGCCTGTTCAAAGTCTCGCGAGCAAGGGCGAGACAAGGCGAAAACGAGTGAAAAAGCGGAATGTACTCGTGGTACATGAGTATTTTGAGCTTGTTTTCAACGCCGTATCGCCGAAGCGCAGCAGACTTTGAATAGGTTCTAAGGGTATCGGCAAAGGGCAAGCGCGAGGCTTGCTCTTTTTTTATGGCCGCGTGCGGCGGAGCAGGTGTTAATGACGATGGGTGAATGGGGCGTCGATGTCTAGTGGGAAGGGTGGGGCGCGCTAGTCACGGTCTGGCACTGCCAGTGCATGAGCTATTGTCGGGAGATCTGAGGAATAGGGCGGGATTGAAAAGCCTGATGTTGGTCGCAGCTTACCGCAATGAAAAAGGCCCGCTTGCGCGGGCCTTTTTCTCATTCATGTTCGTGGGTTCTTGCGTCGAACCGACAAATTAGAATGCGTGGATCATGTTCAGGCCGAGAGCCTTCAGATCCTTGTTGGCGTTGTTCACGCCGCCTTTAACGTCGAATACACCGTATTGCGCGCCGAAGGTGGTGCGCTTGGAGATCGCGTAGTCAACACCCAGTACGTACTGGTTGTAGCCAGAGTCGTCGATTTTCACGCCAGCAGCTTCAACCTTGTCGCCATGAGCGTAGGTGAATTTCGGGGTGAACGCGCCCAGGGTGTAAGCAGCGGTCAGTGCGTATTCACGAGTCTTCACTTTACCGTTAGCGTCATAGGAGCCCGGAGTCGGAGCAGTGAAGCCAGGAGTTACGTACTTGCTCCAGCCAACGATGTCCACGCCGCCTTTTTGTTGCTGGTAGCCGAAGGCAACCAGCAGGTTGTTGGCGTTGTAGCCAACTTCCAGACGATGCTTGTCGTTAGCGGTGTTGTTCAGTGCTACACCGGAAATTGCAGCGGAGGAAGCTGCTTTGCTTTCATGGATGTAAGCATATTTGCCGAAGAAGCCGCTGTTTTCGTAGCCCAGGCCAACGATCGCGGTTTCACGATTCTGGTTGACGGATTGACCGTTTACCAGGGTGTTGGTCTTGTCTTCTTTGGTGCCGTATTGCAGAGCGGCGCTGAAGCCAGCAATGCTCGGCAGATCGTAGCGCACGGAGTTCTTCAGACGGGTGCCGTCGCGGGTGAACACGCCCAGACCCAGAGCATCGCTCTTGTATTCCCACGGGTCTACGATGCCCATGTCGCTGTCCAGGAAGTTGGACACGTTACCCAGACGCAGGGTACCCAGATCGCTTTGCAGGCCGATGAAGGAGTTGCGGTTGGCAAAAGTGCCGCTGCTGCTGCTGGAAGTGCCGTCGCTGTTCACTTTGCCGCTGCCATCAACAGCGAAGCCGGTTTCAACTTGCCAGATAGCCTTCAGACCGTTGCCCAGGTCTTCTTTGCCTTTGAAACCAATACGGGAACCGAGGTCGTCGATGTTGGTTTGCTTGGTGGAACCGTTGTCAACGTACTCTACGCCGCCTTTGATTTTGCCGTAGATGGTAACGTCAGCGAAAGCTGCGGCCGGCAGAGTAGCTACCAGCAGGGCGATCAGACTCTTTTTCATGGTCAAGTCATCCTTTTATTTGGGTTTAGGAATGTGAGCAAATGCTATTGGCTAAGTTGTTTAAATGCAACTTTTCGGTAAATGGCGTGTTGCAAATCAACAACCAAATGTTGCTTTCTATGTGTGGTTTTACATGGAAAAGTCTTGCTAAGCCGATGAACAAAATGAAGAAAATATGAATTATGTGAATGGGGGTGAAGTGTTGTAAAAAAGCATCTATCGCCTATATTCCTTATGCAATAAGGATTTTGGCGTGGGTGTGGAGATGGGGAGCGGTGGCGGCAGTGAAAAAAAATGAGCCCGCGGAGGGCGGGCTCGAAATCAACGTGACTTGAAGAGAATTCACGATGCTGCAAGAAGCACATCAGAATGAATTCGTATCTGAATCATAATAGAAAGCGAAGGCTATGTAAATAGTGCTGTCAGGGACGATGGTTACCAGTTTTTAGTGGTGTGGTGAGTGCTAACTTGTTGTTTATAAAATATTATTCATATTGATTTGATTCTTCTGTGAATGATTACTCTTGTGGTGGTCTTTGTGCGGAATGGTAGATCGTTTGCTTTTATGGCGCGGCGTTTTGCTTCTTTTGCTGTTGCCGCTTCCCGGCTAAGGTAGTCGGGTTGCATGTCTGAACCTGGGCAACTCACTCCATATAGAAGGATGACGCGATGAAACTGGAAACCCTGGCGGTGCATGCCGGCTATGCGCCGGACCCGACGACCAAGGCGGTGGCGGTGCCGCTGTATCAAACCACCAGCTATGCCTTCGACAGCACCCAGCACGGCGCCGACCTGTTCGATCTCAAGGTGCAGGGCAATATCTACACCCGCATCATGAACCCGACCACCGATGTGCTGGAGCAGCGGGTGGCGGCGCTGGAGGGCGGCATCGGCGCGCTGGCGGTGGCGTCCGGCATGGCGGCGATCGCCTACGCCATACAAACCATCGCCGAGGCCGGCGACAACATCATCGCCACCGGCACCTTGTACGGCGGCACTTATAATTTGTTTGCGCACACGCTGCCGCAATTGGGCATCGAGGTGCGTTTCGTCGATTACCGCCAGCCGCAGCGGATTGGCGAAATGGCGGACGCGCGCACCAAGGCGGTATTCTGCGAGTCCATTGGCAATCCTTTGGGCAATGTGGTTGATTTCGCCGCCTTCGCCGATCAGGCGCATCGTCATGGTCTGCCGCTAATCGTCGACAACACGGTGCCGTCTCCTTATCTATGCCGGCCGTTCGAGCACGGCGCCGACATCGTGGTGCACAGCCTGACCAAATACCTGGGCGGCCACGGCAATAGCATCGGCGGCATCATCGTGGACAGCGGCCGCTTCCCCTGGGCTGAGCACGCCGAGCGCTTTGCGCGTCTGAACACGCCGGATGTCAGCTACCACGGCGTCAACTACGTGGAGACATTGGGCGCGGCCGCCTATATCGCGCGGGCGCGGGTGGTGCCGCTGCGCAATATGGGCGCGGCGCTGGCGCCGTTCAACGCTTTCCTGATCTTGCAAGGGATAGAAACGCTGGCGCTGCGCATGGATCGCATCTGCGCCAATGCCTTGCAAGTAGCCCAACGTCTGCGTCGGCACCCGGCGGTGGAGTGGGTGGAATACGCCGGGCTGGAGGATCATCCGGACCATGGTCTGGCGCAGCGCTATTTCGGCGGCCGTGCTTCCGGCGTGCTGTCCTTCGGCATCCGCGGCGGTGCGGCCGCCGGCGGACGCTTCATCGACGCCTTGCAGTTGGTGACCCGCTTGGTGAATATCGGCGACGCCAAGTCGCTGGCCTGCCATCCGGCCACCACCACTCACCGCCAGTTGTCCGCAGAGGAGCAATTACGCGCCGGGGTGCGTCCGGAGATGGTGCGGCTTTCCATCGGCATCGAACATATCGATGACATCCTGGCCGACATTGACCAGGCCTTGGTCGCCGCAGCTTCATAACGCCTCGCTCAGCCGCGGCGCAATACCTGGGGATTCATGCCATTAGGCAGGTGGTGATGCCATTTACCGTCCAGAAAGCTCTGCATTACCTGCTGGACCTTGCCATGCAGGGTCCAGCCGGCGTCGCGGGCGATGGCGGCGGCGGACAGGGGCTTGCCGTCGGCCGGCTGTATTGGCGCGATGTATTCCAGCGGATGATCCGCCAGCATCGGATGATCGATTTCTTCGCGCGACAGCAGGGTCAGCTGATGATGCTGCGGGTCGCGCGCGATGCGTTGGTACAGCGCATCGACCACGTCTTCGGGTCCTTCCAGTATCTGCAGGAAATCGTCGTTCAACATCAGCAGCACGCTGGCGATGCCCTGGCTGTGGTTGTAGTCGCGAAAACGGCCGACGCGGGCGTGCATGAGCCCGGCGGATACCGGGTGCTGGGCTGCGCTGCTATAGATCAGACGGATCATCGTGTGCTCCGCGTGGCGAGAACTCTTGCTTGCAGTATAGCGCCTGACGGTTAAGTCAATTTGAGCCAGGCCAACACGCAGACCAAAGCCACGACGGCGTGCAGCCAGGCGCGGCGACGGAACAGGCTGGCGCTTTGCCGCGGCGGCAGCGTGGTGATGATGGGCGGGCCGCTCTGCTCATTGCCGGCCAGTAGCCAGTACGCGGGCTGCCGCGCCATCTCTTTATGCAGCGCGAGCACTTCGCGTTGCGCCGCGGCGCGCGCCAGGCCCCATTCCCGCTGGTCCAACTGGCCGTTGCCGTCCAGGTCGAAACGGCGCAGCAGCTCGGCCTGGTTGCGTTTCCACTCCGCCAGTTTGGCGCCGATGTCCAAGCGCAGCTCGATGGCGCCGACGCGCGGCTCCAGGCGTGACAATTGGCCGCGCACATGGATGGTCTCGCCTTCGTCTATCCATTCCTCTATCAGCAGCATGCCGTCCTCGTGCCAACGGCGCCGATGATGGGCGATAACCTGGGCCGAGCCCGGCAGCACGGTGGCTTCCGCGTCGCCGTCGACCAGCAGAAAGCTGTCGTCGCTGCTGATTTCCGGCGGGTTGACACGGGCGGCCAGCCGGGTGGAACGCTGCATGGTCCAGAGTAGCCAGTCTTCCAGATCCAGCTTGCCGCGTTCATCTATGCGCCAGCAGCGGTACCAGGCGCAGCGCCGGCCGCTCAAGGGGCTGTAGTTGGGCGCGTTGGGGTGGCAGCGGGCCATGCCGGACAATTCCACCTGGCCCAGCGCCGCGCTGGCTAGCCGCGAGGTGGGGGTGTCGGCCAGTTGCCGGTAGCGGCGGTAGTTGGCATGCCAGCTGAACAGGCCCACCGCGGCGACGAACAACAGACCGTAGCGCGTGACGCCGCCAAGCCACACTGCGCCGGCAAGCAGGTAGAGGCCGAGGCTTAATTCCGGCAACAGCGAAGCGAAAATGAACGGCATGCTCAGCGTCGCGCGAACAGCGCTTGCATGTCGACATCACGGGTTTCGGCTGCGGCGAAGCGCAGCGGCCTGGCCGGCGGAAAATGAAACAGGCGGGCCAGAAACAAGTCGGGAAACTGTTCGATGCGGGCGTTGTGAAGCTTGACCGCCTCGTTGTACAGTTCGCGGCGATCGGCCAGCGCCTCTTCCAATTGAGTGATGCGTTCGCTCAATTGCGCGAATTGCTGATCGGCCTGCAGTGCCGGATACGCCTCCGCCACCGCGTAGAGCTGGCCGATCAGGCCGTGCAGCCGTCCCTCGGCGGCGCCCAGCGCTTCCGGGTCGCGCGCGCGGGCGGAGTCGGCGACGGCGCCGCGCGCGGCCATCACCTGGGTCAGGGTTTCCTGTTCGAAGGCGGCGTATTGCCGGCACACTTCCACCAGCTTGGGCAGTTCGTCGTGGCGCTGCTTGAGGATGACATCGATATTGGCCCAGCTTTGCGTCAGTTGGTGCTTCAGATTGACCAGCGCATTGTAGAGCGTGACCAGGTAGAGCAACGCGGCGGCGACGGCGGCGAGGAAGATGGCCAGCTTCATATGGAATCCTTTGCGAGGCCGCGCGGACTTGGCGGCGGATGCTGGCATTATTGTCCAGCGGCGGCGGCTTGTCGCTACATTCAGAAAGAGGGGAAAGCGTGAATTCCATCAGCATCATCGGTGCCGGCCGCCTGGGCAAGACCCTGGCGCGGCTGGCGCAAGGCTCCGGGCGCTATCGGGTGCTGGACGTGATGACGCGGCGACTGGAGTCGGCGCGCGCGGCCTGCGAATTCATCGGCGCCGGGCGGCCGGTCTGTGATTGGGCGCAGTTGGCGCCGGCCGATCTCTATCTGCTGGCGGTGCCGGACGCGGCCATCGCCGACTGCGCTCAGGCGCTGGCCGCTGCCGGCGTGGTGCCGCCCGGTGCCGTGGTGTTTCACGCCAGCGGCGTCAGCGAATCCGGCATGCTGCAGCCGTTGGCGGCGCGCGGCGCGCACCTGGGCAGCCTGCATCCCGCTTTCTCATTCGCCGATCCGGAGCGGGCGGCCGAGTATTTCGTCGATGTGCTGTGCGCGCTGGAGGGCGATGCGCCGGCCTGTGCCGCTTTGCGGACGCTGGCGCAGGCCGTGGGCGGGCGGCCGTTTCAATTGGCCACCGGCGGCAAGCCGGCTTATCACGCGGCTTTGTCGGTGGCGTCCAATTATCTGGTGACGCTGACCGCGATGGCGCAAGAGTTGGCCCGCCAGGGCGGCGTGCCGGTCGAGCTGCTGACTCCGCTGCTGAGCGGCTTGATGCGGCAGACGCTGGAGAATGCGCTGGCGTTGGGGCCGCAGGCGGCGCTGACCGGGCCCATCGTGCGCGGCGACGCGTCGACGGTGGCGCTGCATCTGCAGGCGATGGACGATGCCGGCTTGCGCGCCGCCTATCAAGCCTTGGGTCGACAGACGGCGGCGCTGGCCGGCGAGCGCCTGTCCGAGCCGGCGCGCCGGCAAGTGCTGAACGCGCTGGAGCCCGCCGAGGACTCAGGCCGGTAGCGCCACCTTGAACACTTGGCGCAGATAGGCGAGAAAGGTCTCGTCGCTGCACATGGTCTTGCCGGGGCTGTCGGACAACTTGGCCACCGGCTGGCCGTTGCAACTGACCAGCTTGAGCACGATCTGCAGTGGCTCCAGGCCCATGTCGTTGGTGAAATGGGTGCCGATGCCGAAGCTGATCTGGATGTGCGGGCTGAAGTGGCGCTGCAGGTCCAGCGCGCTGTCCACGCTCAGGCCGTCGCTGAAGGTCAGCATCTTGGTGGCCGGGTCGATGCGCAGCTTGCGGTAATGCGAGATCGCTTTCTCGCCCCATTGATAGGGATCGCCGCTGTCGTGGCGCAGGCCGTCGAACAGCTTGGCGAAATAGAGATCGAAGTCGGCCAGAAAGGCATCCATGCCCACCACATCGGTCAGCGCGATGCCGAGATCGCCGCGGTATTCCTGCACCCAGGATTCCAGCGCCGCCTTCTGGAAATCGCGTAGCCGCACGCCCAGCGCCTGGAAGGCCTGGAAGAATTCGTGAGCCATGGTGCCAATGGGGGTGATGCCCAGCTTCCAGGCCAGGTAGACATTGCTGGTGCCGCGGAAGATGTCCGGTAGCGCGCTGTTCAGGCGCTCCACCACGTGTTGCTGCCATTCCCGGCTGAAGCGGCGGCGGGTGCCGAAGTCGGCGATCAGCAAGGGAAAGCGCTGCTGCGCGGCCTCGCTGTCGCGGAAGCGTTCCAGCACGGCGATCTTGGCGTCCAGCCGGCGCAGACCCTCGGCGCGGACTTCAGCCGAATCCAGGCGGCGGAAATACAATTCGTTGACGATGGCGAGCACGAAGATCTCGAAGAACATCGCCTGCACCAGCGGGCCCTTGATGCGAATCGCCAGTTCTCCGTCCTCGCAGGACACGGTGATGAAGCGCCGCTGCAGGTGAAACAATTCCAGGTAATCGACGAAGTCGCTCTTGATGAAGCGCAGCGTGCGCAGGTAGGCCAGTTCTTCCTGGGTGAAGTGCAGCTGGCACAGCCAGTCCAGCTGCGCTTCCAGTTCTTTCTTCAACTGGGTCAGCGGCATGTCCGGGCGGTTGCGGCATTTGAACTCGTACTCGCCGTGCGAGGCCGGGAATTGGTGCAGCACCACTTGCAGCATGGTGAATTTGTAAAGATCGGTGTCCAGCAGGGAGTGTATCAGCGGCGGAATCTTGGCCATGGTGGGTTCAGGCGGCGTGAATGATGAAAATGGCCGGGCGCTTGTGCAGGTCCGGCGCGTCCTTGGACCAGTCCTTGACCCGGCGGCTGACGATGGTTTGGCTCGGCAGGGTTAGGTCGCAGGCCACCGCCAGCCGGGTGGCCGGGGATAGCGTGTCGCGCAATTGCTGCAGCAGCGCGTTGTTGCGGTACGGCGTTTCGATGAAGACTTGGGTCTCGTTGCGCTGGCGCGAGCGCAGCTCCAGTTCCTTGACTATTTTGGCCTTGTCGGCGGCGTCCACTGGCAGATAGCCATGGAAGGCGAAGCATTGGCCATTGGCGCCGCTGGCCATCAGCGCCAGCAGAATGGACGAAGGGCCGATCAAGGGTTCCACCCGGATGCCGCGCTCATGCGCCAGTGCCACCAGTTGCGCGCCGGGGTCGGCCACCGCCGGGCAGCCGGCTTCGGAAATCAGACCCAGATCATGGCCGTCCAGCAGCGGCTGCAGCAGGGCGGCGACGTCGGTCGCGGCGGTGTGCTCGTTCAGCGTGCTCATGGCGAGTTCACGAATGGGCGTGTTGATGCCCAGCGCTTTCAGGTGTTTGCGCGCGGTTTTTTCCGCTTCCACCACGAAATGGGTGAGATGCAAGACCTTGGCGCGCTCGCTCTCGGGTAGCCAGGCGATGGACTCGTCGCCCAGCGGGGCGGGAATCAGGAACAGGGTGCCGCTCATTGCAAAATCTCCACGCCTTCGTTGGCAAGCATCGTGATCAGTTTGAACAAGGGCACGCCGATCAGCGCATTGGGATCGTCGGACTCCACGCGCTCCAGCAGCGCGCCGCCCAGGCCCTCGCTTTTGGCGCTGCCGGCACAGTGCAGCGCGTCCGGCTCGCGTTCCAGATAATTGCGAATTTGCGCTTCGCTCAATGGACGCAGGGTGACGCGGGTGATGCCCACCGCCTCCTGCAGCCGGCGCTCGGCGCTGTTGTACAAGGCCAGCGCCGAGTGGAACACCACGGTGCGGCCGCTCATCCATTGCAGCATCTTGACGCCGTTTTCAAACGATCCTGGCTTGCCGATCTGCTGCCCGTCAAGCAATGCCACTTGATCTGAGCCTATGATCAGCGCTTGCGGATGCTTGTCCGCCAGCGATTGCGCCTTGGTGCGCGCCAGGCGCACCGCGGTTTCCAGCGCGGTTTCGCCCGGCAGCGGGGTTTCATCGCACACCGGCGGTTCGGCGTGGAAGGGCAGGCCCAGACGGGCGATGATTTCTTGGCGGTAGCGGGAGGTGGAGGCCAGTACGATCTGCATGATGTGGACGTCGCTTGTTGCGGAGCCGGGGCGGCCTGGCGGCGCGCGCGGAGGGCCCCTTGTTTCTTTTGACAAATCAGGGGAATGGATTGTACCATGCGAGGTTTATGTCTAAACCGATTTTGATCGATCCGCTCAAGTTCGCCCGGGAAGGGCGTTCGCAGGCCGGCAAACTGCCGGTTGGCGAGCTGGATGAGCGTGTGCACAGCGATCTGTCCGACACCTCCGGGGATGTGGAATACACCCTGGATGGTTTTCGCGACAGCTTGAAGCGTTTGTCGCTGCGTCTTCATTTGTCGGCGGAACTCAAAGTGACCTGCCAGCGCTGCATGGATAGCATGCCGTACAGCCTGGACACCGATTCGGTGATCACTTTGTTTACCGACCCCGACAAGCTGGAAGAGGCTTGCGAGCAGGACGAGGAGCTGGACGCGGTCATCGCCGAACCGGAATTGAACCTGACGGCGCTGATCGAAGACGAAATCATTATGGGCTTGCCGCTTTCGCCGAAACACGACGACTGCGGCAGGGAAACTCTCTCGCTCGCCAAGGCTGACAAGCCCAATCCGTTTGCGGTGCTGGCGGCGCTTAAGAGACCCAAGTCCGAGTAAAACCCGGATTCGAACCGAATCTACTTGAATTTCTTAGGAGTCGACCATGGCTGTTCAACAGAACAAAAAGTCCCCGTCCAAGCGCGGCATGCATCGTGCACACGATTTTCTGACCGCTCCGGCCCTGGCAGTAGAAGCCAGCACCGGCGAAGCGCATCTGCGTCACCACATCAGCCCGAACGGTTTCTACCGCGGCCGCAAAGTTGTGAAGACCAAGGGCGAGTAATCTCCCCGTCTTCCTACTTTCCCCACTGATTAGGCAGCACTATTACCGCACTCGTTGATGACTATCACCGTCGCGGTTGATGCAATGGGCGGTGACGTTGGCCTCAAGGTTACCGTCCCTGCATCGATCCAATTCCTGCAAAACCATCCCGACACCCGTTTGATTCTTGTTGGCGACCAGCCAGCCCTAGAGGCGGAACTGGCCGCGCATCAAGGCGTCGCGCGTGAACGCATCCGCATCCAGCATGCCACTCAGGTGGTGGGCATGGATGAGGCGCCTCAGCTCGCCTTGAAGAACAAGAAAGATTCGTCGATGCGGGTGGCCATCAATCTGGTCAAGGAAGGCGAGGCCCAGGCCGCCGTGTCCGCCGGCAACACCGGCGCGCTGATGGCGACCGCGCGTTTCGTGCTCAAGACCATTCCCGGCATCGACCGTCCCGCCATCGCCAAAATGCTGCCCACCGTCAAGGGCTCATCTTGCGTGCTCGATTTGGGCGCCAACGTCGATTGCACCCCGGAACAACTGTTGCAGTTCGGCATCATGGGGTCCGAACTGGTGGTGTGCCTCAGCGGCAACGCCTCTCCCCGCGTCGGCCTGCTGAACATCGGCTCGGAAGACATCAAGGGCAACGACAATATCAAGAAGACTGCCGAACTGCTGCGCCAGTCCGAGCTCAATTTCCACGGCAACGTGGAGGGCGACGACATCTGCAAGGGCACGGTGGACGTGGTGGTCTGCGACGGTTTTACCGGCAACGTGGCATTGAAGACAGCTGAGGGGCTGGCTCACATGTTTGCCGTATTCCTGCGAGAAGAGTTCGGCCGCAGCTGGTGGACGCGCTTGTGCGCGCTGGCCGCGCTGCCGGTGTTGAAACTGTTCAAGAAGCGCATCGATCCTCGCCGCTATAACGGCGCCAGCTTGCTGGGGCTGCGCGGCATCGTGGTGAAAAGCCACGGCGGGACCGATGTCACAGGATTCCGTTACGCGCTGGAACAGGCTTGCGAGGAAGCCGGCTCCGACGTGATTGGTCACATCGCCGACCGGATTGCGCACCAATTAAATAATCTCAAGCAGTCCGAGGCGGAAGCGAACTGACAACCATGGGCTATTCCCGCATTCTAGGCACCGGCAGTTTTCTGCCCGAGCAGGTGCTCACCAATGCGCAATTGGCCGAACGCGTGGATACCAGCGACGAGTGGATAGTCTCGCGCACCGGCATCCACGCGCGCCATATTGCCGCAGATGAACACAAAACCAGCGATCTCGCGCTCAAGGCGGCGGAAGCCGCGATCCAGAGCGCGGGCATCGACAAGCACGAGATCGATCTGATCATCGTGGCCACCACCACGCCCGACATGGTTTTCCCCAGCACCGCCTGTTTGCTGCAGGAAAAGCTGGGTATTCCCGGCTGTCCGGCTTTCGACGTGCAGGCGGTATGCGCCGGCTTCATGTTCGCGCTGGTGACCGCCAACAACTATATCAAGAGCGGCATGGCCCGCCGCGCCTTGGTCGTGGGCGCGGAAATCATGTCCCGGGTGCTGGATTGGGACGACCGGCGCACCTGCGTGCTGTTCGGCGACGGCGCCGGCGCGGTGATCCTGGGCGATTCCGACGAGCCCGGCATTCTGCACGCCAAGCTGGCGGCGGATGGCCGCTACAAAGACATCCTCAATACCCCGGCCCAGATTTCCGGCGGCAAGATCCAGGGCATGCCCTATCTGCACATGGACGGCCCGGCGGTATTCAAATTCGCGGTCAAGGCCCTGTCCGACATCGCCGCCAAGACCCTGGCCGAAGCCGGCGTCGACAAGAGCGAAGTGGACTGGCTGGTGCCGCATCAGGCCAATCTGCGCATCATCGAATCCACCGCCAAGCATTTGGGGCTGCCGATGGAGCGCGTGATCGTCACATTGCCGCAACAGGGCAACACCTCGGCTGCGTCCATTCCGCTAGCGCTGGACTGCGCGCTGCGCGACGGACGCATTCGCCGTGGCCAGACTGTCCTGCTGGAAGGAATTGGCGGCGGTTTCGCCTGGGGCGCGGTGCTGTTGAAGATCTGATCCCTTATCCGGCGCAAGCGGCGGACGGCTGACCGTGGGGTCACTAGCCAAGGCGATATTTGATCGCTAGGCTTGGCAGAGGCCGCCGATTTGCGTCATTCTTGCGTCGAATTCTCAGGAGTCGACTATGTCGTTTGCTTTTCTGTTCCCGGGCCAAGGCTCGCAAAGCTTGAAAATGATGGACGGCTTCGCCGATCTGCCCGTGGTGAAACACACTTTTGACGAAGCATCGGACGCCCTGAGCGTCGACCTGTGGGCGATGCTGCAGGCGGACTCGGCCGACGAGATCAACGCCACCGTCAATACCCAGCCCATCATGCTGGCCGCCGGCTATGCCACTTATCTGGCCTGGCAGGAACTGAACGGTCGTCAGCCTTCGCTGGTGGCCGGCCATAGCCTGGGCGAATATACCGCCTTGGTCGCCGCGGCGGCGCTGCCGTTCGCGGAAGCGGTCAAGCTGGTGCGCTTGCGCGCGGAAGCGATGCAAGCCGCGGTGCCGGCAGGCATCGGCGCGATGGCGGCCATTCTGAATCTGTCCGATGACGATATCCGCGCCGCCTGCGCGGAAGCGGCTCAGGGCGAAGTGGTGGAAGCCGTCAATTTCAACTCGCCGGGCCAGGTGGTGATCGCCGGTCATAAAGGCGCGGTGGAACGGGCGATGGAGCAATGCAAGGCCCGCGGCGCCAAGCGCGCGCTGCCCTTGCCTGTGTCGGTGCCCTCGCACTGTTCGCTGATGCGTCCGGCGGCTGAGAAGCTGGCGGCGGCGCTGGAGCAAGTGCATATCGGCGCGCCGGCCATCCCGGTGTTGCATAATGCCGACGTCGCCAGCTACGGCGAACCGGCGCAAATCCGCGACGCCTTGACCCGTCAGCTGTACATGCCGGTGCGCTGGACCGAAACCATCCAGAAGCTGGCCGCCGACGGCGTGACGCAGATGGCGGAGTGCGGACCGGGCAGAGTGCTGGCCGGCTTGGCCAAGCGCATAGACGGCAACGTCAAGTGCCTGGCGCTGACCGATGTGGCGGCGCTGGAAGCCGCCCGCGGCGAACTGAACTGAATACAATGCGGTTGCGCCATGGCGCGGCCGCGATAAAGGCAAGGAGACAGCAATGAGCCTGCAAGGCAAAGTGGCCCTGGTCACCGGCGCGTCGCGCGGCATCGGCGCGGCGATCGCGGCGGCGCTGGCGGCCGAAGGCGCCATCGTCATCGGCACCGCCACCAGCGAGGCCGGCGCGGCCGGCATCCATGAACGCTTGTCCGCCCACGGCGGCGCCGGCCGGGTGCTGAACGTGACCGAGGCTGGCGCGATCGAGGCGCTGGTTGAATCGATCGAGAAAGAATTCGGCGCGATCGCGGTGCTGGTCAATAATGCCGGCATCACCCGCGACGGTCTGCTGATGCGGATGAAGGACGAGGACTGGGACGACATCATGGACACCAATCTGAAGTCGGTGTTCAAGACCTCCAAGGCCGTGCTGCGCGGCATGATGAAGGCGCGTTTCGGCCGCATCATCAATATCGCCTCGGTGGTGGGCGTGTCCGGCAACCCGGGCCAGACCAACTACTCGGCCGCCAAGGCCGGCATCATCGGCTTCACCAAGTCGATGGCGCGCGAAGTGGGCAGCCGCAACATCACCGTCAACTGCGTGGCGCCGGGCTTTATCGACACCGATATGACCCGCGCGCTGCCGGAAGCGCAACGCGCGGCGCTGGTGGAGCAGATCGCCCTGGGGCGCCTGGGTGATGCCAAGGATATCGCCGACGCCACCGCGTTTTTGGCGTCGGATCGCGCTGGCTACATCACTGGCCAGACGCTGCACGTCAACGGCGGCATGTTGATGCCGTAAACAGGCTTGCAGCCCTCCTGGAGATTTAGGTAGGCTGCTCTAATTTTTTTTTGTAGAATACCGGGGTTTTGTTATCCCGAATCAGAAAGGTCATGGGTTTAAACAAATGGAAAACATCGAAGCGCGCGTTAAGAAGATCGTTGCCGAACAACTGGGCGTGAACGAAGCCGAAGTCAAAATCGAGTCTTCCTTCGTGGACGATCTGGGCGCCGACTCCCTCGACACCGTTGAGCTGGTAATGGCTCTGGAAGAAGAGTTCGAGTGCGAAATTCCGGATGAAGAAGCCGAGAAGATCACCACCGTTCAGCAGGCCGTTGACTACGTCAGCGTTCATCTGAAAAAGTAATTCCTTCCCTTTCGAGGGGGTATTAGGACCTCTGCCCGGAGCCGTTCTGGTCTCTTTGCAGAGGTCTTTTGCCAAGAGGATGCCAAACGCGCGTTTGATCGTCGGTCTAAGAGCCAGCGCATCGCGGCGCGCGGGTGGTCTCTCGGGAGACTGCCCTCCCATCTCTCACGGAGATTCTTCGTGTCAAAACGCAGAGTTGTAGTAACCGGCCTGGGTCATGTGTCCCCGGTCGGCAATGATGTCGCCACCGGCTGGGCCAATTTGCTGGCCGGCAATAGCGGCATCACCAAGATTACCCGTTTCGACGCCAGCGACATGGCTTGCCAGATCGCAGGCGAAGTGAAGGGCTTCGAGATCAGCGACTATATCTCGCCGAAGGAAGCCCGCCGCAACGACCTGTTCATCCATTACGGCATCGCCGCGGCCTTGCAGGCGGTGGCGGACGCTGGGCTGGATGATATTCCGGGCCTGGACAAGACCCGCGTCGGCGTCAACATCGGTTCCGGCATCGGCGGCTTGCCGCTGATCGAGGACACCGGCGTGGCGCTGATGGAGGGCGGCCCGCGCAAGATCGGCCCCTTCTTCATTCCGGGTTCGCTGATCAATCTGATTGCCGGCCAGGTATCCATCCTGAAAGGCTATCAGGGTCCGACCTATGGCATCGTGTCCGCCTGCACCACCGGCGCGCACTGCATCGGTGACGCTGCGCGGATGATTCAGTACGGCGACGCCGATGTGATGGTGGCCGGCGGTTCCGAAGGCGCGGTTTCGCGCTTGGGCATAGGCGGCTTCGCCGCGATGAAGGCGCTGTCCACCCGCAATGACGATCCGGCCACGGCCTCGCGTCCTTGGGACAAGGGCCGCGACGGCTTCGTGATGGGCGAGGGCGCCGGCGTGCTGGTGCTGGAGGATTATGAGCACGCGGTCAAACGCGGCGCGAAAATCTACGCCGAGCTGATCGGCTTCGGCATGAGCTCGGACGCTCACCACATCACGGCGCCCAGCGCCGAGGGTCCGGCGCGCGGCGTGGCCAATGCGCTGCGCGACGCCGGCATCAACGCCGACCAGGTGCAGTATGTGAACGCGCACGGCACGTCGACGCCGCTGGGCGACGCCAACGAGACCACGGCGATCAAACTGGCGTTTGGCGACCATGCCAAGAAACTGGTGGTCAACTCCACCAAGTCGATGACCGGCCACTTGTTGGGCGGCGCCGGCGGCGTGGAAGCGATCTACACCATCCTGGCGGTGCACAATCAGGTTTCGCCGCCCACCATCAACCTGCAGGAGCAGGATGTGGAGGCTGGCTGCGATCTGGACTACGTGGCCAATACCGCGCGCGACATGAAGATCGAGGTGGGTATTTCCAACTCCTTCGGCTTCGGCGGCACCAACGGCACCCTGGTGTTCAAGCGCGTTTGATCGTCGTAGCCGGCGATTGACAGCCAAGACCGCTGCGTTACACTCGCAGCGGTTTTTCTTTATTGTCGCCTGGAGTCTTTCATCTTCTCGCCGACAAGGCTTTGAACCGCTTCTCAAGGTCGGCCGCGAGCATGGCGCAGGGCTTGGCTTTCGCGGCAAAAAATATTATCAATTCAGAATCAGCGCCGGGCCTTGCCGGCCCAGGATCATAGATGTTCACCCAGAAACTCGATTTCATCCCCGATCTGTTGGCATTGCACGCGGCGGATCGCGAGCATTTCCCCTACCTGATGCAGTCATCCGGCGACAGCGGCTGGGACCTGCTGCTGATGCAGCGCGAGCGGCGCGTGTTCATGGCGGGCGAGGGACAGGACTTCCTGGCCCAGCTACGCGCATTCCAGCCGCAGGCGGTGTCCAATCCGCACGGCCTGCCTTTCGTCGGCGGCTGGTTCGCTTATCTGGCTTACGATCTGTTGTCCGAGTTCGAGCCGCAAGTGCCGGCCGCGCTGGACGACAGCTTCCCGCTGGCGGTATGGGCGCGCACGCCGGCCGCGGTGCTGGTGGATAGAGCCAAGCAGGCGGCCTGGCTGGTAGGCGAAACCGCCGAGGACTGGCACGCGCTCGAGCAGCGAGTGACCGAACAGCCCGGCTTCCAGCCCAAGCCGGTGGTCTTGGCCGCGCTGGAGGAAGATCCGCCGCAGTGGTATACCGACGCGGTGCTCCGCCTCAAGCGCTATATCTACGAAGGCGATGTGTTCCAGGTGAATATATCGCGTGGCTGGCGTGCCGAACTGGGCGAGGGGCTGAGCGCGCCGGATCTGTTCGCCGCTCTGCGCCGCGCCAATCCGGCGCCGTTCTCGGCGCTGGCGGATTTTGGCGATGCGCAGATCGTCAGTTCCTCGCCGGAGCGGCTGGTGCGGGTGCGCGACGGCTGGGCGGAGACGCGGCCTATCGCCGGCACTCATCCGCGTTCACAGGACACGGTCGAGGACGCGGCATTGAAGAAGCGCTTGATCAGCAGCATCAAGGAACGCGCCGAGCACGTGATGCTGATCGACCTGGAGCGCAATGATCTGGGCCGCATCAGCCGGCCGGGCACGGTGGAGGTCAACGAACTGATGGCGGTGGCCAGCTACGCCTATGTCCATCACATCGAATCCAATGTCCGCGGCCAGCTGCGCGACGATGTGACGCCTGCGGATGTGCTGCGCGCGCTGTTCCCCGGCGGCACCATCACCGGCTGTCCCAAGGTGCGCACCATGCAGATCATCCGCGAGCTGGAAAACAGCGCGCGCCGCGCCTACACCGGCAGCCTGGGCTATTTGAACCGCGACGGCACCATGGACTTCAACATCTTGATCCGCAGCTTCATGCAAGAGGGAAGCAAGCTGCGCTTCCGTGCCGGCGGCGGCATCGTCGCCGACTCCGATCCCGAACGTGAACTGCAGGAAACCCGCCACAAGGCGCGCGGCCTGCTGCGGGCGCTGGGCGTGGAGCAGGGCTGATGGCGATGTTGATCAATGGCCGTCCCGACGAGCGCATCGCGGCGGCGGACCGAGGCCTGTCTTACGGCGACGGCGTGTTCCGCACCCTGGAGCTGCTGAGCGGCCGGCCGCGCTTGTGGGCCTGGCAGTTTGCGCGGCTGTGCGATGACGCGCGCCGGCTGAGCCTGCCGCCGCCCGAAGAGGCGCTGCTGCTGGCCGAACTGGCCGTGGCCGGACACGGTCTGCCGCGCGCGGCGGCCAAGATCGTGCTGACCCGCGGCGCGGGCGCGCGCGGCTATGCGATGCCGGAGGCGCCACTGTGCACCCGCATCGTCAGCGCCGCGCCCTGGAACGGCTATCCGTCGGAGCATGCCGAGCAGGGGGTGGCGGCGCGCTGGTGCGAAACCCGCTTGGCCTTGCAGCCGGCGCTGGCCGGCATCAAGCACCTGAATCGGCTGGAGAATGTGCTGGCGCGCTCGGAATGGCAAGATCCGGCCATCGCCGAAGGCCTGATGCTGGATATGGAAGGCTGGGTGGCGGAGGGCACGATGAGCAATGTCTATGTGCTGGAAGGCGAGGCCATCGCCACGCCCAGGCTGGACCGTTGCGGCGTGAACGGCGCGGTGCGGGATTGGTTGACCGTGCATTGTTTGGATATCGGACGCTCTTTTACTGAAACGCGACTTTCCATGCAGCGCTTGATTGACGCCGATGCGGTGTTTCTCTCCAATAGCCTGATGGGTATCTGGCAGATTACCCGCTTGGGCGAGCGCCGCTGGAGCCCTCATCCGCTGCTGCGCGCCCTGCAACACAGCCTGTCGCTTCAAGCCTGAAGCTAGACGTCGGGAGGGCAGTTCCCGGCGTCGACGACAGACCTGCCCAGACCGCGTCTGCATTTTTGCTCCTCGCCGCCCTGGCCGGGCGGATCTCCATTCTTCCGACTGGCGCCGTGCCCGGACCGGACATGGGGCAAGCGCATGCGCGGATCGCGAACAACATTAGACCAAAGCTCAGAGAGGTTGCCGTGAAATTGATTCTTAAACTACTGGCCGGCATGGCGGTGGGCCTGGCGCTGGGGCTATGGGCCCCGGACGGCCCGCTGGCCCTGCTGATGACTTTCAAAGCCCTGTTCGGGCAATTCATCGGCTTCATGATTCCGCTGATCATCGTGTTCTACATCATGAGCGGCATCGCCGCGCTGGAATCCAATTCCGGCAAGATGCTGGGCTGGACCGTGGGACTGGCCTATTGTTCCACCATCCTGTCAGGGCTGGCGGCTTTCGCCGTCGCCTCCGGCGTATTGCCGTCGCTGATCGCTCAGGGTGTGCACGCCACTGACAAGCCGGCGGCGATCAAGGCCTTGTTCACGCTGGAGATCAAGCCGCTGTTCGATGTGATGACCGCCTTGATGCTGGCCTTCGTGTTCGGCCTCGGCATCGCCGTCACCCGCGCGCTGCGGCTCAAGGAGGTGGTGGACCAGGGCAAGGACATCGTGGAACTGGTGTTGGCCAAGGTGCTGATTCCGCTGCTGCCGGCCTATATCGCCTGCGTTTTCGCCGAGATGGCGGCCGATGGCTCGGTGTTTTCCACGCTGAAGACCTTCGGCGTGGTGCTAGTGCTGGCCATAGCGATGCACTGGATCTGGCTGACCTTGCTGTACACGGTGACGGGTCTCGCCAGCGGCCGCAATCCCTGGTCCTTGATCCGCAATATGTTGCCGGCCTATCTGACCGCGCTGGGCACCATGTCCTCGGCGGCGACCATTCCGGTGGCGCTGCGCTCGGCCAAGCAGATGAAGGTATCCGGTCCGGTGGCGGATTTCGTGATGCCGCTGTGCGCGACCATTCACTTGTGCGGCTCCACCATCACGCTGGTTACCTGCGCCACCGCGGTGATGCTGATGACGGCCGGTCTGGACGTGCCCAGCTGGGACGTGATGTTCCCCTTCATCCTGCTCCTGGGCGTGACCATGGTGGCGGCGCCGGGCGCGCCGGGCGGCGCGGTGATGTCGGCGCTGGGCATCCTGGCCAGCATGCTGCATTTCCCGGAAGCCAGCCTGGCCTTGATGATTGCGCTCTACCTGGCGCAGGACAGCTTCGGCACCGCCTGCAATGTCACCGGCGACGGCGTGATCGCGTTGTGGCTGGACCGCATCATGGGCCGGTCGGCGGAAGAAGTGGAAGCCAAGCCGGCATCGCAGCAGGCCTGAGTTCGACTCTTAGATTTATGTGAACTATATAACGAGCATTTAATTATTTTTAGAGATAAAGAGAGCCGGGTATATTGAGCGGGTCTTTCTGGCGCAGTAGAGCGCTGGCGGCTATTGGCGGCGCTGCCGCCGGGAAGCCGGCCTCTTTCTGTCTGCCGGTTTTGCGGAACCGCATGCAGGTTTCTCTCGTATCTTGTTTGGGCCGAACGATGTTCGGCCTTTTTTCTTGTTTGCTTGGCGCAGGCCGGGAGGCGCGATGTCGGCGATGGCGGAGTGTGAAGTGGCGATGGCGAATCCAGGCGTGCAAGCGGCGCTGCCGGAGCTGAACCTGATGCTGGCGAGGCATGGCTTCGAGGCGGAGCCGCTATGCTGGCGTGAAGGCCGCGTGCGCGGCCGGCACGAGGATTGGCGCTTCCGCAGCGTGTTCCAGCCGGTGTACCGTCTGCAGGACGGCGAGCCGCGTTTGTGGTCGGTGGAGGCGCTGGCGCGGGTATCGGACCGCTTTGGCGGCCAGTTGATTCCCACGGTGCTGTTCGCCGCGGAAACCACGCCGCGCCGCACCGTCTATGTGGACCGGCAGCTGCGCTGTCTGCATCTGCTCAATTTCCTGCTGCAGTCGCCGCCACCGGGCCTGGTGCTGTCGCTCAACGTCAATGCCCAGCACCTGGTGAATGTCAGCGAGTCCCACGGGCAGTTCTTTGCCGAGGCGCTGCAACTGCTGGGGGTGGAGCCGCGCCATGTCTGCCTGGAAATCGTCGAGGACGCGGTCAGCGACCCGGTGCGGCTGCACGGCGCGGTGCAGCGCTACCGCGATCTGGGCTTTTTGATCTCCTTGGACGACTTTGGCCAGGGCGCGTCCAATCTGGAACGGGTGTGGCTGCTGGAGCCTGATTACGTCAAGCTGGACAAGGTGTTGATGCGGCGCGCGCTGATGCGGCCGGCGCTGCGCGATAAGCTGACCGAGCTGGTGGCCATCCTGAAGCTGCACGGCGCCAAGGTGGTGGGCGAGGGCATAGAGAGCGAGATGCAGCTGGACATCGCCCGCGCCGCCGGTTGCGACTTCGTCCAGGGTTTTCACTTGGCGCGGCCGGCGGACTGCTTGAACTGGCCCGTTTCTCAAGCCAGCGGCTGAAACCACTCTTCATGGCGGCTCAGCGCCGCCAGACCACATTCGACGCTGATCTCGAGCCAGGCGTGGAGGAACGCGTCGGCGTCGCTGATCCCTTCATACACTTCCATCCAGGTGCCGGCGTCGTCGCGACGGCGCAGCAGGCGGCCAGGGACGCCGGTACGCGCCTGCAACGCCGACTGCAATGCCCGCAAGCGGGATAGCAGCGCGGCGTCATCGGCGTCGGCCTTGAAATAGCAATACAAGCAGTGATTCATCGCTGGTCCTTGGAGGCGTGGGCGTCATCGCGCCGCAACGGAAGTGGTTGTCAGCCATCGTTAGGCAGGTATGATAACCGTTCTGTGTTCCAAGGCCATGGATGGGGAGAAGCGGTGCAGCAAGGGATAGAAACCCTGGTAGTGGTGGGCGTGGGTCTGATTGGCGGTTCGTTCGCCTTGTCGCTGAAACGCGCCGGGCTGGCGCGGCATGTGATCGGCGTCGGCCGCACCCGGGAAAACCTGGAGCGGGCGCTGGAGCTGGGGGTGGTGGACGAGATCAGCCAGGACTTGGCCGCGGTGGCCGTGCGAGCCGATCTGGTGTTGCTGGCTTCGCCGGTCGGCCAGATGGGCGGCTTGATGGCGGCGCTGGCGCCGAGGTTGCGGCCGGGAGCGATTGTCACCGATGCCGGCAGCACCAAGGGCGACGTGGTGGAACTGTACCGCCGGCATCTGCCCGGCCAATTAATGCATTGCGTGCCGGCGCATCCCATCGCCGGTTCCGATTTGTCCGGCGCCGCCGCCGCCCAGTACGGCCTGTACGAAAACCGCAAGGTGGTGCTGACGCCGCTGCCGGAGACATTGCCTGCCGCCGTGGAGCGGGTGGCGGCGCTATGGCGCGCCTGCGGCGCGGAAATCCACGAGATGACGGCGCAAGAGCACGACGCGGTGTTCGCCACCGTCAGCCATCTGCCGCATCTGCTGGCCTTCGCCTATGTGGACATGGTGGCGGGCAAGGCCGATGCCGAGCGCTGCTTCGATTTCGCCGCCACTGGTTTCCGCGATTTCACCCGCATCGCCGGCAGCCATCCGGAAATGTGGACCGATATCAGCCTGGCCAATCGCGACGCGCTGCTGCAGGAGCTGGACCGCTACCGCGCCGGGCTGGAGCAACTGCGCCAGATGCTGGACGCCGGCGACGGCGAGCGGCTGGCGGAGCGCTTCGGCGCGGCGCGTGCCGCGCGCACGCGCTGGCATCAGCAATTCATGCGCAAGGGTTGAAGATGGACGATAAGGTGGTGTTGATCACCGGCGCTTCGCGCGGCATAGGCGCGGCGACGGCGCGGCTGGCGGCGGCGGAGGCTTGGCGCGTCGCGGTCAATTACCGCAAAGACCTGGCCGGAGCGGAGGCGGTGGTGGCCGAGTTGCGGCGCGCGGGCGCGGACGCCGAGGCGTTTTGCGCAGATGTCTCGCTCGAGGCGGACATTGTGGGGCTGTTCGACGCGGTGGCGGAGCGCTTCGGTCGTATCGACGCCCTGGTCAACAATGCCGGCGTGACCGCGCCTATCGGCCGGTTGGAGGATTACTCGGCGCAACGGGTGGAGCAGGTGCTGCGCAGCAATGTGTTGGGGCCCATTCTCTGCTGCCGCGAGGCGGTGCGCCGGATGTCCACCCGCCATGGCGGCAGTGGCGGCGCCATCGTCAATGTGTCTTCCGCCGCCTCGCGGTTGGGCTCGGCCGGCGAATACATCGACTACGCCGCCAGCAAGGGCGCGATCGATACCCTGACCCTGGGCCTGGCGCGCGAAGTGGCGGCCGAGGGCATCCGTGTCAACGCGGTGCGGCCGGGGCTGATCAATACCTCCATTCACGCCAGCAGCGGCGAGCCGGGCCGGGTGGCGCGCCTGGCCGACAGCGTGCCGATGCGGCGCGGCGGCGAAGCCGAAGAAGTCGCTGCGGCGATTCTGTGGCTGTTGTCGGATGCCAGTTCCTTCTGCACCGGCAGCTTGCTGGACGTCAGCGGCGGGCGTTGAGCCAGCGCTCGCGCATCAAGTTCAGAAACTGGATCACCAGCGGCGAGTCTTCGTCCAAGCGCGTGGCCAGGCCCATCGCCAGATAAGCGCCCTCGTCCAGCAGCGGCAGATAGCGCACGCCGGGAAGCCGGACGCATTCCAGTGGCGAGGGCAGGATGGCGATGCCTAGCCCGGCGGCGACCAGGCCGATCTGGGTGATGGCCTCGCCGGCCTCCTGCCGCGGCCGCCAGTCCATGCCTTGGCGGCTCGCCAGCTCGCGCAGCACCGTGTTCAAGCCGGTGCCGGCTTCCTGCGGATAGCCGATCAGGCTTTCTCCGCGCAATTGCCCCAGCCGCAGCGCCGGTTGACCGGCCAGCGGATGCTCGGCGCTGATCACCACCCGCAGCGCGTCCCGCTGCAATTCCACCACCGCGATATCCGCCATGGGCTCCAGGCCGTTGAAGCGCACGAAGCCGATGTCCAGCCGCCGTTGCTGCAAGGCCTGGTATTGGTCGGTGGTGAACATCTCGCACAGTTTTAGCCCGACTTCCGGAAAGCGCTGACGATAGTCGTGCAGGCCGGCGTGCAGGATGGGGGACAGCGGCAACGAGGAGGTGAAACCTATGCTCAGTTCGCCGATCTCGCCTCGCGCGGCGCGCCGGGCTTCCATCGCGGCCAATTCCGTGTCGGCGAGAATGCGCTGAGCGCGGCTCAGGAATTGGCGGCCGGCCTCGGTCAACTCCACTTTGCGCTGGTGGCGGCGCAGCAGCCGCACGCCCAGCTCGGCCTCCAAGGCCTGGATCTGCTGGCTGAGCGGTGGTTGGCCAATGTGCAGCCGCTGGGCGGCGCGAGTGAAATGCAGTTCTTCGGCGACCGCGACGAAGTAGCGCAGATGGCGTAGTTCCATGATTGATATTTTAAAAGTATCAAATGACGGTTAAATATATATTGGACTGCGAATTTGGCCAAGACTAAGCTCAAGCATATATTTCGTGTTGAAAGATTTTCATGTCCGCCGATTCGCCGTCTTCCTGCCTTCGCTCTGTGGTATCGCCGTCGTCCGCCTCGTCACTTTCTCCGGCCAAGCTGCACGCCGGCACCGCCGAATTCCGCGCCACCGCGTGGGCGATGTTCGCCGGTGGTTATTGCACCTTCGCCATGCTCTATGGCGCGCAGCCATTGATGCCGCTGTTTTCCCAGGATTTCGCCTTATCACCGGCCGAGTCCAGCGGCGTGGTGTCCTTGGCCACCGGCAGCCTGGCGTTGAGCCTGATTCCCGCCGGCCTGCTGGCGGATCGCCTGGGACGACGTCCGTTGATGAACGCGGCGCTGGCGCTGGGCGCGCTGCTGATGCTGCTGTCGGCGCTGGCGGACAGTTTCCAGCATCTGCTGTGGCTGCGCGCGGTTTTTGGCGTGGCCTTGGCCGGCCTGCCGGCGGTAGCGATGGCGTATCTGAGCGAGGAGGTGGACGCCAAGTCGCTGGGCCATTCCATGGGCTTGTACATCGCCGGCAATGCGCTGGGTGGGATGAGCGGCCGCTTCATCGCCTCCTTGCTGGCCGACCATTTCGGCTGGCGCTGGGCCTTGCTGACGTTGGCCTTGCTCGGCGTGCTTGGCGCGTGGTTGTTCTGGCGCAATCTGCCGCCGTCACGGCACTTCCAGCCGCGCCGGCATGATCTGGGCCGCATGTGGCGAGAGGCCAAGGCCTTGTTCGGCGATGCCGGTCTGCCCTGGCTGTTCGTGTCCGCTTTCCTGTTGTCCGGCTGCTTCGTCAGCCTATATAACTACCTGGGTTTCCGCCTGCTGGCGCCGCCGTTCAATATGAGCCAGAGCCTGTTGGGGCTGGTGTTCTCGCTGTATATCGTCGGCGTCTGGTCATCGGCCTGGGTCGGCAAGCTGTCCGACCGTCTGGGCCGACGCAATGTGTTGTGGCTGATGGTGCTGGCCATGTTGCTGGGACTGGCGCTGACCTTGAGCGATCGCGTCGTGCTGCTGGTGGCCGGCATCGCCCTGTTCACCTTCGGTTTTTTCGCTGGCCATTCGGTGGCCAGCAGTTGGGTGGGATTGCGCGCGCGCCAGGGGCGGGCGCTGGCTTCCGCCATTTACCTGAGCGCCTATTATCTGGGCTCCAGCCTGCTGGGCTCGCTGTCCGGCCTGATGTGGGGGCGCGGCGGCTGGAACGGGGTGGCGGGGGTGTTGGTGCTGTGCCTGACGGCGATGCTGGCGATCAGCCTGGGCCTGCGGCGGCTGCAACCCTTGCCGCAATCTTGATGATGACAATGGAAAAGCCCCGCGGCGATGATTCGGCGCGGGGCTTTTTGACTAGCGGTGGGCTTATTGAATGATGCCGCCGCCCAGGCAGATGTCGCCGTCGTACAGCACCGCGGACTGACCGGGAGTGACCGCCCATTGCTTGTCGCGGAAAGTCAGCGTGGCCTGGCCGTCGACGATGGCGGACAGATTGCAGCCGGCATCGGCCATGCGATAGCGGTTCTTGGCCGCGTATTCGCCGGCTGCCGGCGCCGATGGCAGCGTCCAGCTCAGGTCGGCCATCGCCAGCGTCGGCTTCAGCAGCAGCGGGTGATCGTGGCCTTGCACCACGATCAGCCTGTTGCCGGGGATGTCCTTGCCGGCGACGAACCACGGTTCGCCGGTGCCGTCGCGCGCGCCGCCTATATTCAGGCCCTTGCGCTGGCCCAAGGTGTAATACATCAGGCCGATATGCTCGCCCACCACCTTGCCGTCCGGCAGTATCATCTCGCCGGGCTTGGTGGGCAGATAGCGTTGCAGGAATTCACGGAACGGCCGTTCTCCGATGAAGCAGATGCCGGTGGAGTCCTTCTTGGCCGCGGTGGGCAGGCCGGCTTCCTCGGCCAGCTTGCGCACCTCGGTCTTGCGGATGTCGCCGAGCGGGAAGATGGCCTTGGCCAACTGATGCTGCTGCAGCCGATACAGGAAGTAGCTCTGATCCTTGGTGTGGTCCACCGCCTTCATCAGGTAGTGGGTGCCATCCTGCTCCAGCTTGCGCGCGTAGTGGCCGGTGGCGATGCAGTCGGCGCCCAGTTCCATCGCGTAGTCGAGGAAGGCCTTGAACTTGATTTCGGCATTGCACAGCACATCGGGATTGGGCGTGCGGCCGGCGGAGTATTCCTTCAAGAAGTAGGAGAACACGCGGTCCTTGTACTCCTTGGCGAAGTTGACGATCTCCATGTCGATGCCGACGATGTCGGCCACGCTCATCGCGTCCAGCGCATCCTGCTTGATCGAGCAGTACTCGTCGTCGTTGTCGTCTTCCCAGTTCTGCATGAAGACGCCGATCACCTCGTGTCCCTGCTGTTTCAGCAGCGAGGCGGTTACCGAGGAGTCCACGCCGCCGGACATGCCGACGACAATTCGTTTCTTACTACCCGTCACGGGGAAAATCCTTCCATCCAAATATCGAGGGCAATCACCACCGGGGCTTGCCCAAAGTCCTTGAACCAGCTGTCCACCGCCCAATCCCGGCCGGAAAGCATGTCGCGCAGCACCGCGGTGTAGTGCAGGTCCAGCAATAGCGGCGCGCGCCAAGCCGGCTTGCCCACCGTGTGGTATTGCAGCCAGCCGTGGTCCTGCAGATAAGTGAGGAAGGTGCTGACATTGCTGCTGTGGTCCACGCAGTCCATGCGGCCTTCGGCCGGCCCGTCGCGGAAATTGCCGCCCTTGTCCTGCCAGATCGGCAGCGTGCGCGCGGCGATGTGATAAAGCGCGGTGACGGCGTCGCTGACGGCGGAACGTTCGGTTTCCGGGCTGTTGGCGGCGGACAGGCGGGCGGCGAGCCAGGCATCGGCCTCGGCGGGGATGTCTACGTAGGCATGTCTGGAGCAGCCGTAATGGTAGCAGATATTGATGGCGCTGGCTTGTGCCGCCCACGGGAGGCCGGCCAGCAGCGCCAATAGGAAAGACAATAATCTCAAGGACATGCAGACTCCGGGGCCGCGGCGCTTAGCGGCCCAGATGGTGGATCATGGACAGAGGGTGGCGTTTGCCGGCGCGGAAATCGTCCAGGCACTGCTGCACCACCGGGCTGCGGTGCTGCGCGCGCAGCGCGACGATTTCCTCGTGGCTCAGCCATTGCGCCGACAGAATGCCGTCGTCCAGCCGCGGATAATCCTCGCGTCGTAGCGGGTGGCCGTAGAAGGCGAAGCGCAGATAAGTGATGTCGCTATTGGGGCGGTCCACCAGATAGATGCCCACCAGCCCCAGCGGGCGGAAGTGCCAGCCGGTTTCCTCCAGCACCTCGCGCTTCACCGCGTCTTCCAGCGTCTCGCCATACTCCAGGTGGCCGGCCGGCTGGTTGAAGCAGATGCCGTCGCTGGTCACTTCCTCCACCATCAGGTAGCGCCCGTCCAGTTCGATGACTGCCGCAACTGTCGCATTTGGTTTCCACTGCGTCATGGTCTGCGCTTTCTTGTTGACAATGATTCTTGTTTGAATCTATATTCTTGATAACGATTCTCGATTACTTTAACGCAATCCCGCGCCACATTACACCACCGGAACTGCCATGTACGTTTGCCTGTGCCATGCTGTAACTGACAAGCAAATCCGCGAAGCGGTGCACAACGGAGCCACCCGCATGTGCGATTTGAGCCGCGAGCTTGGCGTGGCGACCGATTGCGGCAAATGCGCCTGCATGGCCAATCAACTTCGCAAGGAGGCTGTTCAAGCGCTTGGTCCGGCTTCGACCGCGCGCAGCGCCGCTTGATCTCATCCTTCGTTTCCTGCTTAGTCTCGGCCAAGGCCGGGCAGACTGCAAATCCCCACGCGCCGTATTCTCGCGGCGCGCATATCCTCTTTTCGACCTTGATGCCTTGAGACTGGCGCGCGCTATGTCATAATGGAAGAATCATTTCTTCCGGAGAGCGCGATGCAAGGCGATAAAAAGGTCATCAAATACCTGAACCAGATTCTCAAGAACGAACTGACCGCGATCAACCAGTATTTTCTGCATGCCCGCATGTACAAGAACTGGGGCTTGAAGAAACTCAACGAACACGAGTATCACGAGTCCATCGACGAGATGAAGCACGCCGATGCGCTGATTGAGCGCGTATTGTTTCTGGAAGGGCTGCCGAATCTGCAAGACTTGGGCAAGCTGCATATCGGCGAGAATCCGAAGGAAATGCTGGAGTGCGATCTGAAGCTGGAAATGGACGCGCTGCCGGTATTGCGCGAAGCCATCGCCTACTGTGAGAGCGCCAAGGACTACGTGACCCGCGACCTGCTGGAAGACATCCTGGAGAGCGAGGAAGAGCACGTGGATTGGCTGGAAACGCAGTTGAGCCTGATTGAAAGCGTTGGCCTGCAGAATTATCTGCAAAGCCAGATGCACGACGAGGACTGAGTGTCGAGCTGAGGCCCGCACTGGTCGGCAAAGAAAAAGGGCTGTCGCGAGACAGCCCTTTTCACATGGCGAGCGCGTCGTTATTTCTTCTGCGTCGTGGCAGGCTGAGACGCGTCGTGCGGCGGCTCCAGGTCGATTTCCTCCCAGGGCAGCGCCACCTTTTTCTTGTTGATGGTCAGCACGCCGGCACCGTAGTTGAGCTCGGTGTTGATCTGGCCCTTGTCCTCGACGATGTACTGCTCGCTCTTCCACTGCGCCAACTGGCTGTCCAGCAGGTTCTTGGCCAGGTCTTCCACTTCCTTCATGTTCGGCTGGTCCTCGGCGCTTTGGTCGACGGTGAACAGCGTGCGCGCCTGAGCGATCACCAGGTCTTCCAGCGTCTGGCGCGGCAGGCTGAGCTTGGCGTCCACGTCAAAGCGCTTGAGGAATTGCGATGCGTCGTTGAGGTCGGCCGGCTGCAGGCCCTTGACGCCCAGGCTGCCTTCCAGCTTGGCTTCGCCGCTCGGCATCTTGAGATAGAACTCGTTGATCACCACTTTGGGATCGTTCTGCAGCAGCGGGATGCCATTCTTCTTGATGGTATCGATGTATTGCTTGCGCAGCAGCGCCGGGTCCACGCCTTCGAACGGGATCTGGCCTATGGCCTGGTCCAGCTTGACCAGGGTGGGGCCATGCAGGTGATTGGCGGAGATGTCCAGCCGCATCGGGCCGTAGCGGTGGTCGTTGAAGTTGAACTCGGCGAAGTTCAGCTTGCCGCGGGTATTGACGTAGTCGTCCTGCTCGCTGGTGACGATCTGGTAGCGGAAGTCCTTCAAGGTCACCGCGGACGGCTTGAACTCGCCGGACGGATTGATGAATTCGCCGATGCGCACGCGGGTCATCAAATAGACCAGTTCGTTCAGCTTGATGCTGTAGGGCACGCTTTCGCGCGAATTGAGGCGGACGTTGCCCACGGTCAATTCGCTGGTGCCCAGCTTGACGCCGGTGTTGCCGGGGCGGATGTCGGACAGGTAGCGCACGCCATCGAAGGCGATGCTGCCCTTGCTGGCGGCTTCCAGCAGGAAGCCGGGCGACAGCGCCTCGGTCTTGTATTCCTTGTAGCCGTCGGCGTAGTCGAGCTTGAGGTCGAAGCCCTTCCATTTCATCTTCACGCCGGACAGCGCTTCTTCATAGTCGAAGGCCGGCACCGTGACGCCTAGCTCGCCGCCGCCGCCAAAGCCCAGGCGGTTGACGATGGTGATGGGTTCCTTGTCGCCGAAGAAGCTGGCCAGCGTCTTGCGGGTGGAGTCGCTCATCGCGAACTCGGTGCGCACCAGCGCGCGGCCCGGGCGGAAGTCGAAATCGCCGATGCCGGGGAAGGGGCCGTGCTTGACGTGGTTGGTGAACTTGATGGTGGCGTTCAGCAAGGGCTTCACATTGTCGGGCAGCATGTTTTCATACGGGCCGGACAAATGGCGGTTGAACACCAGCTCGGTGGTTTCCGTGGAAGAGAACCAGCCGCGTTGATAACTGTGGGATTTGACTTTGAACAGCGGCAGGTCGGCCAGCATCTTGTGCTGTTCCTGCAAGGTCTGCTCCGCCTTGACGCCGGCCCACAGGGTCGCGCCTCCATACAGAACGAACAGGCCACCGAGGGTGGCGCCGGCAATGATCAGACGACGATTTGGCAACACTAGCGCTTTTTCTTAACTAGGATGGAATGAGGCCCTATGGTACACCATCGCCTGCTGCTTGCGTTACTGCCGGCGCGTGAACCGGGGGGCGTCGGCGGGGTCCAAGTTTGGCGTTTGCGGCGGCGGCTTGCCGGCGCAACAGCAAAACGGTCTGACATCGGCAGGCCGCTTGTATAGAATAGAGTCTTTCTTCTAGATTGCTTTACGAGGCGCGATTAGTACATGAATTGGATAAACGGCGTGCTAGACCTCCCGTGGTGGGGCTATATCGTGGTGGCCTTGGTGCTGACCCACATCACCATCGCATCGGTCACCATCTTCCTGCATCGTCACCAAGCGCACCGCGCGCTCGATCTGCATCCCATTCCCAGCCACTTCTTCCGGTTCTGGCTGTGGCTGACCACCGGCATGGTCACCAAGCAATGGGCGGCCATCCATCGCAAGCACCACGCCAAGTGCGAGACCGCGGACGACCCGCACAGCCCGCAGGTGCTGGGCATCAAGAAGGTATTGTGGGAAGGCGCGGAATTGTACCGCGGCGCCTGCAAGGACCAGTCCATCATGGACAAGTTCGGTCACGGTACGCCGGACGACTGGCTGGAGCGTAATGTCTACACCCGCCACAGCGCCAAGGGCATCGTGCTGATGCTGCTGATCAATCTGGTGCTGTTCGGGCCCGTCGGCCTGACGATCTGGGCGGTGCAGATGGTGTGGATTCCGTTCTGGGCGGCCGGGGTGATCAATGGCATCGGCCATTTCTGGGGCTACCGCAATTTCGAGAACGAGGACGCGTCCACCAATATCTTCCCCTGGGGCATCCTGGTGGGGGGCGAGGAATTGCACAACAACCACCATACCTTTGGCACCTCGGCCAAGCTGTCGTATAAATGGTACGAGTTCGACATCGGCTGGATGTATATCCGCATTCTGGAAATCCTGGGCCTGGCCAAGGTGCGCAAGGTGGCGCCGCGGCTGGCCGAGGACGCGTCGCGCCCGCAACTGGACCTGGAGCATTTGCAGGCCATCATCTCCAACCGCTACGCCATCGCTTCGCGCTATGCGCGCGAGCTGAAAGAGGTGTATCGCGGCGAGCTGGACAAGATCAATCTGCCGGACTTTTCCGGCAGCAAGCTGAGCCGCAAGATGAAGGTGTGGCTGAAGCAGGACGCCAAGGACACGCCGGAAACCGAGCGCATGCAGCTGGCCACCTTGCTGGAGCATAGCCAGGTGCTGGCCACGGTCTACTCCATGCGCCAGGAATTGACCCGTTTGTGGGAACGTTCCACGCTGAGCCGCGAGCAGCTGTTGAAGGAATTGCAGGACTGGTGCAATCGCGCCGAAGCTTCCGGCATTGCCGCGCTGCAGCGTTTCTCCATGAGCTTGCGCCAATCCGCGATGCTTTAAGCCTGTTCCAGGCTAAGCCGAAACCCGCAGCGTGCTGCGGGTTTTTTGCATTTGGCGTTAGCGGAGATTAGATTTGTTCTTTATATAAAAATAAGAAATAAAATTTATATTTTTAATAATGATTGGGAATATAATGCGGCGATGTTGATGTAAATCGTGAGATGAACATGGCCACATTGCAATTGACCGACGGGGCGAGCGAGCTGCCCTATATTCATGGTTTTTCCGCTAGCGAGCAGGCGCGCCTAGTGCGTCAGGCGCGTTTCTCCGAGTCCGTGGTGTATCGAGACATCGATTTCTCCGGCGTCGGCCAGTTGCTGGAAGTGGGCTGCGGCGTTGGTGCGCAGACCGAGATCCTGCTGCGGCGCTATCCCGATCTGGAAGTGACCGGCGTCGACTTCAGCCAACGCCAGCTGGCGGTGGCGCGGCAGCGCCTGCAGGGCAGCCCGTGGCAGGACCGTGCCCGGCTGTTGCATATGGACGCCGAGGACCTGGATTTCCAGCCGGCCAGCTTCGACGCCGCCTTCCTGTGCTGGGTGCTGGAGCACGTGCTGTCGCCGGAACGAGTGCTGGCCGAGGTACGCCGCGTGCTGAAGCCGGGTGCGCGGCTATACGCCACCGAGGCGATGAACGCCTCCTTCTTTCTATCGCCTTATTCCGCGAATCTGCAGCAGTACTGGCTGGCTTTCAATGATCACCAACTGGCGGTGGGCGGCGATCCCTTCGTCGGCGCCAAGCTGGGCAATATGCTGCTGCGGCTGGGCTTCCGTCATGTGGAAACCCAGGTCAAGACCTGGCATCTGGACAGCCGCGACCCGCATCGCCGCCAGCAGGTGCTGGACTATTGGACCGAGCTGCTGCTGTCGGCGGCGGATCAACTGATCGAGGCGGGGCGGGTGGACGCGGCGCTGGTGGCGGCGATGACGCGGGAGTTGAGGCAGCTGCGCAGCAATCCGGAGCTGGTGTTTTTCTATAGTTTTCTGCAGGCGACCGCCGTGGTGTGAGGCGGAATTTTTTTAGTTTCAATATAACAAAAAGTTTTTAAAAACAATATTTATATGTTGTAGCTAGGAGATTTCAATATGCAAGACCAATCCGTTCTGTCCTTGATCGGCAATACGCCGCTGGTGAGGGTGGCGCATCTGGACACCGGCCTGTGCGAGTTGTATCTGAAACTGGAAAGCCACAATCCCGGCGGCTCGATCAAGGACCGGGTGGCGCTGTCCATGATTGCCGCGGCCGAAAGCGAAGGCAAGCTGCGACCGGGCGGCACCATCGTCGAGGCCACCGCCGGCAATACCGGCCTGGGCCTGGCCTTGGTGGCCGCGCAAAAGGGCTATCGCCTGGTGCTGGTGGTGCCGGACAAGATGAGCCGCGAGAAGATTTTGCACCTGCAGGCGCTGGGCGCGGAGGTGGTGTTGACCCGTTCCGACGTGGGCAAGGGGCACCCGGAGTATTACCAGGACCTGGCCGCGCGCATCGCCAAGGACACGCCGGGCGCTTACTACATCGACCAGTTCAACAATCCGGCCAACCCGCTGGCGCATGAAATCGGTACCGCGCCGGAAATCTGGGCGCAAATGAACCACGAACTGGACGCGGTGGTGGTGGGCGTCGGCTCCAGCGGCACGCTGACCGGGCTGACCCGTTTCTTCGGCCGCGAGGCGCCGCAACTGGAAATCGTGCTGGCGGACCCGGTGGGCTCGGTGCTGGCCGATCATGTCGAGACCGGCCGTCACGGCGAGGCCGGCAGCTGGCTGATCGAAGGCATAGGCGAGGACTTCATCCCGCCGCAGACCGATTTCAGCCTGGTCAAGCGCGCCTACCGCATCAGCGACCAGGAAAGCTTCGACAGCGCCCGCCTGCTGCTGAGCCGGGAGGGCATTCTGGCCGGTTCCTCGTCCGGCGCGCTGCTGGCGGCGGCCTTGCGCTATTGCCGCGCCCAGACCACGCCCAAGCGCGTGGTGACGCTGGTGTGCGACAGCGGCAACAAGTATCTGTCCAAGATGTACAACGATGACTGGCTGGTGGACAACGGCCTGGTGGAACTGCCGCGGCTGGGCGATCTGACCGATCTGATCGTGCGCCGTCACGCCGACGGCAGCACCGTCTCCTGCCACCCGGACGAGCCCTTGAACGTGGTCTACCAGCGCATGCGCTTGCACGATGTATCGCAGCTGCCGGTGCTGGCCGACGACAAGGTGGTCGGCATCCTGGACGAATGGGATCTGTTGCTGTCGGTGCACGGCGAACCGGAGAACTTCCGCCAGAACGTGCGCAGCGCGATGACCAGCGAAGTGCGCACCCTGTCGCCGCAGGCCTCGCTGCAGGACTTGCTGCATATTTTCAACGATGGCCATGTCGCGCTGATGGTGGACGGCGAGCGCTATCTGGGCCTGATCACCCAGGCCGATCTGCTGGCGTTCTGGCGCCGCCAGCCGCGCTCGCGTTCCATTTAGCTCCACTCGATCCAGGCCGGTCCAAGCGGGACCGGCCATCCGCATTGCGAGAAAAGACCATGACTGATTTCAATACTTTGTCCATCACCGCCGGCCTGCACCAGGATGCGTTCGGCGCGGTGATTCCACCCATTTACGCCACCTCCACCTACCGGCAGCACGCGCCGGGCGAGCATAGCGGCTACGAGTATTCCCGCTCGCAGAACCCGACGCGCGAGGCATTGGAGCGCGCCTTGGCCGAGCTGGAAGACGGCGTGCGAGGCTACGCCTTTCCGTCCGGCCTGGCGGCCATCGCCACGGTGCTGGAGTTGCTGCCGGCCGGCAGCCATCTGATCGCGGTCAACGATCTGTACGGCGGTACCTACCGCTTGTTCGAGCAGGTGCGCAAGCAAAGCGCGCAGCTGGAGATCAGCTATGTGGCGTCGGAAGATCTCGCCGCCTTGCAGGCGGAGATCCGGCCGAACACCCGCATGATCTGGGTGGAAACCCCGTCCAACCCGCTGAACCAACTGGTGGACCTGGCTGCGGTGGCCGATTTGGGGCGACGGCACGGCCTGATCACGGTGGCGGACAATACCTTCGCCTCGCCGGTGGTGCAGCGCCCGCTGGCCTTCGGCTTCGACATCGTGGTGCATTCCGCCACCAAATACCTGAATGGCCATTCCGACGTGATCGCCGGCGCCGCGGTGGTCAGCCGCCAGCGGCCGGAGCTGGCCGAGCGGCTGGCCTTCCTGCACAACGCGGTGGGCGCGGTGCTGGACCCGTTCGCCAGCTTCCTGGTGCTGCGCGGCCTGCGCACGCTGGCCTTGCGAATAGAACGTCACAACAGCAATGCGCTGGCGGTGGCGCGCTGGCTGGAAAGCCAGCCGCAGGTGGAGCGGGTCTTGTATCCGGGCCTGACCAGCCATCCGCAGCATGAACTGGCGCGCAGCCAGATGCGGGGCTACGGCGGCGTGGTGTCCTTCTATCTGAAAGGCGACGCCGAAGAGACGCGGCGGGTGCTGGCGCGGCTGAAGCTGTTCACGCTGGCGGAGAGCCTGGGCGGCGTCGAGAGCCTGGTGTGCCTGCCGGCGGCGATGACGCATGCGTCTATTCCGGCCGAGCGCCGGCGCGCGCTGGGCATTGCCGACAATCTGATCCGCCTGTCGGTGGGCATAGAGGGCGAAGCGGCGCTGATCGAGGACTTGCGCCAGGCATGGCAATAGCCGGCGGCGCCGGGTTAGAATTCCGTCATCGCTTCGATACACACAGAAGGGGAGTCGCATGAGCATTTATCGTCACAAGCAGGGCGCGCGTCTGGCCGAAGCCGTGGTCACCAATGGCTTGATCTTCCTGGCTGGCCAGGTGCCGGAAAACACCGAGGCCGATGCCAAGGCGCAAACCGAGAACGTGCTGGGCCAGATCGACGCGCTGTTGGCGGAGCTGGATTCGGACAAGAGCAAGATCGTCGATGTCACCATCTTCCTGGCCCATCTCGCTGACTACGATGCGATGAACGCCGCCTGGGACGCCTGGGTGCCGGCCGGCAATGTGCCGGCGCGCGCCACGGTGGAAGCCAAGCTGGCCAACCCGGCCTGGAAGGTGGAAATCAAGCTGGTGGCCGCACGCTGAGCAAGCCCCCATTCGATGAAAAGCCCACGTCATGCGACGTGGGCTTTTTTTATCGATTTTCGCGGGCTGTCTGCTGGGCCAAAGGCCAGCAGGAAATAAGGACGGGCGTTTCTATAACCTTAGTGTTTGCGACGTAATGCTGATGGCATTGCGTCGCTTTGGTTTTTCCCCAACCCATACGGAGCCCGAAATGAAACAAGCAGCTTTAGCGATGGCGGTATTGGCGGTGCTGGCCAGCGGCGCGCAGGCGGAGTCGAAACAGCCCGATCCGATGCTGCGCCAGGCGGCGGTCAAGGCCTTGCAGCCTTTGTTGCCGCTGGCCAAGGGCGAGCAGCTGGACATGCTGGTGGAAATCAACCGCGACAGCGTGGACGGCGACTGGGTGTTGGGCTCGGTGACCCAGCCCTTGCCGGTGATGACGACGATAGCGGCGATGGATCATGTGCCCTTGTCGCGGCTGTTCCTGGCGCGGCGCGATGCGCAAGGCTGGACGCTGGAGCTGGAAAGCAGTTCGGGCTTCGCCGCGATGCTGGAGCAGGCGCCGGCCGGCTGGCTGAGCGCGGAAGAACGACAGGCTTGGCGCAGTCAGCTGGCCAGGCCGGGGCAGCCGTTCGCGCCCAATGCCACCAATCTGGGCCTGCCCTGGCGCCAGGGCGCGGCCTGGCGCATGACCGGGGGGCCCCACGGCTATAGCGGCGAGAGCCAGCCTTACGATTCCATAGACTTCGCCGGCGGCGACGGCAGGGTGCTGGCGCCTCAGGCCGGGGTGATCTACAAGAGCTGCGTGCGCGGCGGCAGCGGCTTGGTCAAGCTGGTGCACGACAACGGCTTCTCGTCCACCTATTACCACATGATCAATCTGAATACGCTGGCGGACGGGACGCGGGTCAATCCGGGCGCGTATCTCGGCACCATAGGCAATGGCCTGCCGTGCGGCGGCAGCACCACCGGCCCGCACGTGCATTTCTCCCTCTTGTATCAGGGTCGAGCCGAGCCGGTGAACGGCAAGCTGTTCGGCGGTTGGCAGTTCTTCGCCGGCAGCCGCGCCTATCAGGGTTATGCGCTGCGTAACGGCACACGGGTCAATGTCGGCGGCTTGCTGAACAATTACGGCGGCGGAGGCGCGCCGACCGGCGCCAGCGGCGTGGCGACGCCGGCGAAGGGAGAAGGGCAGGTGAATCTGCGCAAGGCGCCCAGCCTGAGCGCGGGCATCACCGGCTCCGTCAAGCGCGGCGACAGCGTCGCCTTGCAATGCCATGTGCGCGCCGAGGCGGTGGATGGAGTGTGGGGGCGCACCGATGTGTGGAACCGCACCCGCGGCGGCGACTGGATCAGCGACGGCTTCCTCGACACCGGCAGCAACGCGCCGGTGGTGCCGCTGTGCGCGTCGGCCAGCCGGCCCTGGTGAGTCGGGCGCGGCCGGCTTAGTAGGCGCCGTCGAAACGCAGGCCGGCGGGCAAGGGCTCGCCGGCCTGGAAGGCGGCGACGGCGGCGCACAGCTGCTCGGCCAGACCTGGCTGCTGGGCATTGATCGGCACCAGGTCCAGGCTGCGCATCCAGGTCAGTTGGCGCTTGGCCAGCTGGCGGGTGGCGGCAATGCCTTTGTCGATGAAGGCTTGTTCATCGCCGACGCCGTCCAGGTATTCCCAAGCCTGGCGATAACCGACGCAGCGCATCGACGGCAGCTCCAGCGTCAGCGCCGGATACTGTTCGCGCAAGCGCCTGACTTCGGCCAGGAAATCCTGTTCCAGCATCAGTTCGAAGCGCTGCGCGATGCGTTGATGCAGCCAGGCGCGCTCCGCCGGCACCAGGCCCAGCGACAGTAGGCGGAAGTCGGCCGCGGCTTCCTTGCCGCGCGCCAGCAGCCGCGACATCGGCTCGCCGCTGAGCAGGCAGACCTCCAGCGCGCGGTGAATGCGCTGCGAATCATTGGGATTGAGGCGGGCGGCGGTGTCCGGGTCCAATTGCGCCAGCCGCGCATGCATCGCCGGCCAGCCGGCTTGCGTGGCGTCGGCGTCCAGTTGCGCGCGCAGCGTCGCGTCGGCGCGCGGCAGATCGGACAAGCCTTCCAGCAAGGCCTTGTAATACAGCATGGTGCCGCCCACCAGCAAGGGCAGCCGGCCGCGGCCGTTGATCTCGCGGATCAGGCGGTTGGCGTCGGCGTGGAACTGGGCGGCGGAATAACTGTGCAGCGGGCTGATGATGTCGATCAGGTGGTGCGGGCATTGCGCCATTTCCGCCGCGCTGGGCTTGGCGGTGCCGATGTCCATATCGCGATAGACCAGCGCGGAGTCCACGCTGACGATCTCCACCGGAAAATGGCGGGCCAGCTCCAGCGCCAGGCCGGTTTTGCCGGAGGCGGTGGGGCCCATCAGCAGGATGGCGTGCGGGATGTCGTTCATGGGCGGGTCTTGCGGTTCAATCATCGGATTGTCGCATAAGCGGCCCATGCCCGGACAGTCCACCCAAGGTTCAGGAGCCGGACTCCGGCGCCGGCAGCGCCCGCCGCCGGCTGGCGCGCCACCAGCCGCCCAGGGTGATCAGGAACCACATGCACTGGTTGACGAAGGAGGCCAGGTTGAAGTGGTTGGACAAGGAAACCAGGATGCAGACCGGGCCGAGCAGATTGAGGACGAAATAGCGCGGGTCCGATGTGCGCAGGCCCAGCAATTGATGGCCGACATAGGCGGTCAGGTAGCTGATGACTCCAATCAGGCCGATGAAATCGTACATGGCGGCGGCTCCTGGGATAGGGGGGCGCTACAAGGACAGCGCTGGCGACGCGGCGGCGGCCTGGTGGAAGGGCGCGCTGGAGCGTGGCAATGGCGGCCGCCGGCGAATGTGATCGGCGATTTTCTCGGCGATCATGATGGTGGGCGCGTTCAGATTGCCGGTGACGATGCGCGGCATGATGGACGCGTCCACCACGCGCAGGCCGGACACACCGTGTACCCGGCCTTGATGATCCACCACCGCCATCGGGTCGTCGGCGGCGCCCATCTTGCAGCTGCCGGACGGATGTAGCGCGGTTTCGGCGTGGGTTTGGACGAAGCGGTCGATCTCCTGATCGCTGCGCACCGCGGCGCCCGGCTGGATTTCCCTGCCGCGGAAGGATGCGAGCGCGTCCTGGCCGATGATGTCCCGCGTCAGCCGCACCGCGGCGCGGAATTCGCGCCAGTCGGTGTCGTGCGCCATATAGTTGAATTGCAGCAAGGGTTTGGCGCGCGGATCGCGGCTGGCCAGCTTGACGTGGCCAGTGCTGGGCGAGCGCATCGAGCCGACGTGGCACTGGAAACCGTGCATCTTGACGGCGTGGCTGCCATCGTAATTCACCGCCAGCGGCAGGAAGTGGTATTGCAGATTGGGATAGGCGAAGTGTTCACCGCTGCGGATGAAGCCGCCGGCCTCGAAGTGATTGCTGGCGCCGACGCCGCTGCCGTCCAGATACCATTGAGCGCCGATGCGGGCCTTGTTCCACCAGCGCAGGGACGGGTACAGCGACACCGGCTGCCGGCATTCGTATTGCAGATACATTTCCAGGTGGTCCTGCAGATTGGCGCCGACGCCGGGCAGATGGGCGACGATGGCGATATCGTGGCGGCCGAGTTCGGCGGCGTCGCCGACGCCGGAGCGCAGCAGCAACTGCGGCGAAGCCACCGCGCCGTTGCAGACGATGACTTCGCGCAAGGCGCGGGCCTGGTGGCTGCGCTCGCCCTGAAGGTATTGCACGCCGGTGGCGCGCGCGCCGTCGAACAGGATGCGGTCCGCCAGCGCCCGGGTTTGCACCGAGAGATTGGCGCGGTCGCGAGCGGTGTCCAGATAAGCCAGCGACACGCTGCAGCGCCGTCCTTTAGCGGTGGTGGTGCGGTCCATGGGGCCGAAGCCCTCCTGGCGATAGCCGTTCAGATCGTCGGTGCGGCCGTGGCCGGCTTGTTCGCCGGCCTGGATGAAGGCTTCGAACAAGGGGCTGATGCCGGCCTTGGGCGTGGTGACGTGCAGCGGCCCGTCGCCACCGTGATAGTCGTTGGCGCCCTTGTCGTAGCTTTCCGCCTTGCGGAAATAGGGCAGGCAGTCGGCATAGCTCCAGTCGCCCAGGCCGGGCAGCTCGGCCCAGCCCTGGTAGTCCAGCGCATTGCCGCGGATATAGACCATGCCATTGATCAGCGAGGAGCCGCCCAGGCCCTTGCCGCGCGCCTGCGCCATGCGGCGCCCGCCCATATGCGGCTCCGGCTCGGTCAGATAGGCCCAGTTGTAGGTGCTGCCTTGCAAGGGATAGGCCAGCGCCGCCGGCATCTGGGTGCGCCAGTCCAGCCGCCAGTCCGGCCCGCCGGCCTCCAGCAGCAGCACGCGGACATCGCTGTCCTCGCTCAGCCGCGCCGCCAGCACGCCGCCGGCGGAACCAGCGCCGACGATGATGTAGTCGTATTCCTGAGTGGTGCTCATCTTGACTCTCCTAGGACGTGAACGAAGGCGGGATCGGGCGAAGCGGCGCTCAAGCGCCAAACCAGCCCATGGGCTTGGGCGCCAGATTGATGTAGCTGTGCTTGAGCTCGGTGTATTCTTCCAGGCCGATGCGCGACAGCTCGCGGCCGATGCCGCTGGACTTGAAGCCGCCCCATGGCGCTTCCGGGAAGTAGGGGTGATAGTCGTTGACCCAGACGGTGCCGAAGCGCAGCGCGCGACTCATGCGGCTGGCGCGCTCCAGATCCCGCGTCCACACCGCCGCCGCCAGGCCGTATGGCGTGCCGTTGGCGAGACGCAGCGCCTCGGCCTCGTCGTGGAAGCGTTCCACGGTAATGACCGGGCCGAAAATCTCCTCTTTGGCGATGAGCATGTCGGCGTGGACATCGGCCAGCAGTGTCGGCTGCAGCCAATAACCGTTGCGGTAGCGCTCGCCGTCCGGACGGCCGCCGCCGTAGACCAGGCGGGCGCCTTCCTTCACCCCGGCGGCGATCAGGCTCAGGATCTTGTCGTGCTGCTGGGCGGATTGAACCGGTCCCATCTGGCTGTCCGGCAGCTGGCCGGGGCCGATGACGATGCGCGGCAGCCGTTCCGCCAGCCGGCGCACGAACTCGTCATGAATCTCTTGCTGCAACAGCAGCCGCGAACCGGCGGAGCAGACCTGGCCGGCGTGGAAGAAGGCGGCGTTCAGCGCGTAGTCGACGGCGGTGTCGAGGTCGGCGTCGGCGCAGACGATGTTCGGGTTTTTGCCGCCCAGCTCCAGCCCTATGCGTTTGAAGTTGCCGCTGGCGGCGCGCATGATGCTGGCCCCGGCCTGGGCGCCGCCGGTGAAGGACACCAGGTCTACATCGGCGTGCTCCGCCAGTTCGGCGCCCACCTCGGCGCCGCCGCTGACCAGGTTGAACACGCCGGGAGGCAGGTCCAGCTCGGTCAGCAATTGGGTGAAGCGCCAGCTGCTCAGCGGGGTCAGGCTGCTGGGCTTGAGCACCACGCAGTTGCCGGCGCCCAGCGCTGGCGCGATCTTCCACGCCGCTTGCAGCAAGGGGTAGTTCCAGGGCGTGATCAGGCCGCAGACGCCCACCGGTTCATGCAGGGTGCGGCTGATTATGTGTTCGGGCGCGGCGTTGGCCTGGCCGCTGTCGGTGGCCACCAGGCCGGCGAAATAGCGGAAGGTGGCGGCGACATCGCCCATATCGGTGCGGCTTTCGGCCAGGGTCTTGCCGGTGTTCAAGGTTTCCAGCGCGGCCAGGTCTTCGCTGTCGCGTTCCAGCAACTGGGCGATGTCCAGCAGCAGGCGGCTGCGCTGGCGCGGAGTGCTGCCGCGCCAGGAGCCGGTGTCGAAGGCGGCGCGCGCGGCGGCGATGGCGTCCTGGGCGTCGCGGCGGTCGCCATCGGCGGCAAGCGCGATCACGGTTTCGTCGCAGGGATTGAGAATCTGGCGGGTTTGCCGCTTGGCGGCGTCGCGCCATTGGCCATCGATGAAGAGCTGAGTGTGGATCATGCTTGGCCTTTCGGATGCAGTTAATGTAATTAACCATTGGTAAATTAATTTACCTTTGGTTTAATTGTAGTGTTGCTTTGCCGCGAGCTGCAATCCGGAAACGGCTATGGTTATGACGAATCTATTTGCTTTGGCTATATCAGCTATGGTCAAGCCGGGATGGAGGCCGATGCCGGCTTGCCGGTATCGAGGGCAATGGTCCGCTTCGGGATTTTTCCACCCTGGGTTAACATGCCGGCTGACGGCCGCGGGGTTGCGGCTTGGGCGCGTCGCCGCGCCATCATCGTCATGCGTCCAACTAGCCAGGAGGCGCGGCCAGCCGCCGCGACCAGTTCCGTGTTGCCAAACCAAGTCAGTCAAGCCGCTGTAGCCGCCGGGGATGAAACTTTCGCCCTTCGCCTGAAAGAAGTGCTGGGGCGCAAGCGCATCATGCTCAAACAAGTGGCGGAGGCCTTGGGCGTGTCGTCCGCCGCCGTGCACAAATGGACGCGCGGTGGCGAAATCGAATATCGCAAGCTGCGGGTGTTGGCGGATTTTCTCGGGGTCAACTGGGTCTGGCTGCGCTATGGCGAGCAGGCGGTGCTGGATCTGGCCACGGCGGCGGGCAGCGATGAGCAACTGACCGAAATACGACGCAAGCATCTGGCGGAGATCATGGAAAACGAAGCGCGAATGAAGTTCGCGCAGAATGTGTCCGGCATCGTTACTTGGGAGTGGAACATCCTGACCGATGCGGTGGCCTATTCCGCCAATGCCGAGCAATTGTTTGGCCGCCCGCTGCGCCTGCTGAATGATTTCTGGGCCGCGCTGGAACCTGCCGACGCGCCGGCCTTGCGGGCGCGGCAGGAGGAATGCTTGCGTTCCGGCGCCGCTTACGAGGCGGAGTTCCGCGTGCGCTGGCCGGCGGGCGACACGCGCTGGATCGCGTCGCGCGCCACCTGCGTGCTGGATGCCGACCGCCGGCCGGTGAAGATGATAGGCGTCAGCTTCGACATCACCCAGCGCTGCCTGGCGGAGCAGGCCTTGCGCCAGAACCAGGCCATCCTGGACAAGGCTCAGTCCATCGCCCATCTGGGCAGTTGGTTCTGGGACGTGGGCAAGGACGATTGCATCTGGTCGGACGAGGCCTACCGGATTTTCGGCTGGCAGCCGCAAGCCTTCAAGGTGACGATGGAGCGCTACTTCGCCGCCATGGTGTCGGAGGACCGCGAGCGCATCGATGCCGCCATCCGGCGGGCGATAGGCGAGCGCCAGCCTTACCGGGTGGAATACAGCATTCTGTTGCCGGATGGCCGCCGCCGCCATATTCACGAAGAGGGAGAGGTGCTGTACGGCGAGGGGCGGGCGGAGGCGATGATAGGCGCGACCCGGGACGTGACCGACAGTCGCCAGGCCGCGGTGGCCTTCAGTGAAAGCGAGGAACGCTTCCGCGAGATTTTCGAGCAGGCGGCTCTGGGTCTGGCGCATTTGGACCTGGACGGGCGCTGGCAGAAGGTGAACCGCCGGCTGGCGGACATGGTGGGTTATGCGCCGACGGAGATGGAGGGCTTGAGCTTCCAGCAACTGACTCATCCGGAGGACCTGGAGGACAATCTGCTGCGGCTGGATCAGTTGTTGAGCGGGGAGATCGCCCATTTTTCGCTGGAGAAGCGCCTGCTGCGCAAACAGGGCGGCCATGTCTGGGTGAATGTCAGCGCCTCGCTGAGCCGGCATCCCGTGAGCGGCGAGCCCTGGCATCTGATCGCGGTGGTGGAGGAGGTGGCCGAGCGCCGGGAGGCGCGCCGCGTGTTGGAAGCGGCCGGGCAGCGCAGCGAACTGGCGTTGCAGTCCATCGGCATGGCCAGCTGGGAGTGGGATCTCGCCGCCGGGCGGCTGCGGCTGTCGCCGCCGGCCGCGACGCTATTGTTCGGCGCGCCCCAGGAGGAGGTGGCGGAGCAGCGCTTTCTGGACGGCTTGCGCGCCGCGTCGCGGCAGCGCTGGTTGGATAGCCTGGAGGCGATTTTCAATATTTCCAGTCGCGCGCAATTGGATGTGCTGTGGCATGGCGAAGGCGGCAAGACCCTGCCTCTGGCCCTGTCCCTGGTGGCGCAGCGCGATGAAGGCGGCGTGCTCTGCCGTCTGATCGGAGCCTTGGGCCCGCGCTGAGCAGTACTCTGCAGTCACGGAAGCCAGCCGTTTGTCGGCTGGCTTTTTTCATGGTCAGTGTAAATTTTATTTACTATTGGTAAAAAAATTAACTTGTGGTAATTTTTAGGCCTAGTCTGGCAAGGCCGATGAATGTCGTCTTGTTGCGTTCGAACCAAGAATAGGCGCCGCGTGTTGCTCTGCGGCGTCCGAAACCAGAAGCTGACCGCTATGAGCAGCATGCACAGACAGCAGTATCTGCGCCGCCGGACCCGCTGGGGTTATGGCTGGGCCTTATGGGCGGCGGTATTGTGGGGCGCGTGGTATGTGCCGGGCACCGCGATCTGGCACGAGACGCCGCTATCCGGCCTGAGCCAGGGCTCGCCGGCGAACTTCCTGATGGCGGCGGCGGTGCTGACCGCCTTTCATGCCTGCCTGGTGGTGGTGTTTCAATTGTTCTGGCTGGCGGCCTTGGGCAAGCTGGCCGACTTCTTTCGCACGCTATGGCGGTTTGGCGGCATTTCCAAATGGTATTTCCTGGCGGCGGTAATGGGCGGCTTGCTGGCCAATTTCGGTTCCTACCTGGCCATGGGCTATGTGGGCGCGGTGTTCGCCGCGGTGGCCGGCTTGTTGTATCCGGTGGTGGGCGCGACGCTGGCGCGGCTGTGGTACCGCGAGCGGATAGGCCGCCGCGCGGCGCTGGGCATCGCGGTGATCGTGTTGGGCGGCGTCGCCATCTATCTGCCGGCCTTGCTGGGCGAATTGGACACGGAGGGCGGCGCGCGCTGGCTGGGGTATCTGGGCGGCGCGCTGGCGGCGCTGGGTTGGGGCATGGAAGGCGCCATCGTCGGGCGGGCGATGGATGTGACCGACCCCGATTGCGGGGTGACGATACGCTATCTCGCCGAGGCGCTGTACTGGGTGTTGCTGATCCTGCCGGCCCTGGCCTGGCTGACGCCGCTGCCGGTGTACCGCCTGGCCGGCGAGCTGTGGGCGTGGCGGCCGCTGCTCTACCTGGCGGTGGGCGCGCTCAGCTTCGCTTTCTGCGCGGTGGCCTGGTACAAATCGTTTCCGCTGATAGGCGTGGGGCGCGGCCAGGCGATAGGCGCGTTCTACGCGATGTTCGCCACGCTGTTCACCGCCGCGTTCACCTTGAATTTTCCCGAGTGGTATTTCCTGATCGGCCTCGCGCTGGTGATTGCCGGCGGCTTTGTGATGGTGTCGGACAGCGAGCGCAACGTTGGTGCGGTGCGCCTGGTGGAGGAGGGGGCATGAAGATCCATATCAAGGGTTTTATCCTGCAGGCCTTGGCCAGGCAGCCCGGCTTGTGGGATATCGAACTGGCCGGCCGCATCTGCCGCGAATACCGCAAGCCGGAGGACGCTTATTGGCTGGGCATGGTGCGAGCCAATCTGGCCGATTTGAGCGCCAGCGGCCTGGTCGTGGCACTGAGCGAGCGCTGGCGTGCCGAGGATGGGCGCTTATTGTTCAATTACCGGATCAGTGCCTTCGGTCTGGAGCGCATGCGCCAGACCGGCCTGGCTTGAGGAGATGGCGATGTCCGGCTACTGGGCCTACGAGGGCGCATGTGTCTTGGCCATGGCGCTGATCGTGGTTCTGAGTTTGGCGGCCTTGCTCGTTGCCAGGCGCTATGTGCGCCGGTTGTGAGAACCTGCCCAAAGTCCGCCGCGCGCATTGGTTTTTGAAATGCTCGGCCCGCAGCCGAGCATTTCACGCTGACGGCCGCAAGGCCTGGTTTCGTCGTGGCGGGCGTTGAACAGGCTCTTACAGCTGAGCGGCGTAGGCTTCCAACTGCTCCAGGATGTGCTGGGCCTTGGTGTCAAGCTCGCCGGCGCGGGCCTCCGCCAGCTCCTGGCGGAACTGCGGGAAGCCGCGTCCAGCTTCGCCGTTCAGCTTGGTTTGGCGCCAGGCTTGCCAGCGCTGTTGTTCCTCACCAGATAGCGAGCGCGGAAAATTGCGCGCCCGGTAGCGGAACAGCAGCTCGGCCAGTTGCGCGTCTTCGAAAAAGGCCATCTCGCCGCTGAGCTGATCGGCCGACATCCGGCGCAGCTTGGTCAGCACCTTGCGGTCATTATTGGAAACAAAGCCGCCGTAGAGGTTTTCATCGACATCGCGGACGTCCCCGGCTTCGCGCTTGTAGACCTGGCGCCAGATCGGTGTCAGTTCCGGCAGCGCGCGCGCGTAATCGGCATGGCGCTGGATCGCGTCCATGTCCATGCTCCAATGCGCGGCGCGCTCCGGACTCAGCACCTTGAGATTGGCGACCACGAACGGCGATTTGTTGATGTGCACGGTCTTCAGCGGCAAGCGCTGCACGCCTTCCGGCAAGTCCTCGCTGCGGGTGTATAGGCGCTGGCGGATGGCGTCCGGTCCCAGGCCTTGCAGTTCGCGCGGATCGTGGGCCAGGTCCCAGACAATCACTTCATTGGCATTGTAGGGATGCGCCGCCAGCGGCCACACCACCGCCATATTGCCGCGCTCGGCGCCGTACATGCCGGAGATGTGCAGCGCCGGCTTGGGATCGTGCAGGCTGAGCTGGACCTTGACCGCGTCCTTCTTGCGCAGCGATAGATAGAAGTCGAACAACTTGGGCTGGCGCTGTTTGATCAGGCGCGCCAGCGCGATGGTGGCGCGCACGTCGGACAAGGCGTCGTGGGCGGCTTCGTGCGCCAGGCCGTTGGCGGCGCTCAGGTGCTCCAGCTTGAAGCTGGGGCGGCCGTCCTCGTGCTGCGGCCAGCTGATGCCTTCCGGCCGCAGCGCGAAGGTGGCGCGCACCAGGTCCAGCAGATCCCAGCGGCCGCACTGGTTTTGCCATTCGCGCGCATAGGGATCGATCAGATTGCGCCAGAACAGGAAGCGGGTGACTTCATCGTCGAAGCGGATGGAGTTGTAACCGACGCCTATGGTGCCCGGCGTCGCCAATTCGCGTTCGATCACGCCGGCGAATTCGTGCTCGGCCACGCCGTGTTGCAAACACCATTGCGGGGTAATGCCGGTCAGCAGGCAGGCCACTGGGGTGGGCAGGTAATCGGGCGCCGGTCGGCAGTAGAGCATCACCGGTTCGCCGATTTCATTGAGGTCGGCATCGGTGCGAATACCGGCGAACTGCGATGGGCGGTCTTGACGCGGCACGGCGCCGAAGGTTTCGTAGTCGTGCCAGAAGAAGCTGTGATTGGACATGGCGGCAACAATGCGGTGAAGTTGGCCGCATTGTCGCATCCATGGCGCGGCAGGGCCAGCCGCGCTGGCCTGCGTGTCAGTGCGGCTTCAATCCATCCACGAAGGCTTGCGTTTTTCCAGCATGGCCTGCACCCCCTCGCGGCCCTCCTCGCTCAGGCGAACGGCGACGATGCGCTGGATGCAGGTTTCCACCGTGGCCTCGCTGACCTCCTGGCCGGCGATGTCGGCCAGCAACCGCTTGGCTTCCAGCATCGCGGCCGGGCTGTTGATCAGCAGGTGATTGATCAGGAAGTCCACCGCCATGTCCAGTTCGTCTCCTTCCACCACCTGATGCACCAGCCCCAGGCGCTTGGCCTTGCCGGCGTTGAAGCGCTCCGCGGTCATGAAGTAGCGGCGGGTGGCGCGTTCGCCGATGGCGCGCACCATGTAGGGCGCCACCAGCGCCGGGATCACGCCCAGCTTGACGTCGGAAAAGCTGAACAAGGCTTCCGAAGCGGCGATGGACACGTCGCAGCAGGCGACCAGCCCTGCGCCCAGACCGAAGGCCGAGCCCTGGATCTTGGCGATGGTGGGCTTGGGCAGGGTGTCCAGCGTGCGCAGCAGCCTGGCCAGCAGCCGGGCATGGCGTTCCAGCTCCTCGCGGCCGAACTCGGCCATGCGCCGCATCCAGTCGATGTCGTGGCCGGCGGAGAAACTGATGCCGTTGCCGGTCAGCACCACGGCGCGCACGCTGGCGTCCTCGGCCAGGGTTTCCAGCATGGCGGTCAGCAAACTGACGCCGCTATCGTCCAGCGCGTTCAGTCGTTCGGCGCGGTTGAGGGTGACGGTGGCGATTCCCTTGGGGTCAACGGCAAGCAAAACGGACTCGGCGGTCATTGGGTTTTCCTTGTTCTGATGGTGGAGGTTTCAGCCTTGGCCGAAACGGATGATGCTGCGGACAAACGCGTCGGCCGCCTCGATGTGCAACACATGGGCGACGCCCGGCAGGATTTCCAGCTGCGCGCCGGGCAGGCGCTCGTGTAATAGCTCGGCTTGATATAGCGGCGTCAGGCGGTCCTCGTCGCCAACCAGTATATGGCAGGGCATGGTCAGCTCGTGTAGCCAGGTGCGCGCGTCATGATCGGCGACGCCCGCGATCAGCCGGATCACCGCATCCCAGTCCACCATGCCGGCGATCAACTTCATATCGTCAAGCAGGGTGGCGTTGCTGGCGAGGAAGCGGCTGGAAAACAGCCAGGGCACGCTGACGGCGTAACGCAAGTCCAGGCCGCCGCTGAGATTTGCTGCCAGCCAGCTGTCGCTGATGCGGTTATTGACGCTGTCGGCCCACGCCAGCGTGGCGGCCAGCAACAGCCGCGACACGCGTTGCGGATGACGGTGCGCGAAATGCTGCGCCACCATGCCGCCGTAAGACAAGCCAGTCAGATAGACCTGATCTATGCCCAAATGATTCAACAGACCGGCGGCAAGATCGGCCTGTTCGCTCAGCGGATATTTGTCCCCGCCGGGATGGTCGCTTTGCCCCTGGCCCAGGAAGTCGAAGCGCAGCAGCTGGAAATGGGGCTCCAGCTGCGGCTGCAGCAAGGCCCAGGCGGCGGTGGACATGGTGATGCCGTTGAACAGCGCCAGCACCTGGGAGCCCTGGCCGCTCGTTTCGTAATAGACATCGTGTCCGGCGATTTCGGCATAGGGCATGGCGGAGCTCCTCGGTTCTGGCCTTGCGCGGCGTCAATTCATTCTAGAGCGTGGCGGCGCTTGCTGGGTAGCCGGCAAGCGCCATGACGGGTTTCTAAGCCGCGTGGACAGGATGGGTGTTTGACGAATTAAACAATTCCGAATCAGGCGCTGCCGCTGAACGCAAGCGGTTCGGCAGAGGAGTTCTTTGTTTGACAGGCATGGCGGGGTGATGTGCGCGCGCCACAGCTGTGATGATTTTCTGATGGCGCTGGAGCTAGATGTTGTCAAATTTATTAAACGTGACATAGTCTTCTAGACAGGACTAAAACGACAAAGGCGCTTGCCGGCGCCGCGGCAGCCGAGCCGCGCGGATGGCGGCCATACAGAGGAGACATCATGTTGGCAACAGGCATGGCTGCGGCGGCATGGCCGCGCGCGCTTGCGGCGGGCCCGCCCGGCGGTCCTTAGAACCTGTTCATAGTCTGCTGTGCTTCGGCGATACGGCGTTGAAAACGACTTCGAAATGCTCATGTACCGTGTGTACATTCCGCTTTCTCAGCCGTTTTCGCCTTGTCTCGCTCTTGCTCGCGAGACTTTGAACAGGCTCTTAGACGCCGGGCATCAGGCCCGTCAGCGCGTCGGTCTGGACCGGCGCGATTTCAAGCAAGGAATCGACCGCTGCCGTGACGATCTATATAAAAGTGTCACAGGCAGCCGCAGCCGGCTCCCGCCGCTGCAAGATCGCAAGAGAGGAAGCCCATCATGACGCAAGCTGTTGCCGCCAAGCCGGCCCAAGCCGCTGTGGCCGCCCAGAGTCTCCAGGCCGCCAATGCCCGTTCCGACGACAAAGCCTATCTGCGCATTGCCGGCGTGCTGAAGAAATTCGGCGACCATGTGGCGGTGGACCATGTCGACCTGGATATCCGCAAGAATGAAATCTTCGCGCTGCTCGGCAGCTCCGGCTGCGGCAAGTCCACCTTGCTGCGCATGCTGGCCGGCATGGAAACGCCGACCTCGGGCCGCATCATCCTGGACGGCGAGGACATGCAGGGGCTGCAGCCGTATGAGCGGCCGGTCAATATGATGTTCCAGAGCTATGCGCTGTTTCCGCACATGACGGTGGAGCAGAATGTGGCGTTTGGCCTGAAGCAGGACAAGGTGCCGCGGGACGAGATCGCCGAGCGGGTGGGCAAGATGCTGGACCTGGTGCAGATGCGCAAATACGCCAACCGCAAGCCGCACCAGCTGTCCGGCGGCCAACAGCAGCGGGTGGCGCTGGCGCGCAGCCTGGTGAAGCGGCCCAAGCTGCTGCTGCTGGATGAGCCATTGGGGGCGCTGGACAAGAAGCTGCGCCAGCAGACCCAGCTGGAGCTAGTCAATACCATCGAACAGGTGGGCGTGACCTGCATCATGGTCACCCATGATCAGGAAGAGGCGATGACCATGGCCAGCCGCATCGGCATCATGAGCGAAGGCTGCCTGCTGCAAGTGGGCACGCCATCGGAAATCTATGACTACCCCAACTGTCGCTTCACCGCGGAATTCATCGGCGAGAGCAATATCTTCGAGGGCGCGGTGGTGGTGGATGAGCCGGATCTGGTGGAGATCCGCTCGCAGGAACTGGGCGGAGACATCCGCGTGGATCACGGCATCACCGGCCCCAAGGGCATGCATGTCTGGGCCAGCATTCGTCCCGAGGATGTGAGACTGGACGTGAAGCCGCTGCCAGCGGGGCCGAACACCGCCGCCGGCGTGGTGGAGGATATCGCCTATCTGGGCAGCTATTCCATCTATCACGTGAAACTGGCCAGCGGCAAGGTCGTCAAATCGGTGGTGCCTTCGTCGCGCTGGTACGATGCGGCGGAAACCGCGCCGACCTGGGGAGATCCGGTCTTCGTCAGCTGGCGCCAGGATGTGCCGGTGGTGTTGACGCGCTAGCGCCCACGCACGCGCCGCAGCGGATGCCGCATGGCATCCGCTTTTTCTTCTCTTCCCCGAGGCGTTTGATCCGCCCGGCTTTGGCCGCCATTCCTGTTTTCATTGAGAGGTCTTCATGCTTAGCTTTGCCCATCAGGCTCACGCTCCATCCTATTACGCCGCCACCGCTCTGCCCTGGGAGCCCGGAGCGGCGTTGCAGGGGCGTGTCGATTGCGATGTCTGCGTGGTGGGCGGCGGGCTGGCTGGGCTGTCGGCGGCGCTGAATTTGCGCGAGCGCGGTTTTTCGGTGGCGCTGCTGGAAGGCGCGAGCATCGGCTTTGGCGCATCCGGGCGCAACGGCGGGCAAGTGATTGCCGGCTACGCCTGCGGCATCGACACCTTGAGTGCGCAGCTAGGCGATGGCCTGGCCAGGCAGATGTGGGACATGTCGGTGGAGGCGGTGGAAATCATCGAGCAGCGCGTCAGCCGGCACCGCATCGATTGCGACTGGCGTCGCGGCTATGTCAGCGTGGCGGTGAAGCCGCGGCATATGCGGGAGCTGGAGGATTGGCAGCGCGAGGCGGAACAAGTCTACGGCTATGGCGGCATGCAGCTGTGGGGCAAGGCGGAGCTGGGCGCACGGCTGGCCAGCGAGCGCTATCAGGGAGGTTTGTTCGATCCGCGCTCGGGTCATCTGCATCCATTGAACTACACGCTGGGCCTGGCCCGTGCCGCGCGCGAGGCCGGCGTCGCGATTTATGAGCAAAGCCCGGCATTGCGGCTGACGCGAGGGGCGCGGCCGCAAGTGGCGACCGAGCGCGGCGTAGTCAACTGCGGCCAAGTGGTGCTGGCCTGCAATTCCTATATCGGCGCGCTGGTGCCGGAGCTGGAGCGCAAGATCATGCCGGCCGGCACTTATGTGATCGCCACCGAGCCTTTGGGGAAGGAGAGGGCCGCGGCCTTGATCGCCAACGATATGGCGGTGTGCGATACCAACTTTGTGCTGGATTACTACCGCCTGTCCGCCGATCACCGGCTCTTGTTCGGCGGCAAGGTCAGCTATTCCGGACACGAGCCGGCCAATCTCGCCGCCGGCATGCGCAACGATATGCTGCGGGTGTTCCCGCAGTTGGCCGATGTCAAGATCGATTACGCCTGGGGCGGGTATTGCGATATCACGGTGAACCGAGCGCCGGACTTCGGGCGGCTGGACGGCAATATCTATTACTTACAGGGTTTCTCCGGCCATGGCGTCAATATCACTGGCTTGGCCGGCAAGGTGGTGGCGGAGGCGGTGGCCGGCGATGCTTCGCGCTTCGATCTTTTCGGCAGGATTCGCCATAATGACTTCCCCGGCGGCAAATGGCTGCGCACGCCGGCGCTGGTGTTGGGCATGGCTTATTTCCGGATGCGCGATTATCTGTGATCCAATGCCGGAGTGGAGATGTCCCGCCCGTTCAAGGCAGCCGTCAGGCTGCCTTTTGTATTAGGACTAGCTCATGGCGAAGCGGGGTTTGAGCGTACTCAGGACGCGTCAAGGTAATCGTAGCCGCCCCAATCCAGCGCATAGGCGGTATGGTTGTCGGCGGTGCGTATCGGTTTGAGCAGGCCGTTTTGCTGCATGTAGACTAGGTGCTCATGCACATCGGCGGCGCTATACTCGCCGCCCGATTCGCGCGTCAGCGCCAAAAACAGCCTGCGCTCCTCCAAATATTGAACATGCATGGTCTGCAGCAGGCGTAGGGTGCGGAAAATCAAGGTCTCGTTGCGGATCATGACAGATGGTATTTTATTTTTATGACTATTCATTTATCTGACACTTTAGTTTGGTGCGTCAAGAAATATGACATTATTGTTGCAGGGGGTGGGGCATGAGCGCGAAGCGGCCTGATTCTCCCTGCATCGCCGTGTGTTCCACCGCGGTTGGCGACGATATCTGCCGTGGTTGCGCGCGTAGCTTCGACGAGATCTCGCAGTGGTGCTTCATGGATGAGGCGGAGCGGGAGCTGGTGTGGCAGCAACTGCCGCTGCGTCAGCGCGGTCTGAAGATAGCCGCGGTGTTCGCCTGCCTGCCGCAGCTCCACCCGCGTGATGATGGCGAGTGGATGAGCGTTCCCTGCCTGCCCTGGCTGTTTCGCATGGATGGGGACTGTTTGTGGTGGCGGCGCGGAGAGGAGGCGGCCCGTCAGCGCGACTGCGCCGGCTGGGGGCCGGCGCAAGTGGCCGCGTTCTTGCGCGAGCAGGCGGAAACGGACAGCAACTGAGGAGAGGGCTTATGGCTCAGGACAGCTCTTTGACCGGATTTTGGGATGTGCGCTATCGCGATGGCGTTACCCCCTGGGAAGGGGCGCGCATGAGCGCGGCGGAGCTGGATTTTTTCCAGCGCCTGCCGCAGGGGCGAATCTTGATTCCCGGCTGTGGCAGCGCCGGGGATCTGCCGCTGCTGCTGGATTGTGGCCATCAGGTGCTGGCCATCGATTTCAGCGAGGCGGCGGTGGCGATCGCCCAGGCCCAATGGCCGCAGGCCGCAGCTTCTATCCGGCAGGCGGATTATTTCGCGCTGGCGGAGGACAAGCCCTTTGATGCGGTGTTTGAACGGGCGTTTCTGTGCGCGTTGCCGCCGCGGCTGCATGCCGATTACGCCAGCAAGATGGCGCGGCTGCTAAAGCCCGGAGGCGTGCTGGCCGGTGTGTTCTTCATTGCCGACACGCAACGCGGCCCGCCGTTCGGCTTGAGCGTGCCGGCGCTGCGGGCTTTATTGGAGCCGGCTTTTACGTTGGAGTGTCAGCGGCAGCAGGCGGATGGCGTGCCGGTATTCGGTGGCGGCGAGTATTGGATGGTGTGGAGAAGGCAACACAAGTCAGGGGATTTGTAATACATTGACATTACTGGTTTGATGGTAATCAATAGTCCACCGACTAGTGCGACAATAAGCGCGTCGTCGTTTACGATGGCGGGTTGAAGTCGATAAACAACAATAATTCCAAGCGACAGCGGTGAGCGAGGGCGGGCAGGTTCCGGCGAGCTCCCGTTGCTGAACAAGGATTGCGGAGCAAGAGGAGATGTCATGCAGTGGTTCTGGCGCGTGTATACCCTGGTGGAAAAGACTTTTTGGGATACGTTGACCAAGAAGTTGTGCAGTTTCTTTTTCATTAGCCTGTTTCAGCTGGGCATGGTGGCTTATGTCTACTACGTGCTGGAAAACATACGGGGGTCGTTGAAAGGGCAGGTCAGCTCGCCGCAAGTGCTGGCCGGCATCGAGTCCAGCATAGACGGCGCTTTGTTCTGGACCCTGGCGCTATGGGTGGTCAGCGTTGTCTTCATCGCCTTCATGGTGTGGTATCTGCGCTTCCTCATCGTCAGGCCATTGAAGATGATCATACAGATCTTCAATGAGATTGGCGCCGGCGAGGGCGATCTGTCCCGGGACATCCCCACGATCACCCATGACGAAATCCGCGAGCTATCGCTGTCCTATAACCGCTTTCTGCTGAAGATGCGCGAGATCATCAGCAATGTTCGGCTGATGACGGTGCGGATTGCAATGGATTCAGCGCGCACCCGCAAGAACGTGGTGGAGTCTCTGGACGGCGCGCGTAAGCAGGACCAATTGGCGACCCAAGTCCGCGCCGCCAGCGATCAGAGCACCGAGGGCGTGGGCCAGGTCACCGATCAGACCCAGGCGATTTCGGCGACCACGCTGGCCAATCTGGAAGTGGCGCGCGAGTCCTATGCCGAACTGAAATCAGTGGCGGAGAGCATTTACGACATCAATCTGAAGGTGGGGCATTTCAACCATACGGTGGATGATCTGAGCCAGCGTTCTTCCAGCATCAAGACCATAGTCGACCTGATCAAGGATGTGTCCGAGCAGACCAATCTGTTGGCGTTGAACGCGGCGATTGAAGCAGCGCGAGCCGGCGAAACCGGGCGTGGCTTCGCCGTGGTGGCCGACGAGGTGCGCAAGCTGGCCGAGCGGGTCAAACAGGCCACCGACGAGATCTCGCACAATATCGACGGTATGCTGGGGCTGGTGTCGGAAACTCAGGTGGAGACCGCCCAGATCACCGAGGACACCAAGTCGGCGCGTGAAATCGTGTCAAAAGCGTCCGATCACTTCAGCAAGATGATGGGGGATTTTGAAAGCACCGCCAGCAGTCTTAGCCAGATCGCAGTCACCATGTCGGAATTCGTCGCCGCCAACGGCCAGGTCAATCTGCATGTGGCGGAAATCCATGAATTGGGCCACAAGGTGACCGACCGCCTGAATCACACCGAAGACTCGGCCACCAAGCTGTCCGGTGCGGCGGAGCAGGTGCAGCAGCTGGTGGCGCGCTTCATTCTGGGCGAGGGCGAGTTCGACCAGATCATGCAGGCGGCCCGTGGCGCGCGCGATGAGCTGCAAACGATGATGGAAGCCCAACAGGGCCTGGGCGTGCCCTTGTTCGATCAAAACTACCAAGCCATCCCCGGCAGCAAGCCGGCCAAATTCCGCACTCAGTACGATGCCAAGCTGGAGAGGCTGATGCAGCCGGTGTACGATCGCGCGGCCAAATCAGTGCCAGGCGGCGTGTTCTGTCTGGCGGTGGATAGCAATGGTTATGCGCCCACTCACAATAGCTGGTACAGCCAGCCCCTGAGCGGCGATCCGGACAAGGATCTGATCAATAGCCGCGACAAGCGCAAGTTCTCGGATGTGGCCGGTTTGCGCGCGGCGCGCAGTACCCAGTCCTTCCTGTTGCAAACCTATACGCGCGACACCGGTGAAGTACTGTCGGAAGTGGTACTGCCCATCATCTTGTCCGGCAAGCACTGGGGCGGTTTCCGCCTGGGCTTCAATCCGGAGCAATTGCTGCAGTCGCTGGGACAGGGCGCGGGACGGCACTGAGGCATCGGGTAGGGTAAAAAAACGGAGGCCGCGGCCTCCGTTTTTATTTCCATGCCTGCCTTCAGAGCTGCAGCGGGGTCAGCAGGGTGATGACGCCCAGGCCCGCGAACAACAAGGCCGCTACGGTGTGCACCAGCTTTTGCGGCAGCTTCTTGGCGGCCACCTCGCCCAGTAGCACGGCGGGGACATTGGCCAGCATCATGCCCAGCGTGGTGCCGGCCACCACCAGCAGCAAGGCCTCGGGAAAGCGCGCGGACAGGGCCACGGTGGCCAGTTGGGTTTTGTCGCCCATCTCTGCAATGAAGAAAGCGATACAGGTAGTGCCGAACACACCGAAGCGCTCCAGCAAGCGACTGTCTTCGTCCAGCTTGTCGGGAATCAGCATCCAGCCGGCCATGGCCAGGAAGGAAAGCCCCAGGCCCCAGCGCATGATGTCCGGGCCAATCTTGCTCATCAGCCAGTGTCCAACCGCGGCGGCGGCGAAATGGTTGAACAGGGTGGCGACGAAAATACCAAGGATGATAGGGGTGGGCTTGCGGTAACGGCCAGCCAGCATCAGCGCCAGCAATTGGGTCTTGTCGCCGATTTCAGCCAGGGCAACGATGCCGGTAGAAATGAGAAAGGCTTCCATGAATACTCCGGGGGCTGCGCATACGCCATGACAAGCCTGCGCCGCAGCCCCGCGTTGCGCAGACATGTCATGGGTCTTGCCAAACGGAAGTCTTCGTCGCATGCACCATGACCGTGGCGGCCAAGTGTGTTGATGCATGCCGGCGCTGTCATCCGCGCCGAGGCTACTCCCCCAGAACCCGGCGATTGTAAATCAGGCGGGGGTTCGCGGCAATCGTCTTACTGCAGCTGCGATGTGCACTGCGGGCAGCGGGAAGCCTTTTCCGGAATGCTGGACGCGCAGAACGGGCATTCCTTGGTGGCGGGAGCCGGCGCCGCGGCGGGTTCTTCCCGTTTCAGCCGGTTGATGGCCTTGACCAGCATGAAAATGGCGAAGGCGACGATGGTGAAGCTGACCATGGCATTGATGAACAGGCCGATATTCAAGGTGACCGCGCCGGCTTGCTTGGCGGCCGCGACCGAGACATAGGGCCCGACCTGCTTGCTACCCTCTTTCAGCACGAAGAACAGATTGGAAAAATCGACATTGCCGATCAACAGGCCGATGGGCGGCATGATCACATCGTCGACCAGCGATTTGACGATGGCGCCAAAGGCGCCGCCAATGACCACGCCGACCGCCAGATCGATGACATTGCCTTTCATGGCAAATTCTTTGAATTCTTTGATAATGGACATGGTTAACCTCTGTTTAAATAGTGTTAAGTATTATAAGACATCAGCCTGCCGTTTCTCTATAGCCGCAAACCATCATGCGGTGGAAACGGCGCGGCTTGGCAGACTGCCTAATAAGGCGCCGCCCAGGATCAAGACAATGGCGCTGGCGGCAACGGCATTGAGCTGACCTTGTCCACTGCCTATCAGCAGCAGGGTGGACAGCAGCGGCGTGGCATAGGACAAGGACCCGATCTGCCGCGGATCGCCTTCCTTCAGCGCGCGGTCCCATAAAAAGAAAGCGCCGCCCATGGGGCCGATGCCGAGCAGGATCAAGGACAGCCATTGCGTCTGGCTTGGGGCGACGCTGGGTTCGAACAGGCTGTGGCACAACAGGGACAGCAGGCCGGACAGCAGGCAGAAACCGCCGACCGCGCTATTTGGGAAGCTGGGCAGGCGACGGGTCAGCAGGCTGAATGTCGACCATACGATGGCGGCGGCGATGGCCAGTAAATAACCACCGAGATGAGCGCCGGACAGCGCGAACTTGCCACCGCTGACGATCAGCGCGGCTCCGCAGAAACCCAGGATGCCGGCCAGGATGTGGCGGCCGTGTAGCACGGTGCCGGGTAACAGGATGGGCGACAGCATGACGATCAGCAGTGGCCATAGGTAATTCAGCAGATTGGCCTCCATGGCCGGTGCGTGCCTGAACGCGAAGAAGAGCAGGAAGTGATAGCCAAACAAGCCATATACGCCGACCAGCAAGGTACGTGGCGGAACTTTCCAGTCACGGTAGCGGCGAATGCTGAGCAGGCTGCCGATCAACAGGCAAATGCCGACGACAAAGAAAGGGGGCAGGGAGCGGGTCTGGGCGCCAAGCGTCGCCAGCGAGGCCCAGAGCAGAATGGCGCCGCCGGCAAAGGCAATCGGTCTGGAAATCATTATTATTCCAAGTAGGTGGGTGCACCGATTGTAAGGCGGAAGCTGAAACGGAAAAAGCCACAATCTGGCGATTGTGGCTTTTAAAAATCTGGCTCCCCGAGCAGGGCTCGAACCTGCGACCTGCGGATTAACAGTCCGTCGCTCTACCAACTGAGCTATCAGGGATCATCATGCGCTTGTTTTTTGGCTCCCCGAGCAGGGCTCGAACCTGCGACCTGCGGATTAACAGTCCGTCGCTCTACCAACTGAGCTATCAGGGAATAAAAAACCAGCAATTCTCAAACGAAGCCGTATTGGCTCCCCGAGCAGGGCTCGAACCTGCGACCTGCGGATTAACAGTCCGTCGCTCTACCAACTGAGCTATCAGGGATTTGAGTGAGGGCGAACTATAGCTTCAGCCCGCTTGGCTGTCAACACTTGGCGGCGGAAAATCGCAGATGGCGCTATGGCGGTGCTTGCCGGCCCTTGAGGGCGGCAAATCCCGAGTGGCGACGTGGATGGGGGCGCGTTAAAATTTCAATCATTGCCAATGCGGACAAGCCCGCGTTTTTAAGGTGGATTAAATGAATCTGGATTGGAAGCTTGCGTTGAGCGAGCGAGCGGAACTGGCGAATAATGCCGCTGGCGAATTAAATGCCCGTATCAGTCAACTGGAAGCGCTGAAAGCCGGCGCCGCGCTGGCGATTCTGGATGATCGTAAAGTCATTCAGGTGGCGGGAGAGGATGCCGAAGCCTTTTTGCAAGGGCAACTTTCCAGCGATGTGCGCGAGCTGGCTGATGAAAGCCGTGCTCAATACAGCAGCTACTCTTCGGCCAAAGGGCGGATGCTGGCCAGCTTTCTGGCTTGGCGCAGCCAGGGTGTCTTTTACTTGGCGGTTTCTGCGGATTTGGCCGACTTCGTGGTCAAGCGGCTGAGCATGTTCGTGCTGCGCTCCAAGGTCAAGGTATCCATTGCCGACGATCTGGTCTTGGTCGGTGTTGGCGGCATGGTCGCGGCGGAAGCCTTGGGTCTGGACCCGGCCTTGGTGGCGGCGGTGACGCCGCGCGGCGTGCTGCCTACGCCGTCGGGACGCTTGATCGCCCTGCCCGGAGCGGGCTTCATGCTGGCGGCGGAAGCCGAGGGCGCGGCTATCGGTGAGAAGTTGCTGCAGTCGAGCGCGCTGATCTCTTCGGAAGTTTGGGGCTGGCGCGATATTGATGCCGGCATTCCATGGCTGACTTTGTCAACGCAAGAACAGTTTGTGCCGCAAATGGCGAATATGGAATTGATTGGCGGGGTAAGTTTCAAGAAGGGCTGCTATCCGGGGCAGGAAATCGTCGCGCGTTCCCAATATCTGGGAAAAATGAAGCGCCGCCTGTTCAAGGTTTCATTCCAGCAATTTGCGCCGGTAGGGACCAAGCTTTTTAGCCCAGGCGTTGCGGGACAATCGATTGGCATGATTGCGGCGGTCTGCCAGGTGGCCGCCGAGTGTTATCAAGGCTTGGTCGTTGTTCAATTCCAGGCATGGGAGGATGGCATTTATGCCGATGAAGCTTGCACTATAAAGTTGCAGCAACTGGAACTGCCCTATTCGCTGAATGAAGACGCGGCAAATTAATTGCTGATTTCTGTTGCGCTTCCTTGACTTGATGGGAATAGCTTGGCTACATTACCATCTGTAATGCACCACTACTCTTAAAAAATATATTTGGGAACATGCTAATGGAACTGTCGAAATTGGATTTTACCCAGCTGGTGGCTTTGCGTGCCGACGTCGAAGCTGAAATCAAGCGCCGCGAAAGCGAAGAAAAGTCCAAAGCCAAGAAGCAGATCATCGAACTGGCTCGCGCCTATGGCCTGAGCGTGGAAGAAGTGCTGGGCAAAACCGGCGGCGTGCGCAAGCCGGTGGAAGCCAAGTATCGCCACCCGGCCAGCCCGGAACTGACTTGGACCGGCCGCGGTCGCAAACCGGTTTGGGTTCAGGAGTGGATTTCCAGCGGCAAGGCGCTGGAAGCTCTGGCTATCTAAGCCATCCGTCGTTTTATTCCGGATTTCGAAGGCGCCTGTCATGGGCGCTTTTTCTTTGTCCGGCCGCCTGCGGTCTGGCTTGATGCTTGCTATAAATGGATGTAGCGTTCAAGCTGTTTCGCGTTGTGATCTGGGTGTGCTGACATTGTCTTGAGAGTGGGCGGCTATGCTGGATTTTTTTTCAAGAGGGGCCAAGGGGCGTTCGGATCCACTGGCCAATGCCGAGGCGGCCAGGGAGTTTGTCGCAGCCTTGAAGCAGGAGTATGGCGCAGCCGCGCATGAGCGCGTGGTGGCTTTGCTGACGCCGTTGGAATTGGATTGGCACAATATTACAGTGGACCGCGTCGAAGCGCTGCTAGCGCTAAACCAAGAGACCGAGCCTCTGCATGAGAGTCTGTGCGCGCAATATCTATTGAATACGCGGATGCCCAAGGCGCTGGAAGCGCAGCTGAGAAATCAGATACTGGCATATGGAAAATGCTTTATCGATAGTTATCAGCATGTGCTGACAGTTGACGCCGATTCGGTGGAGGGCGCCAAAGTGCTGACCCTGCTGCCTATCGTGTTGTCCCGGATGATGTCTTATCTAGGCGAGCATGCGCGCTGGCATTGGGTGCGAAACTTTAACCCGGAGCCTGCTTTTTGGCTGGGTGTTAACCAATTGTATTGGTTTGCGGAGCACCATGGCTGTGACTCCGTTCCCGTGTTTTTATTTGGTGATGGCCGTCCGGCGACGACGGTGCAAGATCAGTTTCTGATTCTGCATATGCTTGCCGTATTGAGCGGCGGGAATCTCAGCGGTCGACAACTGCATTTCGCCTATCAGTTGCTGCAGGTATTGAGCAACCGCATGTCTTTATCGAGAGTGTGTTCGGATCATTCCAGTTTCGGCGTGTCGCTGAATGGCCCGCACTCCGCCGCTCGGGTGAGTGGCGGCTTGGTGGATGAGGCCGCGCGTTATTGGGGGACGGCCGACCTGGTTGAGATCCTGCACGGCTGGAGCATTGTGCTGGATGCGGGCAGGGTGCCGCCCGAGATCAAGCGGCTGATGGAGCCGGGGATTGATGCCAATGCCTTGCGCTTGTTGATGCGGGAATGGTCACCGCAGCAAATGCGATTTGAGCGCGCGGAGCGTGTGCCGGTTTCTGGTCAAAGCATAGAAGTTGCTTATCGCCTGCCGGTGCTGCACCGCTTGATTCGGGCTTTGGACGAAGCCAAGCAGCAGGAGCCGTCGGAAGAAGGCGGCTTCGACGATGCGGCCAATATCCGCATCTATGGGTTTGTCACCACCAGAAAAAGAGATAAAGGCGTGCCTTTGTCGATTAATGTCGGCGGCGAAGCCGCGGTGCCTCCATTGAAAGAGGAGTTCTCGCGCTGGGATGTCGACAATATCAGCCAGACCGGCCTGGGCGTGACCTTAAAGGCGATGGGGAATGAATGGGTAGGCCTGGGGGCTTTGGTTGGTTTCCGGGAGAAGTCCGTCGATAGCTGGAGCCTGGGCGTGGTGAGGCGAGTAAAGCGCACTTCGCCGGATCAGATCTATCTGGGGCTTGAAACCCTGAGTCGTCGACCAGTGGCGGCATCGCTGCGGCCTACTGATGTCCGCCTGATAGACCCTACTCTGCCTCCGGAGCAGGTGTGGCTGGCTGGCCACATCGCGCTATTCGTGCCGTGTCAGAAGGCAGGCAAGGTCATCAATGCGCTGCTGCTACCCCTCTCCTTATATGTGCACGGCAAAGAGTTTTATATGACGGCCAAAGGAAAGCACTTCCAACTATCTCTCGGCAAGGTAATGGATAAGGGAAGTGACTGGTGCCTGGTTGAGGTCGAGTTGGTGAAAGCCTTGGAGAAAATGCCTGTCGTGCTGTGATGCGCGGATGGAATACAGGAAAATGCCGACGGGCCGGAGTTGATCTCCGGCCCGTTTTGCTAGCTGTTTCGCAGGGGTGATGGGGGTTTATTAAATACCTCTTATGGATATTCGTTGCCGTATCAAGGGCTTGGGGTGTGTGGTCCGCTTTTGTTACGGTTTTTGTCGCGAAAGGTGTTGACGGGTGTGGGGTCGTGACGTATAGTTCGCCTCCT
>NZ_JAJOHW010000052.1 GCF_021129195.1 Chromobacterium aquaticum | reverse complement strand
CGCCGGCGCGCGCCAGGGTGGCGGCGCTATTGCCGGCGCCGGCATTGTCCAGATAGGGCTTGAACAGCAGATAAAGCCGGAAATCGCCGACGCGGCGGCCGTCCAGCGCGCTGAAGGTGACGCGCTGGATCAGCGCGTCGCGCGCCGGATCGGTGAAGATGCGCTTGCTGATGCGCCAGTGATGGGCCGCGTTGCCGGTCTGCGCCTGCCAACTCATGCTGCGCGGATGCAGCCGCTGCACGCGGTAGTCCTGCTGCTTTTCCTCGTCGACGAAACCGCCGCCGGCGTCGCCCACCAGGAATTGCAGATCCACCGCCGCCTGGCTGTCCACCGCCGGGTAGAACACCTCGGACACCACGCCGCGATAGCCGGTGAAATACACCCGCGACGGCCCCTCCGTTGCCACGCCGACGAAAGACTTGGCCGCCGGGCCGCGCACCGCCGTCAGTCCCGGCGCGCCAAACGCCTCGCCGGCCTGCGCCGCACCGCCTAGGCCGCCCAGCAGCAGGGCCAGGCCCATCCATTGCTTGATCATGTCCGCTCGCTCCTGATTTTGGCAGGGAGCGTAGCAAAACAACATCCAAATGTCATTTCATGCCAGAACAAAATCCAGCGGATTCAAGCTTGGACCCCGAGAAATGAAACGTTAAAACAAGCAATGCCACCAAGCTCAGCATTTGCCAGCCTCGCCCTCTCACCCCTCGTCTATAAAACAATGTCATTCAAAACGCACAGCCGCCGTCGCGGCCGCACAAGGAGAAGAGCACATGGGCTTGAATGCCATCACCCCGGACGATCATCGTTACGAGACACTGAAAAAAGGCTTCAACCTGCGCTGGCCGGAAACCGGCCAGGCCGCCAGCGGCATTGTCATCTGCAGCGATGAGGCCGAAGTCGTCGCCGCGCTGCAATACGCGCTGGATCATAAGCTCAAGCCCACCATACGCAGCGGCGGCCATTGCTACGAGGGCTTCGTCAGCAACAATCCCGGCGGCCTGATCATAGACATCGGCCAACTTTCCGGTTTGCGCCGCGACGTTGTGGCGGACGGCCACAGCTACGGCTTCCAGCTCCTGGCCGGCAATCAGAACTGGGACGGCTATGTCGGCCTGTACAAGCTCACCGGCAAGACGGTGCCGGGCGGCTCTTGCTACTCGGTGGGCGCCGGCGGCCATATCAGCGGCGGCGGCTACGGCCTGCTGTCGCGGCTACAAGGCCTGACCGTGGATTGGCTGAGCGCGGTGGATATTCTGCTGGCGGACGGCGGCAAGGCGCGCAAGGTCCACGCTCGCGCCGACAATGAATTCTCCGATCTGCTCAAGCTGTGCAAGGGCGCCGGCGGCGGCAATGTTGGCCTGATCACCAGCTATTACTTCGACGATTTGCCGCCGGCGCCACAGCAGGTGGGCGTGCAATTCCTGCAATTCGACTGGAACGATTTCAAGGATCTGGGCCGCTTCACCGCCTTGTTGCAAACCTACGGCCAATACTGGCGGGAGGCGGACAGCGAGCCCGATGGCTACGGCCTGTTCAGCCTACTCAAGCTCACCCATGTCAGCGCCAAAAAACTGGGGCTGGTGGTGCAGTACACCGACCGGGACGGCAAGCTGAACGATACCGCGCCGTTCAACGACTTCTATCGGCGCATCGCGCAAGTGGCCTCGCCGCAGTTGCTGAACACCTATCTGCCCGGCGGCGGCCATCTGCCCCACATCCCGCACCGCTCGCCGCCCAGGAACAGCGCGCCCTTGCCAGAACACGCGCAGGCGATGGACTGGCTGTACGCCACCCAGACGCTGAACGGCTCCGGCAACAATCAGCGCGGCAAGTACAAATCCGCCTATATGAAACAGAACTTCAGCCAAGCCGAGTGCAAGGCGATCCACCAGCATCTGAACGCCCATGCCGACGACCAGGACTTTGCCCAATCGCTGCTGCAAGTGGATTCCTACGGCGGCGCGATCAACCGCCGCGGCGCCGGCAACAACGGTTTTGATCCCGCCGACAACCAGACCGCGGTGCCGCAGCGCGCCTCGGTGATGAAGCTGCAATACCAGAGCTACTGGACCGACCCGGCCAACGACGCCAAGCACTTGAACTGGATGCGCGAGTTCTTCGACGCCGTCTACGCCGCCGACGGCTTCAACGGCACGCCCTACCCGGCCTCGGCGGTCTTGCCGGACTCGCCCTACGAAGGCTGCTACATCAACTACCCGGACGTGGACATGCTGAATGGCGCGCGGCCGGGCACACCCGGCTATAGCTGGGGCGAGCTGTATTACGGCGCGCTGTACCCGGAACTGGTGGCGATCAAGCGCAAGTACGACCCGGGCAATGTGTTCAAGCACGCGATGTCGCTGGGCGCGGAGTAATCGCCCGCCCCTGGCCGGCGCGCGCAAGGCGCCGGCCTTTCTCCACCTGCCCCGCCTATCCACCTGACCTAAAGAACATTGCCCTAATGGTCAGCGCTGCCTATACCCGCGCTATGCGTATGGAATTAAAACGCCAAGCATAGTCGTCCGCGGATTTTCCTCACCGCTAGGAGCCCATATGAGCTATTTGCAGTTTCCCCGGCTGGCCTTTGCCGGCCAGTTCCAGGCCGACGTCTCCACCGTCAACAACGACCCGCGCCACTTCGACAACGCCACCTTCGAGGCCCACTTCCAGGAGTTCCAGCAAGCGGATGCCGCCGGCAACACCAAGACTTACAACGGCTGGTGGCACCCCACCGGCACCGCCATCATGCGCTTCGCCAACTGCCAGGTGACCAGCTTGCGCGGGCCCAACGGCATCCAGATCACCAATCCGGCGCAGGACCCGCTGCTGTCCTGTAGCGTGGGCAACGCCATTGGCAAGCCGTCCGCCAAGATGGTGGACCTGGACCCGGACTGGCAGCTGGCCTCCAATGTCTACGGCCTAGCGGTGTCGCTGCTCAAGCCGGACGGCACGCCGCTGATGACCGCGGATTACCAGAGCAACCCCTTCCGCGATCTGTGGTTTGGCCGCGGTCAGGGCAATGGCAGCGATATGGGCGCCTCGGCGATCTTCCAATCCGTGCTCACCAATATCCATTGGCATCTGGACGGCTTCGACAGCCCGCTGCTGGCGCGCCTGATCGAGCTGAGCGAGCAGGACCGGCTGTCCATCCGGCTATCCACCTACGGCTACGATATGAACGCCGGCTCGCCCTTGTTCGGCTACGGCACCGTGCTCGGCGCCATCGGCCCGGCCTATGCCGACCAGCCGCGCTCCTTCATCCTGGGCCGCCGCTTCATGCCCACCACTCAGAACAGCCTGCAGGACTCGGTGTCCGGCAATGGCATCGGCTGTTTCTCTTCCTGGCTGGACCAGGAAACCGCCAGCCTGCAAGTGGACCTGAGCAATGCGTTGCCCGTGGATGGCAATAACCAGGTCGTCGCGCTGCCGCCTCTGCAATACGCGATCCTGCATCAGGAATTGACCGCGCAGGACACGGAGATCGGCCCGGGCGACTACACCGTCATCGCTAGCGTGGACACCTCGCAAACGCTGCAAGACCAGCAGGCCGGCATCCAGTCGGTGCCGCTGACCGAGGAACAGCTGCGGCTGGCCACCCGGCCCCTGCCGCTGGCCATCGTCCAGCCGGTGGACGCGCAAGGCCGCGCCACCGTCTGCGTGCGCGAAGTGCTGCTGGGCAACGAGGTGCGCGCCGAGGATTTCGCCATCCGCCTGGACCCCAACCACCCGGACAAGAACCACCTGCACACCCATGTCTACGCCGCGCGCTATGGCCAGCCGCTGGCCGGCGCTGCGCTGGCCTTCTGGGCCGGCGCGCCGATGCTGGACTACGGCAATACCCCCGCCGACGCCACCGTGGGCACCACGCCGCGCGCGCTGCTGCCGGTCAACAACGTGCCCAACGCCGCCATCCGCATCAGCCCGGCGGAACCGGTCACCGACCAGGCCGGCCGGGCCGCCATCACCCTGCACGGGCCGGAAACCTTCGGCACCCCGCGCGAATACATGGACGGCCAGCTATTCACCATTTCCTACAATCTGGCCGGCCCCGACCCGGCGCTGCAGCAGCATTACGACAACCTGGCGGTGGTGGTTTTCAGCAGCTTCCCGCAGCCGGGCCAGAACATCGATCTGGACAATCCAAGCTGGGAAGACGTGCAACCCATCCTGCAGCAATACGCCAACCTCTACCCGGTGATGAGCCAGGGCCTGTTCGACTTTTCCAAGCAGGCAGTGGCCGACGCCAGCGCCTTCATCATGCGCTTCGTCTTCGACAAACCGATGGAAGACCCGGACCAGATGCCGGTGACGCGCGATCTGTCCGCCAGCAAGCGGCGCATGCTGATCAACTACTTCCAAAACGTGATAGACCGCACCGGCAAGACCTTCGACCGCCAGTTGATGTACGGCAAGCGCTGCCCACTGCGTCAAAGCGCGCCGCCCAGCGAAGCCGACATCGCCGCCACGCTCGCCTCCCCATCCGCCAGCAAGCTGCGCAAGCCCCGCGGCTGACCCCGGCCCCGTCATTCGCCCTTCCAAGGAAACCAAGCCATGCTGAAGATACGTCAAGAACTCATGACCGAGCTGCGCCAGGCCGAGCACATCCATCATGTGCGAACCATGCTGGCCGGCGCGGTGCGGCTGGAGCTGTCCACCATCCCCACTTATCTGACCGCGCTGTTCTCCATCAAGCCCGGCCAGAATCAGGAAGCGCGCGCGCTGGTGCAGTCGGTGGTGGTGGAGGAAATGCTGCACATGACGCTGGCCGCCAATACCCTGATCGCCATCGGCGGCAATCCGCGCATCATCGAGGACGGCCAGGCACTCAACTATCCCGGGCCGCTGCCGATGTGCGTGGACACCAGCCTCACCGTCACGCTCAAGGCGCTGAGCCGGCAGCAGGCGCAGGAGGTGTTCATGGAGATAGAGCGCCCGGACACCCAGGCCATCCTGCCCGGCGAAACCCAGGCCTATGTCGACAACCAGCCCGGCTTCGACTCCATCGGCCGCTTCTACCAAGCAATACTGGAGCGGCTGCAGCACCTGGAAAACCACGGCCATGACTGCTTCGCCCAGCCGCGCTTGGACGAACAGGTGGATGTCAGCCAGTGGTTTCCGCACGAGGTGGAAGGCTGTCCGGACGGCAAGGTGCACGACATGGCCAGCGCCCGCGCGGTGATAAACACCATCGTGCGCCAGGGCGAAGGCGTGCAGGTGGAAGACGACTGGATCAACCCCAAGGAAGACGCCGGCGGCGGCTACGCCCACTATTTCAAGTTTGGCGAAATCTACTACGGCAAGCGCCTGGTGCGTGACGACTGCAGCCCCTCCGGCTGGTCCTACACCGGCGAGCCGGTGCCGCTGGACGAAACCGGCGTGTTCAATCTGCTGCCCAATGCCGCGCTCTCCGATTATCCGGCCGGCAGCGGCGCGGCGGTCAGCGGCGCCCAGTTCTACCAGTCTTATCAAAACCTGCTGGCCGCGCTGGACCGCACCTTCAACGGCCAGCCACAGCAGCTGGACGCCGCCATCGGCATCATGTACGAGCTGAAGCTGGTGGCGCAGAAAGTGATGCAGCACCCCGTTGGCACCAGCACGCCGGACGTGGTGGCCGCACCGCCATTCATGCGCGTGCACCAGGCCAGCTGAACCGCGCTCCGAACCACGGCCCGCCCGGCGCCCGCGCTGAGGCGGGCCGTTTGTCGTCTATACTCCCCCCTGCCGTCGTCGCCCCCTCCCAGCGCAAGCGGTGAATCTTTTTGAGAAAGCCCAGTCTATTCTGACGTTTAAAACGCCAGTTCCAGCCGCTCGCGCGGCAGAACCCCGCGGCCATGCCGCGGGCACCGCCAGACAGCCGCCCCCTGCCAGCGCCCACCGGGCGCCCGGGCCACGGACGGCCTCCCCGCCGCGCGCCGTCCGCGCGGCACAGGACTAAACCATGCTTGCTTTCAACCTTGGCCCGCTGGCCATTCCCGTCAGCTTCGCCATCACGGCCGCCGCCTGGCTGGCCGCGCACGCCGCCGGCTTTCTCGCCGCGCGCCGCTGGCGCGTCAGCGTGGCGTCTGACCTCAACGACATGCTGCTGTGGGGCTTCGTCGCCTCGCGGGCGGCCTTCGTGCTCTACTGGTTCTCGCTGTACGCCCACCGGCCGCTGGCGATGCTGGACCTGCGCGACGGCGGCTTCCTGCCCTGGGCCGGCATCGCCGCCGCGCTGGCCCTGGCGCTATGGCGCGGTTGGCGCCGCGCCGCCTTGCGCCGACCGCTGGCCATCGCTATCCTGAGCGGCGCGCTGGCCTGGGCCGCAGGCCAGGCGCTGCAACAGGAGCAGACCAAGGCCGCCTTGTCCGCGCGCGTGCTGCCGCAATTGGACGGCGCCCCCGCCTCCTTGCCGGCGCTGGCCGCCGGCAAGCCCGTGGTGCTCAATCTGTGGGCCAGCTGGTGCCCGCCCTGTCTGCGGGAAATGCCGCTGCTGCAACAGGCGCAGCAACAATACACCGGCGTGCGCTTCCTATTCGCCAACCAGGGCGAGGACGAAGTGCTGGTGCGCCAGTTTTTCCGTAGCCAGCCGCTGCGGCTGCAACACGTGTTGCTGGACCCTGGCGGCGCGCTGGGCCGCGAATATGGCTCGGTGGCGCTGCCCACCACGCTGTTCTTCGACGCCCGCGGCCGCTTGCAAACCGTACACCTGGGCGAACTGTCCGAGGCCACCCTGGCCAGCAAACTGCAACAGTTGGACAGCGCCTCCAAGGAATGACCATGACCGCATCGCTGATCCGCGGCCTGGCGCCGCTGGCGCTATGGCTGAGCCTGAACGCCCACGCCGCTGCGCCCCAAGCCTGGCCGGCGCCCATCCAGGCGCTGGAGGCCCAGGGCTATGAAGTCCTGAGCAGCTTTCCCGGCCCCGCCGGGCTGACCGGCTACGCCGCGCTCTATCTGGGCCGGCCGCAAACCCTTTACCTGACGCCGGACGGCCAGCAAGCCATCGTCGGCAACATCACCGACGCCCATGGCGAAAAATGGCAGCCGGAGCTGCTGGACCGGCAGTTCGGCGCCGCGCTGTGGCGGCAGCTGGAAGCCAGCCACTGGATAGCCGACGGCAAGGCCGACGCCGCCAGGGTGGTTTACACCTTCACCGATCCCAACTGCCCGTACTGCCGCCAGTTCTGGCGCGACGCCCGGCCCTGGGTCAATGCCGGCCAGGTTCAGCTGCGCCACATTCCGGTGGGCCTGCTGGCGGCGGACAGCCCGGCCAAGGCCGCCGCCCTCTTGGCCGCGCCGGATC
>NZ_JAJOHW010000051.1 GCF_021129195.1 Chromobacterium aquaticum | reverse complement strand
TGTGAGAACCTGTTTACGATCTGCTGCGCGTCGCGAAGCGTTGCACGGTGAGTGCGAGCTCAGTGCTCATGTGCCACGAGTACATTCCGCTTTTTCGCTCGTTTTCGCCTTGTCTCGCCCTAGCTCGCGAGCTCGTAAACCGGCTCTTCAGGCGCGGTAGCCGTCCGGGTCTATGCCATGCTTGGCGAACTTGTTGTACAGCGTCTTGCGCGGAATGCCCAGCAGCTCCGCCGCCTGCATTACCTGGCCCTGGGTGCGCAGCAGCGCCTGCTCGATCAATTGCTTCTCGTAAGCGTCCACGCGCGCGTCCAGCGCGCTGGGCGCATAGGCCTCCGGCTCGCCGCCGTCCGGCGCCACGCCCAGCACATAGCGTTCCGCCGCATTGCGCAGCTCGCGTACATTGCCCGGCCAGGTTTGCGCCTGCAAGCGGCCCAATAGCGCCGGTGGCGCGTCCGGCGCCGGGCGGTCGAAGCGCGCCGCGGCCTGCTCCACGAACCACTGGAACAGGTCCGGGATATCCTCGCGCCGCTCGCGCAGCGGCGGCAGCCGCAGCGACACCACATTGAGGCGGTAGTACAGATCCTCGCGGAAGCGCCGCTGCTGGCTGGCCTGCGCCAGATCGTCCTTGGTGGCGGCCACCACCCGGCAATCCACCGGCACCAGGCTGTTGGAGCCCAGCCTTTCCACCACCCGCTGTTGCAGCACCCGCAACAGCTTGGCTTGCAAGGCCAGCGGCATGCCTTCGATCTCGTCCAGGAACAAGGTGCCGCCGCTGGCGTATTCGATCTTGCCGATGCGGCGCTTGAGCGCGCCGGTGAAGGCGCCGGCCTCGTGGCCGAAGATTTCGCTCTCGAAAATGGATTCCGGCAGCCCGGCGCAGTTCAGCGGCACGAAATGACGTTCGCGGCGGCGGCTCCAGGCGTGCAGCGCCTGCGCCACCATTTCCTTGCCGGTGCCGGTTTCGCCGTGGATCAACACGTCGGCGTCGGTGTCGGCGATATTGGCCAGCGTCTCGCGCAATGCCTGCATCGCCGGGCTGTGGCCGATCAGCACCGGCCCGTTGCTGCGCGCCAGGCTGGCGCGCAGTTGGCGGTTTTCCAGCGTCAGCCGCCGCTTGTCCAGCGCGCGCAGCACGGTTTCGCTCAGCCGGCCCGGCGCATAGGGCTTCTCGATGAAGTCGTAGGCGCCGGCGCGGGTGGCCGCCACCGCCATCGCGATGTCGCCATGGCCGGTGACCAGGATCACCGGCAGTTCCCGGTCCAGGTTCAGCGCCTGTTCCATCAGCTCCAGGCCGCTGAGGCCGGGCAGGCGCACATCGCTGAGCAGCACCGCGCGATCGTCGCGCCGCAGCAGGGTGAGCGCGCTTTCGGCGTCGGCGCAGGCTTGCACCGGCAGGCCGGCCAGTTCCAGCGATTGCAGCGTGGCCATGCGCACCGCCGTATCGTCTTCGACATAGATCACGCCGATGCCGGCGCTGGCGGAGGAAGGAGGGGGGCTTGTCATGGCGTGGGCTCGCAGGGCCAGTTGATGATGAAGCAGGCGCCGCCGTCCGGATGGTTGCCGGCCTCGATGCGGCCGCCGGACTGCTCGACGATTTCCTGCACGATGGCCAGGCCCAGGCCCAGACCCTGGCCGCGCGGCTTGGTGCTGTAGAAGGGCTCGAACAGATGCGGCAGATCGGCGTCGGCGATGCCGGGGCCGTGATCGCGCAGGCGGAATTCCAGCATGCCGGCCTTGTGCAGCAGGCTGATCTCCAGCTGGCCCTGTCCTTGCGGTCGCATCGCGTCTATGGCGTTGCTCAGCAGATTGGTGAACACCTGTTCCAGGCCGATGGCGTCGCAGGCGATGGCCGGGCATTGCTCAGGCAATTGCTGCGTCAGCGTGATGCGCGCCTCGGTCAGCGCCGGCTGCAGCAGGGTCAGCGTGTCGCGCAGCGCGGCGAGCGGGTGGGTCTGGCCCAGCGGGCCGCGGTGGCGGCGGGCGAAGGTTTTCAGATCCCGGGTGATGTGGGCGATGCGCTCCACCAGTTGCGAGATCTGGCCCAGATTATCGCTGGCGGCGTCGGCGCGGCCGCGTTGCAACAGGGTCACCGCGTTATCGGCGAAGGCGCGCAGCGCCGCCAGCGGCTGGTTGATCTCATGCGCGACCCCGGCCGCCATCTGGCCCAGCGCCGCCAGCTTGCTGGCCTCGGCCAATTGACCGCGGGTGATGCGCAGGCTGTTTTCGGTCTGGATGCGCTCGCGGATTTCCGCCGACAGCTGGGTATTGCTCAGCGCCAGGTCGCGGGTGCGTTCCGCCACCTTGCGTTCCAGTTGATCATGCGCCTGCTGCAAGGCCTGCTGCGCCGCCAGCTGCTCGCGCAGCCGGCGCAGGCGCAGCCGCCAGTAATGCCACAGCGTCAGCAAGCCCAGGCAACTGACCAGCAGCGTGCTCATGATGGCCAGCAGCGTGAGGTTGCGGCCGTGCATGTCCACCAGCAGCGTCAGCGTCCAGCCGGTTTGCGGCAGTTGCTGCCGGATCTGCAGATAGCGGCCGGCCAGCAGCTTGCGCTCGCTGTCCGGCGCCAGCCAGGCCTGCCGCCGCCAGTCGGCATGCGGCTGCAGCAAGGCGAAAGGGTGCAGCTTGGCGCCCAGGTATTGGCGCGTGGCGTCGATCTGGCGGCGCACCTCGGGCGGCAGCGGCTGCCAGGTGGCGAATTTCCAGTCCGGGTTGGCGCTGAGGAAGGCGACGCCGTGGCGGTCGCTGACCAGCACCGGCTCCGCGCCTTTGCGCCAGGCTTCCTCCAGCGGCGCCAGGCTGACCTTGACCACCGCGACGCCGACGATGCGGCGGCCGGACAGCACCGGCCAGGACAGAAAGTAGCCGGGCTCGCGGCTGGTGCTGCCTATGCCGTAGAAGCTGCCGGACAGGCCGGCCAGCGCCTGCTGGAAATACGGGCGGAAGGCATAGCTGTTGCCGACGAAGCTGTATGGCGACATCCAGTTGCTGGACGCCAGCGCGATGCCGTCCACGTTGACGATGAACAGCGCCGAGGTGCGCGACTGCCGGTTCACCTGCTCCAGATAGCGGTTCAGCGCTTCCACCCGCCGCGGATTGCGCGGCTCCGCCAGCAGGTTGAGGATGTCCTGGTTCAGCGCCAGCACATAGGGCAGGTAGCGGTATTGCTCCAGCGTGGCGCTCAGGTTGGCGGCGTGCATCTCCGCCCGGTGCCGGCCCTCGCGTTCCGCCTCGGTCACCAGCATGCGGCTGGCCAGGATCCAGCCGCCGCCCAGCACCAGCGCCGGCAACAACAGGTAGGGCAGGCTTTTCAGTAGAAAACGCAATGCGCGGATGAGCATGGCAGCGGGCGGAAATCGGTGATGCCTCAGTCTACCGCAGCTTGCAGCTCCGCGGCCTCGTGGCGTGAATGTTCCTCCATCACCAGCCGGGTCAACTCCCGTTTCAGGTCGTTGAAGCCCGGCGCGCTGGGGTCGCGCGGCCGCGGCAGCTCCACCCGCACGTCGCGCTTGATGGTGCCGGGGCGGTAGGTCATCACCACCACCCGGTCCGCCAGGTAGATGGATTCTTCTATGCTGTGGGTGACGAAGATGATGGTCTTGCCGCTTTCCTGCCAGATGCGCAGCAGTTCGTCCTGCAAGGAGCGCCGCGTCAGCGCGTCCAGCGCGCCGAAGGGCTCGTCCATCAACATCACCGGCGAATCCAGCGCCAGCACCCGCGCAATCGCCACTCGCTGGCGCATGCCGCCGGACAGGTCCTTGGGGAAGCGGTGGCGGAAATCGCGCAGGTGCAGCTTGTCCAGCAGCGGCTCCACCGCGGCGCGGATCTCGGCCGGGGAGCGCTTCTGGATTTCCAGGCCGAAGCCTATGTTTTGCTCCACCGTCATCCATGGAAACAGCGCGTATTCCTGGAACACCATGCCGCGGTCCGGCCCGGGCGCGGCGACGCGCTGGCCGGCCACCAGGATCTGTCCACCGCTGGGCGGCGCGAAGCCGGCGATGGCGTTGAGCAGGGTGGATTTGCCGCAGCCGGACGGACCCAGCAGGCAGACGAACTCGCCAGCCTGGATGTCCAGCTGGATATCGCGCAGGGCGATCACGTCGCCGCCCGGCGTCTTGAATACTTTTTGCACTTGTTGCACTTCGATTTGAGCGCTCATGCCTCATCCTTCCATGTCGCGCAGCAGTGGGGGCCGCTGTTGCGCGAATTCGTTCTTTGCGCCGCGCCCGTGTCGAGACGGGCCCGGCGGCGCGTTGTGATCAGCGTCTGTTCAATGTTTCGCGAGCTAGGGCGAGACAAGGCGAAAACTGCCGCGAAAGCGGAATGCACGAGTGGTACATGAGCATTTCGAGGCGGCGCTCACCTTGCGACGATCCACAACGCGCAGCAGACATTGAGCGGGTTCTTATTGGTCGATGCCGCGATGCCACTTCAGCAGGCGATTGTTCAGCCCCTGCATCAGCACATCGATCAACAGGCCGAGAATGCCGATGGTGACCATGCCGGCGATGACCTTGTCGGTCCAGAAGTACTCGCGCGCCTCCATGATGCGATAGCCGACGCCGCTGTTCACCGCGATCATTTCCGCCACGATCACCACGATGAAGGCGGTGCCCATGCCCACCCGCGCGCCGGTGAAGATGAAGGGCGTGGCCGCCGGCAGGATCACCCGGCGGAACAGGGTGGCGCGGCTGGCACCCAGGTTGCGCGCGGCGCGGATATAGATGCCATCCACATTGCGCACGCCGGAGATGGTGTTCATCAGAATGGGGAAGAACGCGCCTATGGTGATCAGGAACACCGCCGGCGGATTGCCCAGGCCGAACCACAGGATGGACAGCGGGGTCCAGGCGATAGGCGGAATCGGCCGCAGGAACTGGATCAAGGGATTGAACGCCCGGTACACCGGGTCGCTGACGCCCATGAACAGGCCCAGCAGCAGGCCCAGGCCGCCGCCCAGCGCGAAGCCCAGCACCACGCGCCACAGGCTGGCCGCCACGTCGTGGATCAGCTCGCCGGACAGTAGCCAGGCGAGATAGCCGCCCGCCGCCGGATCGTAGGCTTCCAGTGGCTGCCAGTAGGCCAGCCATTTCTGCAGCACCGCCAGCGGCGAGGGCAGGATTTGCGGATTGATCCAGCCCAGGCTGGAACTGGCCTGCCAGAACAAGAGGATGGCGATGGGCACCGCCAGGCTGGACAACAATGGTCTCAGCCGGGAAAACACAGTCTGCTGCATGAATACGCTCCCGCCGCCGTCAATTAACCTTGAGTTCCTGTTTGGCCTTGCTCAGCAAGTCCAGCTTCACCCAGTCCGCCGCCTTGGGCGGCTTGGCCATCTTGCCGATGCCGTACTGCTGCATCATGTCGGTGGTGGTCTGGATATGGGCCACGCTCAGATCGTAGCTATAGGGGGAGTTGGAGATCGCGTCCTGGAAGTCGTCGGCGCTGATCTGATTCTTGAACATATTCTCGCGCACGTATTTTTCCGCCAGCTTGGGGTTCTTGATGAAGGTATTGGTGGCCTCCACGAAGCATTTGATCAAGCGTTCCGCCACGCCGCGGCGCTCCTTGTACATCTTCTCTGTCATCACTAGGGTGCGGATGGGCTCGCCCAGCGGGGTGTCGTAAGGCTTCAGCACTTCCACGCCGAAGCCCTTGTTGATGGCCTGGGACGATTGCGGCTCGGACTGGCTCATCGCGTCTATCTGCTTGCCCATCAGGGCCTGGTTCAAATCGGCGAAGGGCATGTAGATCACCTGCACATCCTTGCCCGGCTTGTCGGACCAGCTGAGCTTGTACTTGGCCAGTTCCGCCGCCAGCAGCAATTCCTGCGCGCCGCCGCGCGCCACGCCCACCTTCTTGCCCTTCAAATCCTTGACGCTCTTGATGCCGCTGTCCTTGGCGGCGACGATGCGCGCGCCGCCCTTGGCGAAGCCGGCCACCGCGAAGATGGGCGCGCCGCCGGCGCGGCCGGCCACCGC
>NZ_JAJOHW010000050.1 GCF_021129195.1 Chromobacterium aquaticum | reverse complement strand
GCGTCGTCCAGCCCCTGCTGGCCCGCGCCCAGGCCGGCGAAGCTTTCCATCATGCGGACATCGTTGTCCAGCAACACATGGACATCCAGCCGGCCGTTGTTCTCGCCCGGCGTCCAGTGCGCGCCCATCGCCGGCAGTTGGCCATGCGGCAGCAGCCAGCCCTTGGCCTCCTGGCAAGGCAGGCCATGGGCGGCCAAGAGCCGCGCCAATACCGGCGTGGGATCCAGCGGTTCTTGAGGCGCCGCGGAACGGTTATCCATAGTGTTTGCCGACAAGGTATCCATCCTGTTTCATTCAGTCGCGATGGCCGGCAGTTTACCATCTGCGGCCGGCGGCGGCGCTAGAGCCTGAAGCTGGCCGCGGCCTGACGCAGCCCGGTCGCCAGCGTCTCCAGCGCCTTGACCTCGGCCTCGGCCTCCAGCGCGGTGGCCCGGGTCTGCCCGGCCAGGCCCGCCACCTGCTCCATATTGCCGGCCACGTCGCGGTTGGCCTCGGCCTGCTCCGCCGCCGCGCCGGCCACCGCGCGGATATTGT
>NZ_JAJOHW010000049.1 GCF_021129195.1 Chromobacterium aquaticum | reverse complement strand
GGTCAGCCGCAGCCTGGCGCCGGCCGGCGGCGTGCGCGGCCGCCGCGCCGATGGCAGCGAATTCAGCGCCGAGGCCTCGGTGTCGCAGCTGGAAGTGGCCGGTCGCAAGTATTACACCGCCATCATGCGCGATATCAGCGAGCGCCTGAAAACCGAACAGGCGCTGCAACGCCATACTCAGCAACTGGAATCGCTGCGCGACATGGGACTGACCCTGCTTTCCGCCGCCAGCCCGCAACAGACCGCGCAGGAAGCGCTGCGCATGCTGGCGCAGCTGGTGCCGTTCTGGGGCGCATCGGCGACGATGTTCGACTGGCGGCGCGAGGAAACCGTGTTCCTGGCGCTGGAATGCGAGGCCAAGGACGAAATCCCGCCCGACAGCCGCTTCCCCTTCTCCAGCTACGGCCTCAACGATCTGGAACTGCTCAAGCGCGGCCAGCCCAGCAGCATCCATGACATCACCACGCTGACGCAGCCACCGGCGCTGGTCAAATGGCTGCGCAGCCACGGCGTGCGCGCCTATCTGCGGCTGCCGCTGATGGCGGAAGGTCAATTGCTGGGCTCGCTGAACCTGGCGTTCCTGACCGTGGCCAACAATGGCTTCGAACACCAGGAAATCGCGCGCGCCTTCGCCCAGCAGCTGGCCATCACCCTGCAGCATTCGCTGCTGCGCCAACGCATAGAAAGGCTGAACCGCGTCTACGCCATCCTCAGCGGCATCAATATGCTGATCGTGCGCTGCCATGAACGCCAGGAGCTGTTCCGCGAGGCCTGCCGCATCGCCGTGGACAGCGGCGCGTTCAAACTGGCCTGGATCAGCCTGCTGGAACAAGACGACGAACAGCATCGCCTCGCCGCGCTGCACGGCCAGACCGAGCCGGCGCCGGACCCCGACGGGCTGCTGCAAGTGTCGGCCACCGCCATCGCCAGCGGCGGCAACATCGTCTGCAATCAATTGGGCGCGCCGCTGCCCAACCTGACGTGTGAACAATTGCTGGCGCAAGGCATCCGTTCGCTGGCCTGCCTGCCGCTGCCGCTGCCGGGCCTGGCCAACCGCAGCCTATTCCACGAGCGCCTGGCGCAGCAGATCAGCGCCAACCATCACGAGCAGCGACGCCTGGCGGTGGTCTTCCTCGACATCGAGCACTTCAAGTCCATCAACGATGTCTACGGCCGCTGGGCCGGCGACCAAGTGCTGCGCCTGCTGGCGGCGCGGCTGGAATCCTTCACCGAGGAAGCCCGGCTGCTGGCCTGCGTCAAGATAGACCGCTTCGCGCTGATCTTCCCCGAGGTCAAGAGCGAGGAAGACATCGCGCGCCAGGTGATGCAATTGCAGGAGCGCTGCGTGATCCAGCCCATCGCCATCCTGGACAAGCAATTGCGCGTATCGGCCAAATTCGGCATCGCCACCTACCCGGAAGACGGCGCCGACGCGGAAAGCCTGCTGGAAAACGCCGAAGCCGCGCTCAAGCTGGCGCAGAACACCAATGAGCGCTACCTGTTCTATCGCCAGGAAATGAGCGAGCGCGCCGCGGTGACGCTGGAGCTGGAAAACCGGCTGCGCCTGGCGCTGGAACACAAGGAATTCGTGCTCTACTACCAACCCAAGGTGGACGCGGTATCGCGGCAGATCGTCGGCGTGGAAGCGCTGCTGCGCTGGCAAAGCCCGGAACGGGGCCTGGTGTCGCCGGCGCAATTCATCCCGCTGCTGGAGGAAACCGGCCTGATCCTGGAAGTGGGCGCCTGGGCGCTGGCACAAGCGGCGCGCGATCATCGCCGTTGGCTGGAAGCCGGCTACCCGGCGCCGCGCATCGCGGTCAACGTGTCGCCGCTGCAATTGCGGCAAGTGGATTTCGCCGATCAACTGCGGCGCGCGCTGAGCCAAGGCGCCGCGGTGCCGGGCATAGACATCGAAATCACCGAAACCGTGGTGCTGGACAATCTGGACACCTGCGGCGAAACGCTGCGCCGCATCCGCGATATGCAAGTGGGCATCGCCATCGACGATTTCGGCACCGGTTATTCCTCGCTGTCCTATCTGGCCAAGCTGCCCACCCAGGAATTGAAGATCGACCAGTCCTTCGTCCGCGCGATGCTGGACGATCAGGACGCGATGACGCTGACCGGGGCCATCATCGCGCTGGCTCATTCGCTGCAACTCAAGGTGGTGGCGGAAGGCGTGGAAACCGACGAGCAGGCCACGGCGCTGACCTATATGTTCTGCGATACCCTGCAAGGCTATCTGTTCTGCAAGCCGCTGCCGGCGGCGGAGCTGGAACGCCGTTTCTGGCAGGACCGCCTCGATCCGCGCGCGCCGCTGCTCAATACCGTCCAGGCGCCCACCGCCACGCCGGCCACGGGCTAAGAACCTGTTTACGATCTCGCGAGCTAAGGCGAGACAAGGCGAAAATGGCTGAGAAAGCGGAATGTACAAGCGGTACATGAGCATTTCGAAGGCGTACTCACCGTGTGATGTCTCACAACGCGCAGCAGAGCGTAAACAGGCTCTTACGGCTAAAGCCGCCGCGTTACCTTGACCCCATTCCCGCTCTCGGCAACAATCCCCACGTTGCCGCCCACATGCGGCACACGGGATTGGCGTCTCGTTAAACGATAAAAAAGCGGCTGTGATCCGACAGCCGCGCACCATAGCAGTGCCCTGACGGGCAGGCTCGTGGTGGGAGAGTGCTATGCGCTCGCCGGTTTTATCGTTTCCGGTACGCCAATCCTGCCACGCGCCTGCCTCATACCTCAGCCTCACCCGGCAGGTGGTTTATCTTGTGTCACAGCAGGAGAAACACCATGTCTTACACCCTCCCCTCACGCCGCCGTTACAAACTGGCCGCCCGCGAACAACAGGAAGCCCTGCTCCCCTTCGTCCGCTATCTGCCTTCCCGCGACTACCCTCATTACTGGCAAATGCCCGCCGCCTCGGAAAACCACGCGCTTGCCCGCGCTTATGGCCGAGAATGCGCCGCCCATCTGCTGCAATGGTTGAAGGACAACCCGGAATACGTCGGCTCCGGCCTGCTCAGCCGCATCGCCCGCGACATCGACTTCAGCGACCTCAGCCAGCGCGGCCACTGGATCGGCTTCTTCAACTACCTGGAGCATATGCTGTGGCTGGGCGCGCGCCGGGTCCGGGTTTATCGTCATCTCGACTGCCAGCACCAGTTGCACGATGCGCAGACCCTGCGCACATGGCTGGAGGCGCGCCGCGCGCAACGGCGGCACTGATAAACGCAAAAAAGGGAGGCATCGCCTCCCTTCGTCCCCGTTTGGGCCGCGCTGTGCGCGTCCTCTTTGGTTCAGCCGGACCGTGATCCGGCTGACTGTTTCCTGCTTATCCGTTATCCAGTTTAACCGTTTCCGGCTTAACTGTTCCGGTTTATTTGGCTGCGGAAGCCGCGGCCTTCTTGTGAGACTTCTTCACCGCGTGCTTCTTGTGCTGCGCCGGCTTCTTCGCGGCCTTGGCCGGAGCGGAGGCTTCGGCCTTGGCGGCCTGGGCTTTTTGCGCCGGAGCGGACGCGGCTTGCTTGTGGGTTTTCTTCACCGCGTGCTTCTTGTGCGGAGCCGCTTTCTTGGCGGCCTTGGCCGGGGCGGAAGCCTCGGACTTGGCGGCCTGGGCTTTCTGCGCGGCGCCGGAAGCGTGCTTCTTCATTGCCTTGTGCGGAGCTTTCTTGGCGGCCGGCGCGGTCTTGGCGGCCGGCGCGGAAGCGGGCTTGGCGGCTTCGGCGGCGAAACCGGCGGCGGAGCTCAGGGCGAAAACGGCGGACAGGGCGATCAGGCTCAGTTTTTTCATGATGACATTCTCCAGTCGGGTCAGGGGGGCGTCCGTCTGCTCTGTGCTGCCGTGACGCCAAGTTTGGTGTTTCCTTGCTGCGTATCCTAGGCGCGCCGGACGGCCCCGTCTGTGGGTCAGTTGTAAAGGCATGTAACGCTGCGTAGCCATTACTGAGTTTGCACCTCAAGCTCGCTGATCCGATACTCGCCATCCAGCCAGGCCACCACTTCGCGCGCGCAGGGGTGTTCCAGCGCCGCATAGCGGCCGCGCAGCTCGGCCGCGCGCTCGCCCAAGCGGTCCAGGCCGATGTCCTGCAAGGCCAGCAGATCGTGCCACAGCATGTCGGCCAGCGCCTCGCCGGCCACCGCCTGCGCGGCGCGGCGCATCGAGGCGCCGTATTGATAACGCGGCCCCAAGCGGTAGCTGTCCGCTAGCGTCAGCGCCGGAATCAGGCTGAGTTCCGCTTGCAGCGCCGGGTTCACCCCATGCGCGGCCAGCAGTTCGGCATTGGCCACCGGCCGCCCGGTGAAGCCGCGCAGATGCAGGTATTGCGACATGCGCGCGCCGTCGTTCACCGGGTAGTTGTCCCACAGCACCGGCTTGCGGCCCAGCCATTTGCCCACTTGCAGCAGGTGGCCGGGGGAGATTTCACGGGAGCAGACTTCCTCGCCGGTCCAGAAGATGTCGATGTCCGGCGCCAGCCACTGGCCCAGTTGCTGCAGATAGCCGGCCGGACGCTGGCCGAACACCCGGTCCAGCACCGGATCGCTGGAGTAATAGCTGGGACAGACCAGCAGCCGTTCCACTTCGCAGCGCTGGCTGACCCAGGCGACGATCTCGGCCTGGCGTTCGGCCAGGTCGGGCAGGTCGCCGCGCATATCGTCGAACAGGATGGCCAGTTGGCGCATGCCCAGCCGCTGCAGCTGGGTCAGCTTGCGCGTCAGCGCGCGCTTGGCCTCGTCGTCGAAATTCAGATAAGCCTGGTAGGGGCTGAGCCCGATGCCGAAGCTGACGCTGTGATGCTGACAGTGGGCGGCGAACTCGCTGAGTTGCGCCTCCCATTCCGGCGGATAGTCCTGCTGCCACTGGCGGCGCAGATAAGCGTCCGCCTTGGGCGCGTACAGGTAGAAGCGATAGCCGTGCGCCGACAGCATGGCGGCGACGCGCGCCCGCTGCGCCCAGCTCCAGGGTTTGCCGTAAAAACCTTCGATGATGCCCAGAGGAATGTTCATGGAAAAACCTTCAGCGTCTTGGACGCGCCGGCGCCGGCCCGCCGCGCCCGGTTGACGGCCAAGCGCGGTCGTCAACCATCGAGAAATGATGACTTTAGCCTGATGATTGACTCAAAATTGCGCGCCAAGTTGCATTTCCACCGGAAATCTGACCGGCTTATGCCATTGCTGGCAATGCTAGCGCCGCGTCGGATCCGCCTCGTCCGGCGTCGCGGCGCGATCGGTCAGCACGATGCGCACGCAATGTGGGTGTTGGGCGCGGACCCGGTCCAGGAAGGCCAGGCCATCCATCTGCGCGGAGCGGATGTCGGCGATCACCGCGCCGGCATCCTGGCGCACCAGCCAGGCCAGCGCCTCGCTTTCGCTGCTGGCGGCCAGCACCTGGCAGCCGTCGCGTTCCAGCGTGCCGGCCAACGCGGCCTGGATCGCGCTCGGCTCACCCAGCAACACCAGCTTGGACGCGGCGGTCGCTTCGTCGCCGCAGTCCAGCCGCCGGCCTTCGCGCAAGATTTGGGCGAAGGCCGGCGCCGGCTGCGGCCGGCTGAAATAGAAACCCTGCATTTCGTCGCAGCCGCGCCCGCGCAAAAACGCCGCCTGCGCTTCGGTTTCTACGCCCTCGGCGATCACCGCCAGCTTCAAGCCGCGCGCCAGCGACAGGATGGCGGTGGCGATGGAGGCGCTGTTCGGATCGCAATCCAGGTCGCGGACAAAGGATTGGTCTATCTTCAAGCGGTCCAGCGACAGGCGCTTGAGATAGCTGAGCGAGGAGAAGCCGGTGCCAAAGTCGTCTATGGTCAGCATGATGCCCAGTGCCTTCAACTGCTGGGTGGCGCGCACAAAGGCTTCCGAGTCGGCCATCATCGCGCTTTCGGTCAGCTCCAGTTCCAGCCATTCCGGCGCCAGCCCGGTGTCCACCAGCACCCTGCGCGTCAGTTCGCACACATCCATCGCCGCGAACTGATGAGCGGACACGTTCACCGACATCGTCACCGGCGGCAGCCCGGCGTCCTGCCAGGCCTTGGCCTGCGCGCAGGCGGCGCGTAGCACCCATTCGCCCAGCGGCACGATCAGCCCGCTGGCTTCCGCCAGCGGAATGAATTCGGCAGGCAGCAGCAGCCCATGGCGCGGGTGCTGCCAGCGCACCAGCGCCTCGCAGCCGAACAGCTCGCCGCCGTGCAGCTTAACCTGGGGCTGGAAGTGCAGCACCAGTTCGTCTCGCGTCAGCCCGCGGCGCAAGTCGTTCTCCAGTTCCAGCAATTCCAGCGAGCGCGCGTTCATTTCCGCCGCGTAATAGCGCACGCCGTAACCGCCCACGCCCTTGGCCTGGTAAACCGCCGCCAGCGCGTTGCGCAGCAGGTCGTCGCCGTTGCGCCCATCCTTGGGGAAGACTGCTATGCCGATGCTGCCGGACAGAAACACTTCCCGCCCCGCGGCTTCGAACGGCTCGGCCAGCAGCTTCAGCACCGCCTGGGCCAACGCGGCGCCGGCCATCTCGCCCTGGCTGAACAGGATGAATTCATCTCCGCCCAGCCGCGCCAGCGTGTCCGCCTTGGCAATGCCTTCCAGCCGCTGCGCCAGTTGGCGCAGCAAGTCGTCGCCGGCTTCGCGGCCCAGGGTGTCGTTGATGCCTTTGAAGCGATTGAGATTGAGCGCCAGCACTTCCAGCCGGTGTTGTTCCCGCCGGCAGCTGCGCAACGCCTGGCTTAGCCGATCGCGCAGCAGGTTGCGGTTGGGCAGCCCGGTCAATTCGTCGAAATTGGACTGCCGCTCCAATTGCTGGATGTAGCGCTGGCGTTCGCGGATGTCGGTGAAGGACACCACCGCCCCCAGTTGCAGGCCGCCGCTATGCATGGGCACGGCGGAGAATTCCACCGGCAGCGCGCTGCCGTCCTTGTGCCGGAACGCGTCCTCGCAAGCTCGTGCTTCCTGGCCGGAACGCAGCATCGCGCGCAGCGGGCCATCCGCCGTCTCGTCCGCCACGCTGAGACAGGCGCCGGCGTCTCGGCCCAGCAGTTCTGTTTCGTGGTAACCCAGCATCGCGGCGGCGGCGGGGTTGATGAAGCGGATGACGCCATCGATATCGATGCCGAAAATGCCTTCCGCCGCGGAGTTGAGGATTAGCTCGTTTTCCGCCATCCGCCGCGCCACTTCCGCTTCCAGCCTGGCGTTCTGATGGCGCAATGCATCGCGCGCCGCCTTCAATTCCAATTGGGCTTGCACCCGCGCCAGCAACAGGGATGGCCGTATGGGCTTGGCGATGTAGTCGACCGCGCCCAGTTCCAGTCCTTTCTCCTCGTCGCCGGGCGCGTCCAGCGCGGTCAGGAAGATTACCGGCACTTCACAGGTGGCGGCCTGGCCGCGCAGCGCGCGCAGCACGCCGTAGCCGTCCAGTTCCGGCATCATCACGTCGAGCAGGATAAGGTCGGGCGGCTGCTGCGTCGCCGTCAGCAGGCCGCGCTGGCTGGCAGCGGCCGTGCTCACCCGGTAGCGCGGGCTCAACATCTCGCTCACCACTTGCAGCACTTCCGGATTGTCATCCACCACCAGTACCGTCGGCGCATCCGGCGGCGCCTCGCCGTCGGGTTCGGCCGCCACCGTCTCGGCCTTGGGCAGCGCTTCCAGCGCTGCGCCCAGCTGTTTCAGGCCATGGTCCAGGGACTGGATCAAGGCGGCCAGTTCCGGCCCCGACTGGCCCAGCCGCAGGGCGGCCTCCAGCGCGGCGGCCTCCGCCTGGGCGCGAGTCAGGCCCAGTGAGCCCGCCGCGCCCTTGAGCGCGTGGGCGATGTGCCGGCCTTCGTCCAGTTCGCCCGCCGCCAGCAATTGTTCCAGCCGCGCCATGTCCTGTTGATGCGCCGGCACGAATTTATGCAGCAGCCGCTCCAGCCGCGTCAGATCGCCCACCATGCGCAGGCCCGCTTCCAGGTCCAGCCCTGGCAGCGCCATCAGCAGGGCGCGCCGCGCCGCGCCAGGCGGCAACGACGGTTCGAGCGGATACGCGCCGTTCTCCGGCATCGGCAGCCATTTCAGCAGCATGCCGAACAACTGTTCCGGATCCACCGGCTTGGCGACGAAGTCGTTCATCCCCGCCGCCAGACAATGCTTGCGATCTTCATCGAAAGCGTTGGCGGTCATCGCCAGCACCGGAGTGTCCCGCCGCCCCGGCAGCTCGCGGATCAGGCGCGTTGCTTCCAGGCCGTCCATCTCCGGCATCTGCACATCCATCAGGATCAGGTCGTAGCGGGTGGCGGCGACGCTCTCCACCGCCTCGCGGCCATTGCGCGCCAGGTCCGCCTTCAGGCCAACGCTGCCCAACATCCACAGCGCCACTTCCTGGTTGATGGCGTCGTCTTCCACCACCAGCACCTTGGCGGCGGCGCGGCGGCGCAGTTGCGCTTCCGTCTCGCTCGCCTCTTCCGCCGCCGCGGCCACATGCTTTTCACCCAGTTCCAGCCAGGCGGTGAACCAGAAGGTGCTGCCCTGGCCCTCCCGGCTGTCCACGCCGACTTCTCCGCCCATCAGCGCCGCCAGCCGCTGGGTGATCGCCAGCCCCAGCCCGGTGCCGCCGTAGCGGCGCGTGGTGGAGTCGTCCGCTTGCTGGAAGGCCTGGAACAGGCCGGACAGCTTGGCGGCCGGGATGCCGATGCCGGTGTCTTCCACTTCGAAACGCAGTTGCCGCTTCTCGCCCTGCTGGCCCAGCAGGCGGGCCCGCAGCGTCACCGTGCCCTGTTCGGTGAACTTGACCGCGTTGCCGGCGTAATTGAGCAGCGATTGACGCAAGCGCGTGGGATCGCCGCGCAGCCATGCCGGCACGGCGGCGCAATCCACTTCCACGCGCAGCCCCTTGGCCTGGGCCGATTCGCCGATCAGCGAGCGAACATGGTCGAACAGCATGCCGATGGAGAAATCGGTCTGTTCCAGCGCCAGCTTGCCGGCCTCGATCTTGGACAGGTCCAGGATGTCGTTGATGATGGTGAGCAGATGGCCACTGGCCACCAATACTTTTTCCAGTTTGCTCTGCTGCTCCGGCCGCGGCTGGGCGCGCATCAGCAAATGGGTGAAGCCGATGATGGCGTTCAGCGGCGTGCGGATCTCATGGCTCATATTGGCAACGAAGGCGCTCTTGGCCACATTGGCGGTTTCCGCCGCTTCCTTGGCGCGCACCAGCGCCTGTTCGGTGTCCTTGCGCCGGGTGATGTCGGTGACAAAAGCAATGATCTTTTCCGGCTCTTCGGATTCGCCCGGCAGGTAGTAGCAGGTCATTTCCACCGCCACCGAGTTGCCGTCGCGGGTGCGCTGCCAGGTTTCAAACTGGGCGTGGCGCTGGCCGCGCAGCGTCTGCATCATGTCGGCATAGGCCTGCGGCGTGAGCTTGGGATCGATGTCCGACACATGCAGGCGCAGCATGTCTTCCACGCCATAGCCCAGCAGTTCCGCCGCGTAGCGGTTGACGTAGATCAGCCGCCCGCTGGCCGCGTCCAGCCAGTGAATGCCGATGCCCACGCTGTCCATCGCGAACTGGGTGATCTGCAGTTTGGCGCTGGTGGCGCGCACCTCGGCGGTGCGCGTCGCCACCATGTCTTCCAGGTGATGACGATAGAGGTCCAATTCCCGCCCCAGCTGTTTTTTCTCGCTGATGTCCTCCTGCAGCGACAGATAATGGCTGATCCGGCCATCCGGCTGGCGGATCGGCGCGATATGGGCGAAGTCCACGTATTCGCTGCCGTCCTTGCGCCGATTATAGAGTTCGCCCTTCCACGGCTTGCCGGCCCGCAGCGCCGCCCATAACTCGACAAAGGTCTGCCGCGGCGTATTGCCGGACTGGAGCAGGTCCGGCGTGCGCCCTATCACTTCGTCGCGGCTATAGCCGGTATTGCGGACGAAGGCCTCGTTGACGTACTCGATCCGGGCGTCCAGATCGGTGATGACGATGCATTCCGGGCTTTGCTCCACCGCCATCGACAGCTGGCGGATCCGCTCCGCCGCCTGCCGCCGCAGCGTGATATCGCGGAAGGCGCCGTAAATGCTGCCGTCCGGTAGCCGGATCGCGTTCACCTCCACCGGCACTTCGCTACCGTCCTTGCGCCGCAGCAGCATTTCGGCGCTCAATTGCTCATTGGACAGCAGCCGCTGGAACAGCGCCCTGGAATCCGCCGACCGCGCTTCGGCGCTGAACTCGCCGACCCGTCGTCCCAGAATTTCCGCTTCCTCATAGCCCAGCAGCTGGCAGGCCTGCAGATTGACGTACTGGTAGCGGCCATCGGCATCGGCCACCAGCACCGCGTCGGCGGCGTGGTCCAACACGCGGCGATAGCGCGCTTCGGCGCTGGCCAGTTCCCGGGTTTTCTCGCGCAGCGGCCGCAAATCGTTGTAGGTGCCGAAGAAGCCGCAGAAGATTCCGGACAAGTCATGCATCGCGGTGATGGAAGCGTAGACCGGTATCACTTCGCCGTCGCTGGCGACGCGCACCAGTTCTCCGGTCCAACGGCCCTGCTCTATCACCTGCTGCTCCAGCCGCGCTCTTTCTTCCCGCCGCGATGGATCGTCCGGGATGAAGCGGGCGATCGAGGAGCCGACCAATTCGTCCAGCGGATAGCCCATCAGTTCGCCGAAAGCGGCGTTGACGTAGAGAATGCGCCTGGCCGCGTCCGTCATCACCACCGGCTGCGCCGACTGATCCAAGGCCTCCGCCAGCCGATGGCGGTCTTCTTCCATCAATTTGCGCGCGGTGATGTCCTCGGTGAAGATGACGATGCCGCCGATGGCGCCATCGCGGCCATGCCAAGGCCGCACTTCCCAGCACAGCCACTGGACGGAGCCGTCCTGACGCGCAAAGCGCTCTTCTTCCTGGCGGATCACCTCGCCATCCAGCGCGCGGCGATGCACGAGCCGCCAGGATTCAGGGATTTCCGGAAACACATCGTAATGGCAGCGGCCGATGATGGCGCCATCCAGCCGGTAATCCTCCAGCCAGCGGCGGCTGGCCGCCAGATAGCGCATGCCCCAATCGAACATCGCCAGCGCCGCCGGCGCGTGTTCGATGAACAGCTGCAACCTTTCCTCGCTTTCCTGCAAGGCGTTCTCCATCGCCTTGCGGTCGGAGATGTCCTGCATCGCGCCGCGCACCGACACCACCCGGCCGTTTTCCAGCACCGGCCGCCCGGAGGTGCGCACCCATTTGCGGCGGCCGCTGGCGCTGATCAGTTGCAGTTCCAGGTCATAGGGTTCCGCGTCGGTCACCACCCGGCGCACCGCCGTTTCGATGCGCCGCCGGTCTTCACCATGGAAAAAACCCAGCCCCAGCCGGGTATTGACGGGCGCGTCGACCGGCAGGTCGTGAATACGCGCCACTTCCGAGGTCCAGCCGCCGTTGCCGCTGGCCGGATCGAACCACCAGCCGCCCACTTGGGCAATCGCGCTCATTTCCCGCAGCAGTTCTTCGCGCTGCCCCTGCTCCGCTTCCACCTGCTTGCGCGCGCTGATGTCGGAAGCAATGCCGCATACCGCGTAAACCTGGCCATGGGCATCGAGCAAGGGGAACTTGAGCACCAGATAGGTATGCGTCCCATCGCTCAGCGGCACGGTTTCCTCGTATTCGCGCGCCTGGCCGCTGCGTATCACTTCCTGGTCGGCGCGGCGCAGATTGGCCGCCACCTCCGCCGGGAACAGGTCTTCGTCGCGCAGGCCGCGCATGGCGTCGGCGTCGAGATGGAACAATTCCGGGTAACGTTGATTGGTCAGCAGATAATGCCCTGCGTCGTCCTTGACGAAGATGATGGCGGTGGAGTTGTCGATGATGGCGCGCAGCAAGGCTTGCTGGCGCGTCAGCTCGTCCTCGGCCACGCGGGAGCGGCGGCTGATCAGGCCTTGGCTGAACAGGCTCAGCATGACGCCGCACAGGGAGAACATGGCGATGGACACCGCGTCCGCCGGCTTGGTAATGGCAAAGCTCCATTGCGGCGGGATGAATAAATACCAGACGATGAACACCGACAGCGCGGTGGCGATCAAGCCGCCCTCCAGCCCGCCCAACGCCGCGGACAAAAACACCGCCGGATAGAACAGGAACCAGGCATAGGGCCGCATCCAGTCCCATAACGGCCATTGCAGCGACAGCGCCAACAGGGGTATCAGGACGCTCAGCCCGATGCGGCGGTACGGAGCGGCGAAGAGAGCCTGGAGGCGCCGTCTGCCTGGTTTGGGATCAATCAATTATCGGCCTCGTCTCGGGAGCTGCCGCGGTGTGATCGGACGCTATCCACGATCCGACAAGCGGCGAAAACGGCCGGGAAAGCGGCATGCGCATTCGGCACATGGGCATTTCTCAGCGGAACTCGCCGTGCAAGGTCTCATGACGCGCGGCAGACTTTAGAACAGGTTTTCTGCTCTCACGATAGACCACGCGCCCAGCCCGGACAAACCGATCACTCCCTCACATCGCCTTGAAGCGCTGCGCGTAGCCGCGGCTCAAGGGCAGCGTTTCCGGCCGCGATTTAAGCCGCAGGCTGCAGCGGCCGAGCAGGTCCAGCTCTATCGACAGCACTTGGGCGAGATTGACGATCAGACCGCGGTGGATCTGGGCGAAGCCGTCCGGGTCCAGCCGCGCCGCCAGCTCGCGCAGCGACATGCGGATCAGATGGCTTTCCTCCACGGTCACCACCTCGGTGTATTTGTCCCTGGCCTTGAAATACACCACCTCGCCGGCGGCGATCAGCCGCTTGCTGTCGCCGAGGCCGGCGGTGATCCAGTGCAGCCGCGGCGTCGCGAGCGCGGGCGGAGCCGGCGGCGGCGCGCCATGGGTCTGTTGCAGCCGCGCGATGCACTTGAGCAGACGCGCCTCGTCCAGCGGCTTGAGCAGGTAATCTGCGGCGGCGGCGTCAAAGGCCTGCAGCGCGAACGCGTCGTAAGCGGTGACGAAGACCACCCGCGTGCCGGCCACGCCCTGCGCCACCTGCACGCCGCTGAGACCAGGCATGCGGATGTCGAGAAAGGCGAAATCCGGCCGCAGCCGGTTGATCGCGGCCAGCGCCGCCACGCCGTCGCCCAGCACCGCCGCCACGTCCAGCTCCGGCCACAGCGCGGC
>NZ_JAJOHW010000048.1 GCF_021129195.1 Chromobacterium aquaticum | reverse complement strand
TGATAGCGCGCCAGCGCCTTGTCCAGATCCACCGCCTTGAGCTTGTCTATGGCCACGATCACAGCGACGCCGGACACGCCGGCGCGTTGCGCCGCGCCGCCATCGTAGACATTGAGCACGAGCACGCCCGGGGCCTCGGCCACCGCCTTGACGCCCAGGCTGGCGGGTGCCGGCTTGCCGCTCAGCGCCAGGCCGCCGCGGTCGCCGGCATTGGCCGCCGGCTCGAAGCGCAGCTCCACGCCCTGGGTTGCCAGCAGCTCGGCCAGCGGCAGCGGCTTGACGCTGCGCAGCGCATGGTCGAAGAAGGCCGTGAGATCCAGTCCGGTGGCGGCTTGCGCCTGGCTTTCCCACTCGTCCTCGGCCAGGCCCTTGCCGTCGTCCAGCCATTTGCGCCACAGCGCGCGCATCACATCGTCCAGCGACTGGCGGCCCTGGCTGTCGCGACGGATGGTCAGGTCCAGCGCCAGCGCGGCCAGCGCGCCCTTGGTGTAATAGCTGACGATGCTGTTGGGACTGTTTTCGTCCTGCCGGTAGTACTTGGTCCAGGCTTCGAAGCTGGACTGCTCCAGTGTCTGCTTCAGACGGCCCGCGCCGCGCTCGACTCCGCTGACGGTTTCCGCCAGCAGGCCCAGGTAGCGCTTCTCGTCGATCAGACCACAGCGCACCAGGCTCAAGTCGTCGTAATAGGAGGTAATGCCCTCGAAGGCCCACAGCAAGCGGGTATAGCCTTCCTGGTTCAGATCATAGGGGGTGAACGCCGCCGGCTTCATCCGCTTGACGTTCCAGCTGTGGAAGTATTCGTGGCTGATCAGGCCCAGCAGTTTCAGATAACCGTCGCCGATGTCCTCGACGCCCTGTTGCGGCAGATCGTCGCGGTTGGCCACCAGCGCGGTGGACGCGCGGTGCTCCAGCCCGCCGTAGATGTCCTTGCCGACGAAGAGCATGAACACGTAGCGCTCGAACGGCGCCGGTTCGCCGAACAGCTTGATCTGGTATTCGCAGATTTTCTTGGCGTCGCGCGCCAGGCGCTTGAGATCGGCGCGGAAGCGGCCGGAGACGACGAACTCATGCGGCACGCCGCAGGCTTTGAAGCTGACGCTTTCGAACTCGCCCAGTTCCACCGGGTGGTCGATCAACTCGTCGTAACAGGCGGCCTGGTAGCCGCCAAAGCCGGTTTTCTTGTCGGCGCCGCGCGCAGGCAGGCTGGTCGCCACCTTCCAGCCGGCATAGGCCTTGCCTTCCGGCGGCAGTATCTGCACAGAGCAGGGGTCGCTCTCATAGCCTTCCACCGCCAGGAACACGCTGGTGCCGTTATAGAAGCCGCGTTGTTCGTCCAGATAGGCGCCGCGAACCGACAGATCAAATGCATAAACCTTGTAGCGCAAAGTCAGCGCGCCCTTGACCGGCGCGGCTTGCCAGCTGTTTTTTGTCAGCTGGACCAGTTCCACCGTTTTCCCGCCGGATTCCGCGCGGATTTCAACAATATGCTTGGAGAACTCCCGAATCATGTAACTGCCGGGAATCCACGCCGGCAGCACGAACTGCTGGCCCTTCTTGGCGGGCCGGGACACGATGACGGCGACCTCGAAAAGATGCGCCGCCGGGTCGCAAGGGAGTATTGTGTAGCGAACGGGAACGGTCATGAGCAGATTTGCCTGTAATCGTTGCAAAACCTTCTGATTTTAGCACTTCCTGCGCGGATACGCCGCGTTTTATGACATTTTGATCCAGGTCAAGAAGGCAAGCCCGATAGACAATACAATCTCGCCAGTAGCAACAGTATTTGCAAGAACTGTTGCGCTCGCTTGAGACATAAAAAAGACAAATAGGGAAAGCGACCTCCCCAGGCTTCCAAACTGGCCCGATATGGGTAATTGATTTAGAATGCCGGGTTAACTAAATGGGGAAATTGCGCTATCGCAATGCGGGATGAACTGCTAATACAGACATCGGAACCGCTGCGATACGGGTCAAGCGCTTGATTTTAAAAAAGTCGTTTTCCCTGCGGCTTCGCCTGGACACAGTCACATCAGTACAGATTGGGACAGTCGCCCGGACTTTCAAGCCGTCGATGGATAGATATGTCACGTTCTGAGTTAGCAACCTTGGAGAAAACCCTAAATGGAAACGCAATCCACTTATAACTATAAGGTGGTGCGCCAATTTGCCATCATGACCGTCGTGTGGGGCATTGTCGGCATGTTGGTGGGCGTCATCATTGCGGCCCAACTGGTATGGCCCGAATTGAACTTCGGGCCCTGGTTCCACTTCGGCCGCCTGCGTCCGCTGCACACCAACGCGGTCATCTTCGCCTTTGGCGGTTGCGGCCTGTTCGCCACCTCCTATTATGTGGTGCAACGCACCTGTAATGTCCGGCTGATCTCCGACAAGCTCGCCGCCTTCACCTTCTGGGCCTGGCAGCTGGTGATCGTGCTGGCGGCCATCACCCTGCCGCTGGGCCTGACCACCAGCAAGGAATACGCCGAACTGGAATGGCCGATCAAAGTGCTGATCGCAGTGGTCTGGGTTGTTTACGCCATCGTTTTCTTCGGCACCATCGCCATCCGCAAGGTCAAGCACATCTACGTGGCCAACTGGTTCTACGGCGCCTTCATCCTGGCCGTGGCCCTGCTGCACATCGTCAACTCCGCCTTCGTGCCGGTATCGCTGTGGAAATCCTACTCCGCCTACTCCGGTGCCGTGGATGCCATGGTGCAATGGTGGTACGGCCATAACGCCGTGGGCTTCTTCCTGACCGCCGCCTTCCTGGGCATGATGTACTACTTCATCCCGAAACAGGCCGGCCGTCCGGTTTACTCCTATCGCCTGTCCGTGGTGCACTTCTGGGCGCTGATCTTCACCTATATGTGGGCGGGTCCTCACCACCTGCACTACACCAGCCTGCCGGACTGGACTCAATCTGTCGGCATGGTGTTCTCCCTGGTGCTGCTGGCTCCGAGCTGGGGCGGCATGATCAACGGCATCATGACCCTGTCCGGCGCCTGGCATAAGCTGCGCACCGACCCGGTGCTGAAGTTCCTGGTGGTATCGCTGTCCTTCTACGGCATGTCCACCTTCGAAGGCCCGATGATGTCGATCAAGACCGTCAACGCCTTGTCCCACTACACCGACTGGACCATCGGCCACGTGCACTCCGGCGCGCTGGGCTGGGTTGGCTTCATCACCATCGGTTCCCTGTACTACCTGATCCCGCGCCTGTTCGGCCGCGAATCCATGTTCAGCCTGAAACTGGTTGAAGCCCACTTCTGGCTCGCCACCGTCGGCGTGGTGCTGTACATCGCCGCGCTGTGGATCTCCGGCGTGACCCAGGGCCTGATGTGGCGCGCGCTGAACCCGGACGGCACCCTGACCTACGCCTTCGTTGAAGCGGTCAAGGCAACCTATCCGTACCACTTCGTGCGTCTGATCGGCGGCTTCCTGTACCTGCTCGGCATGTTCCTGATGGCCTACAACACCTTCCGCACCGTAACCGCGGGCCGTGCCGTAGACGCCAAGATCCCGGCCATCACCGCCCACGCTCACTGAGGCGCAAGGAATCATCATGGATAAGATTCAAAAACTGATCGAAGAGCACGTTGGTTATCTGATCGTGTTCACCCTGCTGGTCGTCAGCGTCGCCGGCCTGGTGGAAATCCTGCCGCTGGCCTTCCAGAAATCGACCACGCAGCCGGTGGCCGGCGTCAAGCCCTACACCGCCGTGCAGCTGGCCGGCCGCGACATCTACATCCGCGAAGGCTGCCACACCTGCCACACCCAGATGATCCGTCCGTTCCGCGCCGAGACCGAACGCTATGGCCACTACTCGGTGGCCGGCGAATCGGTGTACGACCACCCCTTCCTGTGGGGCTCCAAGCGCACCGGTCCCGACCTCGCCCGCGTGGGCGGCCGCTATTCCGACGAATGGCACCGCGTGCACCTGGTCAACCCGCGCGACGTGGTTCCCGAGTCGAATATGCCGGCCTTCCCGTGGCTGGCCAAGAATCTGGCCGACGCCGACAGCGTACCGACCAAGATGAAGGCTCTGCGTTTGGTTGGCGTCCCCTACACCGACAAAGACATCACCGAAGCCAAGGCCCAGGTGGAAGGCAAGTCGGAAATGGACGTGCTGGTCGCTTACCTGCAAGGCCTGGGCCTTGCCTTGAAAAACGTTCGTTAAGCCATGGACTGGGTAACCATCGGACGCTCGCTGTTCACGGTAGTGTGCTTTGCATTCTTCATCGTGGTGCTGGGCATCGCCTACAGCAAGCGCTCCAAGAACCGGTATGAGGACGCGGCCAACCTGCCCTTCCTCGACGACGACAAGGTGCAGGAAGCAGAACAAGATCAAGCTTCCAACGGAGCAAGAAAATGAGTGATTTCGTGAGCGAATTCTGGAATATCTGGATTACCGTGATCGTGCTGGGCGGCCTGATCTGGCTGACCTATCTGGTCTTCTCGCAATCCAAGATCAAGGTGCAAAAGGGCGAACAGGTTGAGATCACCGGCCACGTGTGGGACGGCGACCTCTCCGAGTACAACCATCCGCTGCCGCGCTGGTGGATGCTGATGTTCTACGTGACCCTGGCTTTCGCCGTGGTCTACCTGATCCTGTACCCGGGCCTCGGCACCTGGAAAGGCGTGTTCAACTGGACCTCGGTGGACCAGTACAAGAAAGAGCGCGCGCAGGCGGAGGCCAAGTATCAGCCGCTGTACGACCAGTTCCTGAAACAGGACGTCAAGGCCGTGGCCGCCGACCCCAAGGCTCAGGAAATGGGCAAGCGCCTGTTCCAGACCTACTGCGTGCAGTGCCACGGCTCTGACGCCCGCGGCGCCAAGGGCTTCCCCAACCTGACCGATAGCAAGTGGCTGTGGGGCGGCGAGGTGAAGGACATCCACACCACTATCTCCGAAGGCCGTCACGGTCAGATGCCGGCCTGGGGCGCCGCCTTCGGCGAGGAAAAGGTCAAGGATGTAGCCAACTACGTGCTGTCGCTGTCCAAGCGCAAGCATGACGCCGAGCGCGCCGCCCGCGGCAAGGAAACCTTCGCCACGGTCTGCGTCGCCTGTCACGGTCCGGACGGCAAGGGCAACCAGCAGCTTGGCGCGCCCAATCTGACCGACAACAACTGGCTGTACGGCGGTAGCGAGAAGACCATCATCGAGACCATCACCAACGGCCGCAACAACCAAATGCCGGCCTGGAAGGACTTCCTGGGCGAAGGCAAGGTGCATCTGCTGACCGCTTACGTCTGGGGCTTGTCCAACAACCCCAAGGCGCCGCAATAAGCCTGAACCGACATACTGCCCGCTCACGCGGGCAGTATTCTTTCACCCGGATGTTATATAATTTCATATAACATCTCGCCCACTGTCGCAGCCGCGCATTTCGCCAAGTCCATGCCATCCATGGCCTTGGTCAAATCCGCAGAGAAGGAAACGCCCATGTCCGATTCGCTCAAGGAAATCCCGATCAAGGTGGAACCGCCGCGTCCTAAAGGCCAGCAGCCCGACGATAGCGAGACCGTTTCTCTGTACGAATCGCATACCAAGATTTACCCGCGCGCGGCCAAAGGCCTGTTCAACAATCTGCGCGTGCTGTTCGTCATCGGCACCCAACTGGTCTTCCTCGGCCTGCCCTGGCTGAGCTGGAACGGGCGCCAGGCGCTGCACTTCGACCTGATCGAGCGTAAATTCCACCTGTTCGGCCTCACCATCTGGCCGCAGGACTTCGTCTACCTGGCCGCGCTGCTGATGTGCTGCGCTTTCGGCCTGTTCACCTGGACCACCATCGCCGGCCGGCTGTGGTGCGGCTACTCCTGTCCGCAGACGGTCTACACCGAAATCATGCTGTGGATAGAACAATGGGTGGAAGGCGACCGCAACAAGCGCATCAAGCTGGACAAGTCGCCGATGAGCTTGCGCAAATTCCGCATCAAATTCACCAAGCACGCGCTGATGATCGTGTTCTCGCTGTGGACCGGCTTCACCCTGGTCGGCTACTTCACCCCGATCCGCGACCTGGTCGCCGCCGCGCCGCGCTTCGACTATGGACCGTGGGAAGCATTCTGGATGTTCTTCTACGCCGGCTTCACCTATCTGCTGGCCAACTTCATGCGCGAACAGGTCTGCAAATACATGTGCCCGTACGCGCGCTTCCAGAGCGTGATGTTCGACGCCGACACTCTGATCATCTCCTACGATGAAAAGCGCGGCGAACCGCGCGGCGCGCGCAAGAAAGGCAGCGACCCGAAGGAACAGGGCCTGGGCTCCTGCATCAACTGCAGCATCTGCGTGCAAGTCTGCCCGGTAGGCATAGACATCCGCAACGGCCTGCAATACGAGTGCATAGGCTGCGCCGCCTGTATCGACGCCTGCGACGAAGTGATGGACAAGATGGCTTATCCGCGCGGGCTGATCCGCTACACCACGGAAAATGCGCTGGAAGGCAAATACCCGGAGAAAGCCATTGTTTCCCGGCTCAAGCGCCCGCGCGTGATACTGTACACTCTGGTGCTGGCCATCGTGATCGCCACCGCCATCGGCTCCATGCTGATGCGCAAGCCATTCAAGGTGGATGTGCTGCGCGACCGCGCCTCGCTGGTGCGAGAAACCGACGCCGGCTGGCTGGAAAACACTTATATCATTAAAATTATCAATACAACGGAACAGAAGCAGCATTTCAGGATCACAGCAACGGGTCTGCCCGGCCTGAAAGTGCAGGCGGATCGCGGCGATATCGCGGTGGCCGCCACCGGCAACACCGATGTCACCGTCCATGTGCAGGCCGATCCGCAATACGCGACCAAGGGCAGCCACGAGATCCGCTTCCTGATCGACTCCATCAACAACCCTTCCCTGCAAGTGGAAGAGAAGTCCAGCTTCATCGGAGAGTAATGCATGCAGCACACCCACCCCGCTCCGCGTCCCTGGTACCGCGAACCCTGGCCCTGGATTCTGTTCGGCCTGCCGCTGATTTCCGTCATCGTCGGCGTGATGTTCCTCGCCACCGCGATCCGCACCGATGACGGCCTGGTCACCGACGACTACTACAAGAAGGGCAAGGCCATCAATATGGAGCTGCGCCGCGACAAGCAGGCCTTCAACATGGGCCTGAGCGCGCAGCTGATGGTGGGCTCGGACCAGCGCACGCTGCGCTTGATCACCACCAGCAAGGTGCCGTTGCCGGCGGTGATCAGCATGCGCATGGTGCACCCGGCCCAGGATGATTTCGATCAGCAGGTGGAAATGCGCCAGGCCGGCCCCAATCTCTACCAGGCCACGCTGCCGGCGGTGCCGGTCCAAGCCAACCACTGGTATATCCTGCTGGAAGACCAAGCCAAGCAATGGCGGCTGCAGGGCGAATGGAAGCCGGCCGAAGGCCAGACCGTGTCGCTTGGCCATCCCAATCTGGAGCCGGCGGACTGATGAAGCGACTCCTGAACCACGCCCTCGCCACGCTGGCGCTGGGCCTCGCACTGAGCGCCGCACAGGCCGGCGGTTTCGTGCCGGCCTATTTGAACGGCACCATCGCGCCGCAGCAGGAGGCCGCGCTGTCCCAGACCAAGGACGTGCTGGTCAAAGTGCGCCTGCTGGACCAGAGCCGCCAGGACGCGCCGCCACAGCTGCTGGCCGAGCAGATCTTGGAAAAGCCGCGCCGCATCCCTGCGGATTTTTCGCTGTGTTATGACAAGCAGGCGATCAAGAACGACGGCCGCTATGTGATAGAGGGCCAGATCTTCGTCAACGGCGAACTGCGCTACAACAGCCGGAGCCAGACTCAAGTACTGGGCGCCGGCGCAGCCGAGCACCCACAACTACGCCTGGAAACCGTCGGCGCGAACTGAGCCGCTCCTCCCCATGCCGGCCCCGCCCAATCCAGGCGGGGCTTTTTCTTTGCCGGCGTTAACAGAAACCCTATGCCCAGTGTTGCTGTTTAGCCTCAGCGCCCAAGCTCGACTTCTTCCCGCCCGGCTACCGCCACCTCGTCCTGCCCAAACCACTTAAGCCCTTCAAACGGTGGGATTTTCGACAATAGCCCAGAGGCGAACCCTCATCGCGCTCATGTCATTTTACTGACAAATAAATATGACGAATAAAGATAGTTTGTGACGCATTTACTCTATAAATTACGATTGTATGGCAGTTATGCTTAAAAAATTTTCACATCCAAACATTTACTAGTTATTATCAAAAATTGCCTACAAAATCCAAGGCAAGTAAAAACTACAACAACACCTCACTCGATCTTGCTCGTTCAAGTGGTGTCACTCAAGTCACACAAGGAAATAATCTATGTCGACCACTTCGCATCCCAAGGGGCTCTATCTGCTTTTTGTGACCGAAATGTGGGAGCGCTTCAGCTATTACGGCATGCGCGCCATTTTCGTGCTGTTCATGATCAAGGCCCTGATGTTCGACAAGGCTCACGCCGCCGACATCTACGGCACTTATACCGGCCTGGTCTACCTGACTCCGTTGATCGGCGGCTACATCGCCGACCGCTACTGGGGCAACCGTCGCTCCATCCTGGTGGGCGGCGTGCTGATGGCCATCGGCCAGTTCATGCTGTTCTTCTCCGGCTCGCTGCATGACAGCAATGTGCAGAGCGCCGCCTGGCTGCTATACGGCGGCCTGGGCATGCTGATCGCCGGCAACGGCCTGTTCAAGCCGAACATTTCCTCGATGGTGGGCCAGCTCTACCCCGCCGGCGACAAGCGCGTCGATTCCGCCTTCACCATCTTCTACATGGGCATCAACGCCGGCTCGCTGATCGCGCCGCTGGTCTGCGGCACCCTCGGCGACACCGGCCATCCTGCCGACTTCAAATGGGGCTTCATGGCCGCCGGCTTCGGCATGCTGCTGAGCCTGGTCATCTTCTCCCTGTTCAAGAACAAATACCTGGTGACCCCGGAAGGCAAGCCCATCGGCATGGCGCCCAAGCGTCACCACGATAGCGGTGAAAAAGTGGTGCACGCGCCGCTGACCCGCGTGGAAAAAGAGCGCCTGGCGGTGATCCTGATCGTGTCCGCCTTCGTGATCTTCTTCTGGTCCGCCTTCGAACAGGCCGGCGCCTCGCTGACCTTCTTCGCCGAAGAACAGACCAACCGCAACCTGCTCGGCTTCACCGTGCCGGCGTCCTACTTCCAGTCGGTCAACCCGATCTCGGTGGTGATCTTCGCGCCCATCTTCGCCATCATCTGGACCAAGCTGGGCCAGAACAACCGCGAGCCGAACTCGCCGGTGAAAATGGCGCTGGGTCTGTTCTTCCTGGCGCTGGGTTACCTGGTGATCGCTTTCGGCGTCGAGGGCCTGGAGCCGGGCGTCAAGGTCAGCATGCTGTGGCTGGTCAGCCTGTATGTGCTGCATACCTTCGGCGAGCTGTGCCTGTCCCCTATCGGTCTGTCCCTGGTGGTGAAACTGTCTCCGGCCCGCTTCACCGGCCTGATGATGGGCATCTGGTTCCTGTCCAACGCCGCCGCCAACAAGTTCGCCGGCACGCTGTCGGAACTGTATCCGGACCCGAGCAAGCCGGTGCCGCACTTCCTCGGCTACGCCATCAACAATCTGCACGACTTCTTCATGCTGTTCGTGGCCATGGCCGGCGTAAGCTCGCTGGTGCTGTTCGCGCTGTCCTACAAGCTGAAGAAAATGATGCACGGCCTGCAATAAGCACCAAGCGGCCCCGCAAGCCGGGGCTCAAGCAAGATCCCAAAGCCGGCCTCCGCCGGCTTTTCGCTTATTCCACCGCCAACACAGAACCGGGAAAAGGCTTTATCATACGGAGCTTCCGGCTCCCGACTCATACTCGCCGCCGCGCCCGCGCGCGCCGACGGCACCGCATCCCGAATGAAACTAGCTACCCTTCCCCGCTGGCAGCAATGCGGCATCGCCGTCTTGCTGCTGTTGCTGCTGCTCCGTCTCGTCGGCCTGTGGGCGATTCCGCTCACCGACACCACCGAGGCGCGCTATGGCGAAATCGCCCGCAAAATGCTGGAAACCGGCAATTGGGTGACCTTGTGGCACGATTACGGCATCCCGTTCTGGGCCAAGCCGCCGCTGTCCAGCTGGCTGTCCGCCGCTGGCATGGTGCTGTTCGGCGTCAATGAAACCGCGGCCCGCCTGCCCTCGCTGCTGCTCGCCATCGCCACCCTGGGCCTCAGCGCTCACTTGATGCGCCGCCGCAGCGGCGGCGACGCCGCCATGGCCGCCGCGCTGATCCTGGCCAGCGGCCTGCTCTTCCTCGGCGCCGCCGGCACGGTGATGACCGACCCGGCCTTGCTGTTCTGCGTGACGCTGAGCCAGGCCGCCTTCTGGCACGCGCTGGCGCGCGGCAGCCGCCGCTGGGGCTATGTGTTCTTCGCGGGCCTGGGCCTGGGCCTACTGGCCAAAGGCCCGCTGGCCATCGTACTGGTGGGCATGCCCATCTTCTTCTGGGTGCTGCTGCGCAATCAATGGCTGGCGCTGTGGCGCAAGCTGCCGTGGATCAGCGGCACCTTGCTGATGTTCGCCATCGCCGCGCCCTGGTATGCGCTGGCCGAACTGCGCACGCCCGGCTTTCTCGATTACTTCATCATGGGCGAACACGTCAGCCGCTTCCTGGACTCCGGCTGGAAAGGCGACAAATACGGCTTCGCCCACGCCACCCCGCGCGGCATGATCTGGCTGTACGCGCTGGGCGCTATCTTCCCCTGGTCCATCGCCATGCTGGCCTGGCTAGCGCGCCACGGCGCCAAGCTGCCGCGGCTCTACCGTGACGACGACGGCTGGCTGCTCTATCTGGCCCTATGGACGCTGATGACGCTGCTGTTCTTCACCATGTCCGGCAACATCATCTTCCCCTACTCGCTGCCGATGCTGCCCGGCTGCGCGCTGCTGTTCGCCGAACTGTGGCGGCGCTCGCGCGGCGGCGACGCGAAAAGCAGCGTGCTGCCGTGGATCGCCTCGATCGGCGGCGTGGTTCTGCTGGCGCTGCTGGCCTTCAACCATTACGACGGCAACCGCTACCTGCGCACCCAGAAACAAGTGATCGCCACCTGGCAGGCGCAAGACCCGAGCGCGGACAGCGCGCTGGTCTACTGGGCTGGCCGCCGCGAGTTCTCCGCCGAGTTCTATTCCCAAGGCCGAGCGCGCACCACGCTGGACCCGCAGCAACTGCGCGCCTGGCTGGCCGGCAAACCCGGCAGCTTCATCGTCAGCGACGCCGGCGATCTTGAGCGGCTGCCCGCCGACATCCGCGCCCGCTTTGCCGAGCGCGCCCGCTTCAACATCATGGGCGACACCATGCTGCTGCTGGCCGACACCGCGCCGGCTGCGCCGATCGAGAGCAAATGAGATGAGCGACGCCTTCGTTCCCCCCTACCTGCTAGGCCTGCGCGCGCAAGAGCGCCCGGCCGATCCGCTGGTCTGCTGCATCGTGCCGGCCTATAACGAATCCGCCAACATCGTGCCGATGCTGCAAACCCTGCATCAGCTGCTCGCCGATGCCGGTTATCGCCATGAATTGATCGTCGTCGACGACGGCAGCCGCGACGACACCGTGGAACAGGTGCTGAGCCACAGCGCCGATCTGCCGGTGACGCTGATCCAGCTATCGCGCAATTTCGGCAAGGAAATCGCGCTCACCGCCGGCATCGACCATGTGCGTGGCGATATCGCCGTGCTGATAGACAGCGATTTCCAGCACCCCCCGGAAATGGTGCCGGTATTCCTAGAAGAGTGGCGCAAGGGCTATGACATGGTCTACAGCGTGCGCAGCAGCCGCGAAGACGAGCCGCTGGCCAAGCGCCTGTTCACCCGCGTCTTCTACCAGCTGGCCAATAGCGGCAGCCGCCACAAGATGCCGGCCGACACCCAGGACTTCCGCGTGCTGGACCGCTGCGTGGTGGAAGCGCTGCGCCAGATGCCGGAGCGCAACCGCTTCATGAAGGGCATGTACCACTGGGTGGGCTTCACCCAGCGCCCGATGCCGACCCAGACCCGCGAGCGCCGCGCCGGGCAGAGCAGCTTCAACTACCGCCGGCTGCTGGATCTGGGCATTACCGGCCTCACCGCCTTCTCCAATATGCCGCTGCGCATCTGGACCGTGGTCGGCTGCCTGATTTCGCTGTGCGCCATAGGCTATGCCGGCTGGGAGCTGGTGCATACCTTGCTGTTCGGCAACCCGGTCAGCGGCTGGCCGACGCTGGCGGTAGCGATCAGCTTCCTCGGTGGCGTGCAGTTGCTGTCCATCGGCATTCTTGGCGAATACGTCGGCCGCATTTTCGACGAGGTCAAACAGCGTCCCACCTATCTGATCAGCCGCATCAGCGGCCGCCAGGGCGCGTCCGGCGCGAAGGACGCGGAATGAGCCGCGAGCTGTTCTGGTTCGGCGTGGTCGGCGTGTCCGCCATGCTGCTGCATTTCGGCGCGGTGGCCTGGGTGCTGGTGCCGCTGGGCATCGCGCCGCTGCTGGCCAATGTGCTGGGCTTCCTGATCGCCTTCCAGCTCAGTTACTGGGGCCATCGCCTGCAGACCTTCCGCGCCGCTCACATTCCGCACCGCCAGGCGCTGCCGCGCTTCTTCGGCGTCGCCTGCCTCAGCTTTCTCGTCAACGAGGCAATGTACGCGCTGTTGCTGCGCTTCACGCCGCTGGATTACCGCGCCGCCCTGCTGCTGGTGCTGGTGGCGGTGGCGGTGCTGACCTTCGCGCTCAGCAAGCTGTGGGCGTTTCGCGGCCCGGCGCGGCCGCCGCGAAAACAGCACGGCCATTCTTGATTCCAGCACAATCGGATATAAAACTTTATCCGATTGCCAAGGTCACACCCCCATGACAAAACGATTGACACTCTGCGCCGACGACTTCGCCCAGTCCGACGCCATCAGCGCCGGTATCCTGGAGTTGCTGGCCGCTGGCCGCCTGTCCGCCACCAGCGTGATGAGCCAGGCGCCACGCTGGGCCAGTCACGCCGGCGAGCTGAAAGCCTTCGACGGCAAGGCCGACGTCGGCCTGCATTTCAACCTGAGCCATCCTTTCGGCGATCACGCCCGGCCCTTGTCGCACTGGCTGATGAAAAGCCAGCTGCGCCAGCTATCGCGCCCGATGCTGCGCGACGCAGCTGTCATGCAAATCGATCTGTTCCAGCAGCATTTCGGCCGACTACCGGACTTCATCGACGGCCATCAACATGTGCATGCGCTGCCGGTAGTGCGCGACGCGCTGTTCGAAGCCGTCGCGCTGCGCTGGCAAGGCCGGCCGCTGCCCTATCTGCGCGCCCCCGACCGCCTTGGCCATCCCGGCGACAACCGGCTCAAGGCGCTGGTGCTGCGCAGCGTCAGCACCGGCTTCGACGACAGCGCGCAAGAGCACGGCTTCTGCACCACGCCCTGGTTCGGCGGCATGTACTCGCTGACGCCGCAGGCCGACTTCGCCGGGCTGATGCAGCAATGGCTGGCCCGCACACCGGACCGCGGACTGATCATGTGCCATCCCGGCCACCCGGCCCAAGACAAGGACGACCCGATCGCCGCGACGCGGGACAAGGAATTCCGCTTCCTCGGCAGTCAGGCCTTCGCCGATCTTTGCACGCAATACGGCGTGGAGCTGGTCCGCTTCGACAACGCCGCACCGACGCCCACCCCGCTGGCGGCCTAAGAACCTGTTTACGATCTGCCGCGCGTCGTGGACGGGTGACACGGTGAGTACGGCTTCAGAATGCTCATGAACCACTTGTACATTCCGCTTTTTCNNTCTAAGCAGGCCGCTCACACCGCCGGCCAGTTCAAATCCCAGGGCTCGCCCAAGCCTCGCAACGCCGCGCCGCAGACTTCGGACACAAACGCTTCGCCGTGGCTGGGCGCGCAGACAAAGCTGAAGCGCTCGCCCTCCAGCTCGAAGCGCAGAGCGTAGGCATGCAGATAGCCACGGTCCGCCAGCGTGCCGCCATAGAGCGCATCGCCCAGTATCGGCGCCGATTGCGACTTCAATGCCACTCTAAGCTGATGCGTTTTGCCGCTGCGCGGCCGCAGCAGGAACAGACGCAGGCCCGGCTGCAACGAATAACTGAAAAACTGCGTCACCGCCGGGTTCTGCTGGCTGGCCAGCAAGCGCCAGGCGCCGCCGCGGCCCTTGGCCATATCGCCGGCCACCTTGCCCTGTTTCTTTCCCGGCTTGCGGTCCGACAGCGCCAGATAATATTTCTCGATCTCGCGGCCGGCGAAGGCCTCGCCCAGCCGCGCCGCCGTTTCCGCCGAGCGCGCCACCAGGATCAAGCCGGAGGTGATGCGGTCCAGCCGGTGTACCGGCCATAGCGCGTCGTCGCCCAGGGCGGCGCGCGCGGCTTCCATCAGCCCGGCCTCATCGCCGTCGCGGTGAAAGCTGACGCCGGGCGCCTTGTCCAACAGATAAAAGCGGGGATCGCTATGCAATAGGGTGAATGCCGCCTCAGGCATCGCCGTCGTCCTGGCTGGACGCCTGGCGCATGCGCTGCTCGGTTTCCATCCGCATTTTCTTGCGGATTTCCGCGTCGCGGAAACGGTGTTGCTGCTCCGTGGTTTCCAGCGTCAGCGGCGGCACCGGCACTGCCTTGCCGTTCTCGAACGCCACCATGGTGAAATAGCAGCTATTGGTGTGGCGCACCGTGCGCTTCTGGATGTCCTCGGCCACCACCTTGATGCCCACTTCCATCGAAGTACGCCCCACGTGATTGACGCAGGCCAGGAAAGTAACCAGCTCGCCGACATGGATGGCCTGCTTGAACAACACCTGATCCACCGACAACGTCACCACATAGCAGCCGGCGTAACGGCTGGCACAGGCGTAAGCCACTTGGTCCAACAACTTCAGCAACACTCCACCATGGACATTGCCGGAAAAATTGGCCATGTCCGGCGTCATCAGCACCGACATCACCAGTTCACGCTGACTCGCCTGCTCCGCTTGCTGCGCCATGTTTCGCTCCCAGAAAATCCGAAACCGCCTATTGTGCCCCCATCCCTCCGTTTTAAACAGTTTTTGCCCATTCTGCCGGGGAGCGCCTTTGATTTGGCCAAAGCCTTCCATAGCGGCTAAACTGATGAATATCAAGCTAAAACCATGAATTCATGAGCCTTTCCGGAATCTCCAGCTACGGGGCTTATGGCGGCTATGCATTGCAGACCGCCCATGGCCCCAACTGCCAGTGTCCCGCCTGCCAGCAAAGCCTGGCCAGCGCGGCGACGCCGGTGGCGGCGGCGGCTGCGTCCGGAAATCGCGCCGACAACACCGATGCCGCGCCGAAGCAGACGGATCAAGCCAAGCCCAATGCCGCGCGCGGCATCGACGGCAAGCCATTGGACGAGCAGCAGCAAAAACAGGTGGAAGAACTGAAGGCCCGCGACAGCGATGTGCGCCAGCACGAGCAGGCCCACTTGGCGGCCGGCGGCGCACTGGCCGGCGGCGGCGCCACCTATAGCTACCAACAAGGGCCGGACGGCAAGCAATATGCGATAGGCGGCGAAGTCAGCATCCGGCTCGCGCGCGGCAGCACGCCGCAGGAAACCATAGCCAATGCCCAGACCGTGCAGCGCGCGGCGCTGGCGCCCGCCGATCCCTCCGGCCAGGACCGATCAGTCGCCGCCGCCGC
>NZ_JAJOHW010000047.1 GCF_021129195.1 Chromobacterium aquaticum | reverse complement strand
CTTGAGCGCCGCCGGCGTCAGCGGGCTGCCCAGCCCGCCGCGTAGGCTCAGCCCGTGGCAGGCGCCGCAGTCCTGGCGCACCAGGTGGCGCAACTGGGCCGCCCGCTCCGGCGCGGGGGCCGCCGGCGCGGCGATGGCGCTGCCGCAGCACAGCAGCAGCGCTACCGCCGCGCCGCGGATCAGCGGTTCAAGATCCATTGCACCATGGCCTTGAGATCGGCGTCCGGCACTTGCGGGTTGGGCGACATCGGCACCGGGCCAAAGCTGCCGGAGCCGCCCTGTTTCACCTTGTCCATCAGCTTGGCGGCGACGTCCTGCCCCTTGTACTTGGCGGCCACCTGCTGGTAGGACGGCCCCACCAGCTTGGCGTCCAGCGCGTGACAGGCCAGGCAGTTGTGCTGCTTGAGCAGCGCTTCCGGCGCGGCGGCCGCGGCCGGCAGCGCATGCAGCGCCAGGGCGGCGCAGGCCAGGATCAGGCTTGTTTTCATTGCAGTCTCCTCCGCCCGCCGGGCCGTGCCCGGCAGGCGTTCTGGCGGGGTCAGTAGATGTCGTGCTGGGTGTTGTAGACGTTGAACTTGCCGGTGGGGGTGACCAGGCGCGGGTCCTTGATCACCGCCTTGAGCTTGCGGGTCTTGTCGTCCACCACCACGATGGCGGATTGCTTGTCCTTGGCGCTCCACACCGAGAACCAGACTTCATCGCCAGCCTTGTTGTACTCCGGTTGCAGCACGCGCTTGGCGCCGTCGCTCAGGCCGGACCATTCGCCTATCGGCAGCATGCTGAAGCCCTTGTCCAGGTGCTTGATGTCGAACACCGCCACGCTCTGGCTGAGCTTGGCGTCCGGATTGAACACGGTGTCCACCCACAGATTGGCGGATTGCGGATGGGTCTTGATGAACAGCGAGCCGCCGCCCTGCCCTTTCAGCGTGCGCACCACTTTCCAGGCCTGGGCCTTGTGTTTTTCCGGATCGGTGCCCACCAGGCTGATGCTGTCGTCGCCCAGGTGGCTGGTGGCCCACACCGGCCCGTATTGCGGATCGGTGAAGTTGGCGCCGCGGCCGGGGTGCGGGGTTTTGCCCACGTCCACCAGCGCCGCCAGCTTGTCCAGCTTGGTGTCCACCACCGCCACTTTGTTGGAGGCGTTGGCGGCCACCATGAAGTAGCGGCCGCTGGCGTCGAAACCGCCGTCGTGCAGGAATTTGGCGGCGTCTATGGTGGTGGTCTTGAGGTTGGCCAGGTCGGAGTAGTCCACCATCATGATCTTGCCGGTTTCCTTGGCGTTGACCACGAATTCCGGCTTGTAATGGCTGGCCACGATGGAGGCCACGCGCGGTTCCGGGTGGTATTCGTTGTCCACCGTCATGCCGCGGGTGCCGACGATTTTCAACGGCTTGAGGCTGGCGCCGTCCATGATCACGTATTGCGGCGGCCAGTAAGCGCCGGCCACCGCCAGCTTGTCGTCGTAGCCGCGGTATTTGGAGGTTTCCACCGAGCGCGCTTCCAGGCCGATACGGATTTCCGCCACGCTGTCCGGCTTGGCCATCCACAGGTCCACCAGGTTGATCTTGCCGTCGCGGCCGATCACGTACAGGTAGCGGCCGGATTTGGACAGCCGGGAGATGTGCACGGCGTAGCCGGTCTTGATCACGCTGACGATCTGTTTGCTGTGGCCGTCGATCAGCGCGATTTCGCCGGCGTCGCGCAGAGTGACGGAGAACAGGTTGGAGATGTCCAGCTGGTTTTCCTTGCGCCGCGGACGCTTGTCCACCGGCACTTGCACTTTCCAGGTGGCCAGCATGTCCTGCATGCCGAATTCCGGCGGGGTGGGCGGCTCTTGCTGCACATAGCGCGCCATCAGGTCCACTTGCTGGTCGTTGAATTCGCCGGAGGTGCCCCAGTTGGGCATGCCGGCCGGGGAGCCGTATTTGATGAAGGTTTTCAGGTATTCAGTGCCGCGCGCCAGGGTGATGTCCGGCGTCAGCGCCTTGCCGGTGGCGCCTTTGCGCAGCACGCCGTGACAGCCGGCGCAGCGTTCGAAGTAGATTTGCTTGCCGCGGGTGAATTCCGCCTCGGTCATCGGCGGGGCTTTGGCGTTGGCGTTCTGGTGCATCGCCTCGCCGGCGGGCGGGGCGGCAGTGTCCGCCCAGACGGGGGCCGCTGCCAGCGGCAACAGGGCGAGCAAGACGCTCTTGGTGAACAGGGACTGCTTCGGAGACTTCATGGTAGCGCTCCAGCGTTAGGAATAACCCTTTTGCGAGCATGATCATCCCGGACGCATATGGACAGCCTTGATTCGAATCAACGCTTGCCGGAGCCGTCCTGTCCGGTGACCGGGGAATCTTCCAGGCCCCAGTCGCCGTATTGATACCAGTCGTCGCCCAGCACTTCCGCCGGATGCTGGGTACGGCTGGAGCCGTTGCCGCACTGCAGGGAGTTGGCGGGGCAATAGAGGTCGCAGCCCCAGCAGATGCGTTCGGGGTGGGCGGGGTGCAGCGGGAATTTTTTGGCCATGGAATCCTTCTGTGTTCGCGATGTTCATCATTTTCGAATCCGCTTCGCGGATGATGATTTAGGGCCGGTTCCGCCCGGCAAACGGAAAGGGAGATTTGCGCGGCCAAATCTCCCTTTACCCTAAAGGCCGCCCTGCAAGCCTGGCCTGCGGCTTCCCGCCGGGTCCCGTCAGGCCCGAGGCGCGGCTGAACTCGCGATTTGCTAACGTCAAATCGCTCAAACAAAGCAGCCGCTTAAAACCTCGGGCCTGCCACCCGTCGGCAGGCTTGAAGGGAGCAGGGGCGCGTCGAATTCGTATTTGCCTACGTCTCTTAACCCGCCCCTCAGGAACATGAAAAAGAAACGGAACCATGCCATGCATAGCGCAGACGGACTTGGCGCGATATCAAACAATGGCCATTCAGCCCGCTAGAGCGGCTAACAAAATCCCTGAGGCAAGGCGCGCCGACGCAGAAAACGAAGTTTCTGCGAAGCTACAGTACATTGAGTACGGCAAGTCGGCGCAACGCAGCATCAGGGGTTTTGTTTGCCGCGTTCATGCGGTAAGGCTGGCATACAGCCTGGTCAACGCCTGCGGTAACCGCTCCGCCTGCCGCACCAGCGCATAACCATTGCGGCCGAACAAATGCGGCAGGTAGTCGCCCGCCTCCCGGTCTATGGTCACGCAGAACGGCGTCAGGCCGGCGCGGCGGGCTTCCAGCACCGCCTGGCGCGTGTCCTCTATGCCGTAGCGGCCTTCGTAATGGTCCAGATCGTTGGGCTTGCCGTCCGAGATCAGCAATAGCAGACGCCGCTGCGCCGGCCGCTCGCTCAGGATGCGGGTGCACTGGCGGATAGCCGCGCCCATACGGGTGTAGTAGCCGGGCCGGATGGCGAGGATGCGGCCGCGGGCGTCGTCGTCGTAGCGATCGGCGAAGTCCTTCAGGATCTGCAGCCGCACCTCCTGCCGCCGCAGCGAGGAAAAGCCGTACAGGCCGAAGTCGTCGCCGCTGGCGGCCAGCGCCTCGGCGAACAACAGCAGGCTGTCGCGGATCACGTCGATCACCCGGCCGGTTTCGCCCAGCCAGCTTTCGGTGGACAGCGACAGGTCGGCCAGGGTCAGGCAGGCCAGGCTGCGTTCGCCCGGCGGCCAGTCCTGGTACAGCGCCGGCTCGCTGAGCGCCGCGCCGCCGCGTCGTTCCGCAAGGAAGCGGATCAGCCGGTCCAGGTCGATGTCCGGCCCGGCGGTTTCGCCGCTGCGTCGGCAGCGTTCCGGCGCCAGCGCCTGAAATTGCCGCCGCAGCCGGCGCGCCAGCGGCTGCAAGCGTTCCGGCAACGGCGCCGGCGCGGCGTCGCGCGGCAGCATCGGCCGCAGCAGGCAGTGGTCCTCCACCAGGCATTGCCGCTTCCAGTGCCATTCCGGCAGCTTGATGCCCGGTCCCAGCGGGGTGTCGTCGTAGGCGGCGGCCGGCAGATCCAGATCGAAACGCAAGCGGCTGCCACGGGTATGGGCGTCCTGGCCCAGGGTCAGCCGGTTCATGTCTTCGGCGGCGATTTCGCCGTTGCCGTCATCGTCGTCGTCGTTGTGGCGGTTGACCTTGACGTATTCGTCCCAGGTGAACAGGCTCTCGGCGCGGAACACCATCAGCATGCCGTTCTTGCGCTGGTCCTGTTCCATGCGCCGGGCGCGGTAGCGGCGGCGCTGGCGCTGGGCGTCCTTGCCGCCGCCGCGTTCGCCGTCGGCATGGCGGCTGCCCTGCCCGCC
>NZ_JAJOHW010000046.1 GCF_021129195.1 Chromobacterium aquaticum | reverse complement strand
AGAGGGTTATGCCTGGCGTTTTGATCATGTCGATGGTGACACCCCCCAGGTGCAACTGGTCGCCTTCGACGACCCCTACAGCCTGCCGCCGGCCAGCGTGGAACGAGTGCGCTTCCACCGCAGCGACGCCACCGAGGCCGAGGACGGCCTGACCGAGTGGAACGCGCAGCGCCAGATCGTCCCCGCCGCGGTGGCCTTGGCCAGCTTCGACTACCAGCCGGTGCAGACCCAGCACAGCGGCGACGACAGCCGCATCGACCAGGGCCAGAACGGCAAGGCCTTGCAATCGTCCTTGCACGACTACGACCCGCAATCGCTGTACTACGCCGGCGACGCCGACCAACTCAGCCACTACGCCCAGCTGCGCCAGCAGGCGCACGACCTCAAGGCCAAGCAGTTCAGCGGCGGCGGTTCGGTGCGCGGCCTGGCCGCCGGCCAGTGGTTCCGCCTGGATGAACACCCGGCCCACGACGGCGACAGCAGCGAGCAGCGCGAATTCGTGGTGACCCGCCAGACTTTAAGCGCGCGCAACAACCTGCCGGCGGATCTCAAGGCTTTCCAGGATGGCAAGGAAGCGCAACCGTTCCGTGCCGACTTCGACGCCCAGCGCCGCGGCGTGCCGCTGACCCCGGCCTACGCCCATACCGAACTGGCCAAGCCCAAGTCCCGTGGCGTGCAGACCGCCACCGTGGTGGGACCACAAGGAGAAGAAGTCCACACTGACCAGCACGGCCGCATCAAGGTGCAATTCCACTGGCAGCGGCCGGACGAACACCCCAGCATCGGCGCGGGGATGGACGATAAATCCTCCTGCTGGCTGCGCGTGGTCATGCCCAGCGCCGGCGCCGGCTGGGGCCATCAATTCATCCCGCGCATCGGCCAGGAAGTCTTGGTCGACTTCATCGAAGGCGATATCGACCGCCCGGTGATTACCGGCGTGCTCTACAACGGCAGCCATGCCACCCCGGACTTCAGCGGCGCCGGCGCGCTGCCGGCGAATAAAACCCTGTCCGGCATCAAATCCAAGGAACACCTGGGCGGCCAGTACAACGAACTGCTGTTCGACGACACCCCGGGCGAAGTGCGCGCCAAACTGTCGAGCGAACCGGGCAAAACCCAGCTCAACCAAGGCTTCCTCACCCAGCCGCGCAGCAATGGCAAGGCCGAACCGCGCGGCGACGGCTTTGAACTACGCACCGACAATCACGGCGCCATCCGCGCCGGCCACGGCCTGCTGCTGTCCACCGAAGCGCAGAACGGCGCGTCCGGTAAACAACTGGCGCGCGAACAAGCGCAAAGCCAGCTCGATGCAGCCCTGGCCCTGAGCCAAAGCCTGGGTGAAACCGCCAGCGGCCAGCAGGCCGATACCATGGAAACCGGGCCGGAAGGCATAGGCGACGACAATAAGCGGGAAGGCAAGCAGTTGATCGGCCACCTGCAGCACCAGCAAGCGGCGCTGAAAGCCTGGGAGGCGGAAACCAATACCGACAAGGAAGGCAAAACCGGCCAGGACATCTCCGGCCGCCAGCCCTTGCTGGTTCTATCCGCGCCGGCCGGCATCGCCAGCCTGAGCCAACAGAGCCATACCCTGGCCGCGGAAACCAATCTGGACCTGGTGGCGCAGCGCGACACCAATCAAACCAGCGGCCGGCGCTGGATTCACAATGTCGGCGACAAGATCAGCCTGTTCGTCACCGGCCTGCAAGACAAGATCGCGCTGAAGCTGATCGCCGCCAAGGGCAAGGTGCATCTGCAGGCGCAGAGCGACAGCATAGAAGTCACCGCGGACAAGGACGTCACCATCACCTCCTGCAAGGAACGCATCGTCGTCACCGCCAAGGAGGAAATCCTGGTCACCGCCGGCGGCGGCTATATCCGGCTCAAGGGCGGCGACATCGAAGTGCATTGCCCCGGCACCGTGACGGTGAAAGGCGCCAGCCATAACCTCAGCGGCCCCACCAGCCTGAATGCGCCCTTGCCCAAATTCAACAAAGGCTGCGAGCAAGCGCTGGACAGCGCCGCCGCAACCCAATCCGCCACCGTGCGCCTGGGCTGAGCCATGCAAGCATCCGCCAAACACGCCGCCATTCTGCAACAGCTGCAAGACCGCCTGCACACCGGCGCACAACTGCTGCTGGCCCTGGACGCGCCCAGCCGCCCGCTGGCGGGCGCCGAAGCCGAACTGAACGAGCAAGCCCGGCAGCAAGGCCTGCTGCTGCCGCTGAAACATCCGCAACTGGACCCGGCGCGCCAGCCGGCCTGGCTGCCGCTGAACTCCGGCGCGTCAGCGCTGGCCGACAGCATCGCCCAGGCGCTGGCGGAAGCCGAGCCGGACGCGCTGGCGCTGGGGCAAGGCCGGCGCGTGGCCGGCTGGCTGGAAATCGCCGGCTCCGCCAAACTGGCCGCTGCCCATATCGGCCGCCAGATGATACGCCGCAACTCCAATGGCGAGACCCACCTGCTGCGCCTGCACGACCCGGCGGTGAGCTGGGCGCTGTGGCCGCTGCTGAATACCGCGCAGCAGCACGGCCTCTTGGGCTCGATCAAGCGCTGGTGGCTGTTGGACCCGGCCGGCGAACTCATCTGCCTGCAGCCGGCGCAAACCGTCGCGGGCACGCCGCGCCCGCTCTCGCGCTGGGAGCCCGGCTTGTGGGAAGACCTCGCCCGCATCGGCCCGCTCAACCGCGCACTGCTGGCCTGGCGCGAGCTAGCGCCGGAGTGTGATGGCGGCAAGCTGGAAACCGCGCGCCTGCACGCGTTCTCCGCCTTGCGCCATGCCGGCGCGCTGGGCTTTGACGACGAGGAGGACTTGTCCCGCTTCGCCCTGCACGCCATCACCGTGCACCCCCGTTTCTATCTGCACCCCCGCGTGCAAGCGCTGCTGGCGGAACGCGAAGCGGACGACTTCTACAGCGGGCTGACGGATTCGCTCAGCGAAGCCGACTGGGCGGCCATCGCCGCCAGCGCCTGAGCGCAGCCGACATCACGCACCCCATATCTCGGACCACAGCCAATCATGAGCCAACTGTGTAAAGCCTGTCAGGCCAGCGGCCTGCCCATCATGCCGGTACGCTACGCGCCGGTGCCCAAAACGGTGAAAGCCACCCTGCCCGCCTGGGCCTGTGCCGATAAAGTCAAAGACATCGCGCTGGACGCGGACTTCCATTACGCGCTGCGCACCCTGCGCGCTGGCTTCGTCTACCTGTTTTATTCCAAGCACGCGCGCGGCTCCAATCTATGGGAGTGCTATAGCGTCACCGAAGACGGCATCCTGCTGAAGCAGCCCTCGCCCAAGGCGGCGAAAGTGGCCGGGGAAAGCGTGGTTTGCAACACCGCCGGCCACAGCAATAGCCGGCTGCACCACCTGATCATCGAACAGCCGGAAAAATGCGGCCCGGCCTGGATCGCCTTCAGCGAATACAAATGGGGCGATCTGACACTGCAGCGCTATGCTCAGGACGCCAAGCTGCGCGCCGCCCGCATGCAGGCCATAGACCCCAAGGCCATGGCCGCCGGCAGTTCCAACGCCCACGGCACCACCGCCAGCAAGGCCGCGATCGAAGCGGTGATGGAATACCACCCCGGCTACCAGCCCGCCCAACTGGCCTACGACCCCAAGACCGATACCTTCAGCAAGGAAGACGGCAGCTACGACAAGGCCCGGGTGGACAAAAACTATACGCGCTACCCCATCCACGCGCGTCGCGGCAAGGCGGAGGAAAGCCTGCAATTCATGCAGGCGCGCGCCAAGAAAAGCAGCGGCAGCAATACCCCCCACATCCTGGCGCTGTGGGACGCCATCGGCACCGCCCAGGAGCTTAACGGCTATGTCAACGACAGCGCCGGCCTGGCCTTGCTGTTCGCAGAGGAGCGTAGCTTCCAGCTGCACGCGATCCAGGCATTGGAAAACATCCGGAAATCACTGAGCGCCCAGGCCCAGGAAGGACAGGAGAAGTTCCAGGACGATATGATGCGGCGCGATACCGCCAGTTGGTACAACCCTGCCATCATGGCCCAGCGCCGCGCCGCCATCGCCAAGCTGCAAGACCCGGTGTTGAAACGGCAGCGCCTGGAGGTATGCGATCTACTGGACCAATGGGCCGGCTGGCAAATCCCGGCCTCTATCGCGCCCAATGAACTGGACGCCATCGACCTGCGCCGCGTCCCGGAGCCGCAACGCAGCCAGCAGATCGCCGCGCTCAAGGCCAAGGTGGCCGCCTTCCGAAACAAACGCGGCGAATACTACGACAGCAATATCGAACAGGCCGGCGACCGCAGTTGGCCCAAATACCGCAAGAAAATCGACCCGGACCGCCTGTCCAACTTCCAGAAATTCCAAAACGAGCTGGACACCGCCATCCGCGAGCGCCAGAACAAAACCGTGGCCTCCCTGCTACGCTGGCTGCAAGCGCCCTTGTTCCTGGACACCTTGGAGGACTACCACGACGCAGACCCCAAGGACGGCATCGAGTTCGAAGCTGTCATCGGCCACGCCATCAGCGGCATCAACGTCACCATCATCGGCCAGACCAAGCTGGAGGCCTGGGCCAACGATGTGTCGATAGCTCGTAGCAATATGCTTTACCGTGCGCTGGCGCTCAATCAGAAGAAAATAGAAGCCGAACTCAAAGCCGCATTGAAGGACGCCAAGCAGAACCAGAACACGCCGTATAGCGACGCGGCGGTGCGCACCATAGAAACCACCAAGAACTATTTCCAGAAGCTGCTGGACATGTACAAGGAAAACTCCGCCTTGTACCAGGCCAACATCGCCGCGGCCAGCCCGCAGGGCGACACCGTTTTCGGCGTCAGCCTCAAAACCGCGCGCACCGGGCAGATAGACCATGTGATCGTTACCGCCGGCAACGCCATCATCAAGACCTTCGCGCCGGCCGCCGGCCGCGCCGGCGCCGCCTTGAAACTGGACAAGGCGGAAATCTATCTGGGCGAAAAGCTGCTGCAAATGGTATTGGCTTGCCGCTCCCTAGTCAGCACCGCCGACATCAAGGCGCTGGTGGCGGCAGAGTGTGCGGACAATGTCCAACGCAAAAAATTTAAAAAAGAACCCACCCCGCAAGCCAAATACAAGCGCTTGCAGAAGGCACTGCGCAAAGAGGCGGAATACCGCCGGACTCAGGGGGCCAAACTGCAAAAAGCCTACGATAAGCTGCGGGTGGACAAACCCAAAGACCATCTGTCCGTGGTCAAGGATGCCCGCCTGACCTTGTTGGTGATGATGATAGAAGGCGTCTACCTGGGACGGTTGTTGCTGCAAAGTGAGAAGGACGGCGCGCTGTACGCCAGCCTGGCCGCATCCGGCATGGCCTTGGCAGCCCAGGCTATTGACATAATGAGTCTACCCCTCAGTCAGGTCTTGAAAGATGGAGAGCAAGCTCGCAGCATACAGCGGCTAAAACTGATGGGCGGTTTGTTGATGGCGGCGTCGAATGGGATTGGGGTTTATCAAGATATTGGCAGCGCCAACCAAGCCTCACAGAAAGGGCAAAGCTTAATTGCAGGCTTATATGGGGTAAAAGCGATGGCAGGAGGAGTCGCCTTAGGAATGGCAGGCCTCTCAACCTTTACCTATGCCGCACCAATCATTTTGAGGGTAAGCAGCAATGTAGTTGTAGCAGAGACCGCTGCTGCACTGGGAGCACGCTCAGCAGCAATACTAGCCACTCGCCTTGTTTTCATGACAGTGGGCAGCTGGGTCAGCTTAACCATATTTGTTCTACAAGGTTTGATTTGGGCTCTAGAAGATGACGATTTACAGATTTGGGTCAGTCAAACTCCATTTGGAAAAGACAACAAAAACTCGAAAGCTCCCAAAGACATAAAAGACCTGAATCAATCGCTTGAGAAAATATTTACAAAACCTAAGGTCGCAGAGCAAGTTTGAGGATTTTTTATGATTGTAAATAGTACTGTTAGTCGTGCCCCCTCCACCGAACTAAGTAAAATCAGCGGCAAGATTTCCCGCTACAAGAAAACGAGGGAAATGGCCAACTTCTTCTTTACCGATCGTGACCGCAACATTATGGGCTTGTCTGCAATTGCCGGGGCTCTAGCTGGCGCAGCCGGCGTTGCTGCAAGTACCGCTAGAGATGCAGCTAACTTACGCGAGCAGGCTGATTATATTGAGATGGAAATCAATGGGCAACCTGCCAAAGGTTGGGTTTGGTTTAGTCCATTTCAAAATGGTGATGAAGTTGAACTTATTGGAACTCAACAAGATGACCATTTTGAAATCATCGCCATCGCCCGACCAATGGACCGGGTCATTTCCCTCTATCCTCATTGCTCTCGTGGCAAAAATGCTCATATCAAGAACATTATAAAATGGTGGCTTGGAGGCATGTCTATTTATGTGTTTATAATTTTCCCACTTATCATCCTGCTCTACCATCTTATATCCGGAGAAAGTGGACCATATCTTTTTCAAAACAGCAACTATCTTTACATGTGCGCCGCAATGTATATTCTTTCTGGCGCCTTTTCCTTTGTTAATGGGAAAAAATTTATGATGTATGTCAATGCTGCAACACAAGTTTTCAAAGTTTTAGATTTAAAAGAGCCTGACAATATCAACCTGCCTAAATTTACAAAACGCAAACCAGGCGATCCCGGTGCATTTGGTGTGATGTATTTCAACTATTGAGCCTCCCGATATGGCCGCGTCACCACCCAGCAGCTTAGCACCGACTCCATCAACGATGGAGCTAAGCAAAATCAGCGGAAAAATATCGCACTACAAAAAATCGCGGGAGATGGCCAATTTCTTTTTTACTGACCGCGATCGCAACATTATGGGCTTGTCTGCAATTGCCGGGGCTCTAGCTGGCGCAGCCGGCGTTGCTGCAAGCACCGCTAGAGATGCAGCCAACTTACGCGAGCAGGCTGACTATATCGAGATGGAAATCAATGGGCAGCCTGCCAAAGGTTGGGTGTGGTTTAGCCCATTTCAAGATGGAGATGAAGTAGAGGCCATTGGCACTCAACAAGATGGTTATTTTGAGATTATTGCCGTAACCAGGCCCAAGGATAAAGTCATAGCACTATACCCCCACTGTTCCCGTGGAAAAATTGCACACATCAAGACAGTATGTAAATGGTGGCTTTTATCTGTAACCTTTTTGGTCGCAATATTGGCACCAGTGGTTTTTGGAATATTTGACTTCATTTCAGGAAAAGAAGAAATTTTTACTCTGATAGATTTCGATTATATTTATGTATGCGCAGCCGTTTATGCCATCGTTGGGGCATACGCTTACATTACGGGAAAAAGGTTCATGATGTATGTACATGCGGCAACACATGTCTTTAAAGCCATAGGCCTATCAAATCCCGACAATATTGACTTACCGAAGCAAACCAAACGCAAACCTGATGACCCAGGTGCATTTGGCGTGATGTATTTCAACTATTGAACCTCCCGACGTGGCGATATCACCACCTAGCAGCTTAGTGCCGACTCCATCAACGATGGAGCTAAGCAAAATCAGCGGGAAAATATCACACTACAAAAAATCGCGGGAGATGGCCAACTTCTTCTTTACCGATCGTGACCGCAACATCATGGGCTTGGCCGCCATCGCAGGAGCACTCACCGGTGCAGCGGGCATGGCTGCTAGCACCGCTAGGGATGCAAGCAATTTGCGCGAGCAAGCCGACTACGTTGAGATGGAAATTAATGGGCAACCTGCCAAAGGCTGGGTATGGTTTAGTCCGTTTAAAAATGGAGATGAAGTAGAACTAATCGGCACATTTCAAGGGGATTACTTTGAAATCATCGCCATTGCAAGACCTCAAGATCGCACCATCGCCCTATACCCACATTGCTCTCGCGGCAAAAAATCTCACATCACCACCATCATCAAGTGGTGGTTCATAGCAACAACTTTCTTGGTTGCCGTGTTTATCCCGATATTATTTACAATATTTGATCTTATCGGCGGAAAAGAGAAACTGTTTACTTTTTTTGGGGTAGAGTATTTGTATGCGACTATATTTATGTATCTATTCCTAGGAGCATACTCACTCGTCACTGGAAGAAAATTTATGATGTATGTGCACGCGGCTACACAGGTCTTTAAAGTATTAGGGTTGCCAGACCCCGATAATATCGACCTACCCAAACGCACAAAGCGCAAGCCTGGTGATCCAGGTGCATTTGGCGTGATGTATTTCAACTATTGAGCTTCCCGACATGGCGACATCACCACCTAGCAGCTTAGCGCCCACCCCATCAACGATGGAGCTAAGCAAAATCAGCGGAAAAATATCGCACTACAAAAAATCGCGGGAGATGGCCAACTTCTTCTTTACCGACCGCGACCGCAACATCATGGGCTTGGCCGCCATCGCAGGAGCACTCGCAGGTGCAGCGGGCATCGCAGCAAGCACGGCTAGAGATACAGCGAATTTACGCGAAGAGGCCGACTATGTGGAGATGAAGGTCAATGGCCAGCTAGCGAAAGGCTGGGTCTGGTTTAGCCCCTTTCAAGCAGGCGATGAAGTGGAAGTCATAGGAACACAACGAGATGATTATTTTGAAATTGTGGCAATACTACGACCTAAAGATAGGATCATTGCGCTCTACCCCCATTGCTCCAGAGGAAAAAATGCGCATATAAAAAACATTATAAAATGGTGGGCACTTTCCGTATCTTTCATGTTGTTTTTATTATTTCCCGCATTTATTTTTATCGTAAATATTTTCACCAGTTACGATTTAATTAAACTATTCTTTGACTTTGACTACATATGCACCTGCATATTTTTCTACACTTTATTTGGACTATATTCTTTCGTAACCGGGAAAAGATTCATGATGTTTGTCAATGCGGCCACACAAGTATTCAAAACCATGGAATTGTCTGACCCTGACAACATCGACCTTCCCAAAAAAACCAAATGCAAACCAGGCGACCCCGGTGCGTTCGGCGTGATGTACTTCAACTACTGAACCCAATCTGGACGGTATGCCGTCCATTACGCTCTCACCACCATGGAATATACCGGCTTATATCAAAAATACACCATCAATCGCCCCTTGACCCGATTGGAGCTTGAGCACGCCCTGAACATCCACCAGAAACTGGATTTGCCGCTGGCTTATCAGTTGGCCGTGATCAGGATCAACAGTACTTATCTAGAACTGGTGGACAAGTATTTCCGCTGGAAGGGCGTGATGAGCAGCGTGCTGCTGGCCTGCTTCTACATCATTCCCATCGGCTGCGCTTCTATCGCGCTGGATTTCATCCTGATTGCCAGCGGCGCCAGTCCCAGCCCCTACTATTCCCCGCAGCAGGCCTGGACCCAGGCCGTGTTGCTGCTGCTGTTCGGCCCCGGCTTGATAGGCAGCGCCTTGACCTGGCTGTTAAGAAAAGAGGCCTTCTCGCTGACCCACTACCCGATTCGGCTGAACAGGAAATCCAGGAAAATATTCGCGTTTCAGCCTGGGGGAAAGATCGTGGAGTTTGACTGGGACCACAGCTTTTTTTGCCTGGGTCTGGGCAAAAGCAACACCTGGGAGATTCAAGGCCACAAGCTGGATGTGGAAGGCAAGGTGTCCGCCACTTTCGCCTTCTCAGAGTTGGCGGTGGGGGCGAAAGACCGGGAGCTGCTGAAACAGCATTGGGAGTTCATCCGCCGCTATATGGAAGAAGGCCCGGCCAGCGTCATCCAGGAAGTCAAGGCTTGCCTGCCGATTGCCAACCAAAGAGAAGCCTTTTGCTTTGGTGTGCAGCGCAATGATTTTTATGTAAACTCCACGCCCTTGTCGGTGAGACTGGCGTTTTTATTGATCTATATAGCCACCTATCCTGGCAGATGGCTTGCCATGCGGACAAGTAGCATCCCTGTTTGGCCCGAGAATGTGGAAAAGCAATGCCCAGTCGCCCCTGGAGATCCCTATTATCGCGATGCCTCAATGAACCCATGAGCCCATACAATTTTTTAAACACCCATGGCTAAACCAAAAAACATAACGCCATCGCCAAACGCGCCGTCCGTGGCGACAATATTTTTTTCATGGCTGATGGTTCCCTCTGCTCTTGCCATGACGTATAAGGCGAGCCATTCAAATGTAAAAACCTCATTGGCCATGGCCTCAGTCTATCTAGCCATCGCCATTCTTCTCACCGGAATCAATCTCTGGGTCATGGCAGTTCAGAAAAAAACCATTGTCGCCAGAGCCATTTCCTTCGCCACACTCGCACTGTCGGCGCTGCTTTTTCCCAGCATTTTCATTACCGCCGCCTACTACATTGGCAAGCCCGCCATGCCCGCAATGGCTTGCTGGTTTTTGTTTTTTCTCATTCCCATTAATAGCCTTAAAATCCATATTAAAAGGTTTGACGAAGCCGTCGCGCTGACCATAAGCGAGTTTTCGAAAAAGGGTGGCGTGTCCATTTTTCTCATTGTCAACACCATTACGGATCGCAAAGCCTTTTTTATCAATAAGCTAGGCCAGAGCGGGCAAAGCATCGCGCTGCAACTTATCTTTTTTGTCTCGATATTGTCCGGGTTTTTATTAAGGAACTATCACCCTGCAGCTTCCTCCCATCTTGTTGCATTAGGGATGTCCTTTGTCTCCGCCCTGATCACGGAAGGCTTATTCGCCGCCTTGTTTTACTGCGGCGTTTTCATCTCCGCTCAGCATAAGCTCGCCCGCCGCATACCCCCACTTTTTCATTCTCCCAAACAAGAAAAACAGCTACTCAAAAACGCAGCGTTGGCTCACTTCAAGACGAGGCCTTGAACGGGCGCCAAGGCCGCCCGTCATCTTATTGTCACCCGTCCGTCATCCGCCACGCCTAAGCTGAGCGGTATGCCATCATCCCGGCCGCGCGCCATGAACCACCCCATTACCCAGCAGCAATACGGCTCGGACCAGGCCGGCTTGATCTGCGGCTTTTGTTTTCATCCGGATGGCGCCGGCGAGGAAATCGATTCCGCCCAGGCGCAAGCTTGGCTGTGCGCGCCGCCGGACGGCGACGCCTTTCTATGGCTGCATTTCAATCTGGCCAATGCCGCCAGCGAGCGCTGGCTGCGCGCGGCCCTGCCCTTGCAGGAGGATTTTTTCGAGGCCTTGCGCGGCGGCTCCAACTCCACCCGCATCGAATTGCTGGATCAGGCCTTGCTTGCGGTGATCAACGATGTGGCTTTCAGCTTTGGCCTGGCCTCGTCGGATATCGCCACCTTGTGGGCGCATGCGCGTCCGCGGGTGCTGATCACCGCCCGCGTCAAGCCGCTGCATTCGGTGGACCGGCTGCGCGCGGCAGTGCGCGCCGGCGCGGCCTTCCGCTCGCCGGCGGCCTTGCTGGTTCATTTGCTGCAGAACCAGGCGGACGCGCTGGCCGGCATTGTGCGCGCCAGCGGCGCGCAGGTGGATGTGCTGGAGGACAGGCTGCTGGCGCAAAGACTGGACGATCAGCGCGCTCAGTTGGCGGCGATGCGGCGTTCCCTGGTGCGCTTGCAACGCCTGCTGGCGCCCGAGCCCAGCGCGCTGTTCCGGCTGCTGAACCGGCCGCCGGCCTGGCTGGACGCGGCCGACGCGCAAGCGCTGCGCCAATCGTCCGAGGAGTTTGCGCTGACGCTGAACGATTTGGCCGCGCTGGTGGAACGGATCAAGCTCTTGCAGGAAGAACTGGCGGCGCGCCTGAACGAGCAGAGCAACCGCACCCTGTTCACGCTGACGCTGGTGACGGTGTTGGCGCTGCCCATCAATATCGTCGCCGGCTTCTTCGGCATGAATGTGGGCGGCGTGCCGCTGGCGAATCATCCGCACGGCTTCTGGGTGCTGGTGCTGCTGGTGGCCAGCTTCAGCCTGTTGGCTGGCTGGTGGGCGTTCCGCCGTCAGCGCGGCGTGTAGGTAGCGCGGCCTCTCCCGGCGGCGCGAACATGCGCTGGCACAGAAAATCGACGAAGACGCGCAGCTTGGGCGATAACTGGCGGCTGGACGGCCACAGCACATGGAACATGCCGGTCTGGCCCAGGTAGGGCTCCAGCACGATTTGCAGCCGGCCGGCGGCCAGCGCGTCGCGCACGATGAAATCCGGCAGATACGCCAAGCCCTGGTTCTGGCTGGCGGCGCAGATCAACGCCTCGATATTGTTGCAGCTCATGGCGCTGCTGGGCGGCCAGTCCTGGCCCGCCGGCACGCCGTCCACTGCCCAGGTCTGCAGCTTGCCGGTGCTGGGGAAGCGGTAGCGCAGGCAGGCGTGATGGGCCAGGTCCTCCGGGCTTTGCGGCGTGCCGCGCTCGCGCAGATAGCCCGGCGAACCCACCACCAGCAGTCGGAACGGCCCCAAGGGCCGCGCCATCAGCCGGGAATCCGCCAATGGCCCGCTGCGCACCACCGCGTCCAGCCCCTCTTCTATCACGTCCACCATGCGGTCGGAGAAATCCAGGTCCAGTTCCACTTCCGGGTAGCGCTGCATGAAGTCCGGCAAGATGGGCAGCAGCATGCGATAGCCCACCACCGGCAGGCTGACCCGCAGTTTGCCGCGCGGCGCGGCGCGGCTCTGCGCCAGTTCGGCCTCGGCGTCGTCGATATCGTCCAGGATGCGGCGGCAGCGTTCGTAGAACAGCTCGCCCTCCGCCGTCAGCCGCACATGGCGGGTGCTGCGCTGGAACAGCCGCACCCCCAGTTTTTCTTCCAGCCGCGCCACGCTCTTGCCCACGGCGGACGAGGACACCCCCAGCGCGCGGCCGGCGCCGACGAAGCTTTGCGCCTCCGCGGCGCGCACGAAGGCGGCTAGGCTACTCAAACTATCCATGCCCACATCCTTATTAAGGAGTTTTTGTCCGCTTAATTTGGACACATCGCCTGTTTTTCGTCAATTGCCGCCAAATTATCATGTGTTCGCCCAATGACCATCCGCATCAGCCCGCCGGCTCCGCGCCGCGCGGGCACTTGCCCCACTCTTTGAAAAGGCGAACTCATGCATCTTTCCAAACCGGCGCCCTCCCAGGGCGCCAATCTGCTGACCCTGGCCGCGGTATGCCTGGCCGCCCTGGCCATGCCGCTCAGCTTCACCGGCCCGGCGCTGGCGCTGACCGCGATAGGCCGTGAGCTGGGCGGCGACGCGCTGGCGCTGACCTGGGTCACCAATGCTTTCATGCTCACCTTCGGCGGCAGCCTGATGGCCGCCGGCGCGTTGGCCGATCAATACGGCCGCAAGCGGGTGTTTCTGCTCGGCGTCGGCCTCTTCTTCCTGTCCTCGCTGGGCTTGAGCCTGGCCGGCAGCCTGCTGTGGCTGGACTTGCTGCGCGCGGCCCAGGGTCTGGGCGCGGCGCTGTCCTTCGCCAGCGGCCTGGCGGCGCTGGCGCAAAGCTTCGCCGGCGCGGCACGCACGCGCGCCTTCAGCCTGATCGGCACCACCTTCGGCATCGGCCTGGCTTTTGGCCCCTTGCTATGCGGCTATCTGATCCAGGCGCTGGGCTGGCGCGCGATCTTCGTGCTGGCCGGCGCGGTAGGCCTGCTCGCCTTGGGCCTGGCCGCCTATTGCATGCGCGAATCGCGCGACCCGCAGGCCGCCGGCCTGGATTGGCCGGGCGCGCTCAGCTTCACGCTGGCGCTGAGCCTGCTGACTTACGGCGCGCTGGCGGCGCCGGAGCTGGGCTGGAGCAGCCCGCGGGTGATTGCCCTGCTCTTGGGCTCCGTAGCCGCGTTCTGGCTGTTCGTGGCGCTGGAGCGGCGCGCGGCACGGCCGATGCTGGACCTGAGCCTGTTCCGCTATCCGCGCTTCGTCGGCGTGCAATGCCTGGCCGCCGCGCCGGCTTACGCCTTCGTGGTGCTGCTGGTGCTGCTGCCGCTGCGCCTGGTGGGCGCGGAAGGCGTCAGCGAGGCGGAGGCGGGCCGGGTGATGCTGGCCTTGTCCGCGCCCATGCTGGCGCTGCCGCTGTGCGCGGCCTGGCTGACGCGCTGGCTGTCCGCCGCGACGTTGTCCGCCGGCGGCCTGCTGCTATGCGCGGCCGGCCTGTGGTGGCTCAGCCGCTATCCGCAAGTGTCCGCGCTGCAGCAGACCTTGTGGCCGCTGCTGCTGATAGGCGTGGGCATCAGCCTGCCCTGGGGCCTGATGGACGGCCTGGCGGTCAGCGTGGTGCCCAAGGAGCGCGCCGGCATGGCCGCCGGCATTTTCAGCACCACGCGGGTAGCCGGCGAAGGGATTGCGCTGGCCTTGGTGGGCGCGCTGCTGGCGGCGCTGCTGCAACAGCGTCTGGCCCTGATCTCCGCCGCGGCGCCCCAGGCGCTGGCCACGGCCGCCAGTCAGGGCGCGCTGGGCAAGCTGGCCGCCGTTGGCGAGCTGCTGCCCGGCCTCGCGCCGGAGGCGCTGTCCCAGGCTTACGCCGCCGCCTTCCAACGCCTGCTGACGGTGCTGTCCGGCCTGACCGTGGCCAGCGCGCTGGTGGTGGCGCTGTTCCTTCGCGACGTTGGACAAGAACAAGCGGAGGGGACGGCGGCGGCGGACCCGGCGCTGGAATCCAGCGGCTGAGCGCGGATTCACGGGTACAGGCGCGGCCTCAATCCGTGGCGTTGACGATGGCGATGGAAAAACCATCCCAGCCCTTGACGCCCACGGTTTGCAGCGCGGTGGCGGTCAGCCGTGGCTCGGCACCCATGTCCTCCAGGAAGCGGCGCACCCCGTGCACGCTGGGGTCCTGACTGACCACATTGGCCACCGCGCCGCCGCGCGCCACATTGTCGCCGACGATGGCGGCGCCGGGGCGCGCCAGTTTCAGCGCCCATTCCAGATAGGCCGGGTTGTTGGGCTTGTCGGCGTCGATGAAGATCAGGTCGAAGGGCTCGCCCCCGGCCAGCAGCGGCAAGCTGTCCAGCGCCGGCCCTTCCCGCAGTTCCACCTTGTCCGCCACGCCGGCGGCGGCCAGATTGGCCCGCGCCGTGTCCGCGTGCGCAGGGTTGGCTTCCAAGGTCACCACCCGGCCGTCTGCCGGCAGCGCCCGCGCCAGCCAGATGGTGCTGTAGCCGCCCAGGGTGCCGATCTCCAGCACCCGCCGCGCCCTCATCAGCCGCGCCAGAATATGCAGAAAGCGCCCTTGCAAAGGCGACACGTCTTGCGCCGGCAGGCCGGCGGCGGCATTGGCGGCCAATGCGCCGTTCAAGGCGCGGTCCTCCACTTGCAGCGCGGTGGTGAAATAGCGGTCCAGGTCGCTCCATTCTGCTTGCATCGGCTTCTCCTGGCGCAACCGCCCCGGGCGATGGCCCGGCTTGGCCGCGCATGATTGAAGCCACATGATAATCGCATTTCCAGTTCCGTTGCCGCCCAGCCCGTCATTGCGCCCAGGGACGCTTCGCTCATGGGGAAGACCATGACGGACATCAAGACGGCGCAGATCGGCTGGCTAAGCCTGGAGCAAGGGGGCACAGGCGCGCAATTGCGCGCGCAGCCAATCGTGGGCGGCGCTGCGGCCATGGCGCGCATGGCTGTACACCTTGAGGGTGTAGCACGGAATGTCGAACGGCGCGTCGTGGAGGACGATGGACGCGGCCTGGCTCAAGGTCCGCGCCGCCAGGCGCGGCAGCGTCATGATCCATTCGGTTTCCGCGATGATGAAGGGCGCGGCCAGCACCGATGGCAATTGCAGCGCCACGTCGCGGCGCAGGCCCTGCCGCTCCAGCGCGCGGTCTATGCCGCCGCGGGTTTCGTCCCATGGCGTCACCACCACGTGGCGCGCCGCCAGGTATTGCGCCAGGCTGAGGCGGTCGCGAATGCCGGGATGGCCGCAGCTGGCGATGGCCACATAGCGGTCTTCCAGCCAGTCGAAGCTTTCAATACCGGCCGCCGGCTCGGCGATATCCTCCACATAGCCCAGCGCGAAGTCGATGCGGCCGGCGGCCAGGTCCTCGGCGGATTCGCGCCCGCGCGAATGCACCAGCTTGAAGCGCACAGACGGCGCGGCCAGTTGCAGGCGCGCCAGCAAGCGCGGCATCACCGCGAAGGCGGTGTAGTCGGTGACGGCGATCACGAAGGCTCGCTCGCTGCGCTCCGGCTGAAAGCCGCCGGCCTCGGCCAGGCCTTGCGACAGCGTCTCCAGCGCGGCGCTCACCGCGCCGGCCAGGCGCTCGGCATAGGCGGTGGGCTGCATCGCGTGGCCGATGCGCACGAACAGGTCGTCGCCCAGCGCGGCGCGCAGCCGCGCCAGCGCATGGCTGAGCGCGGACGGGCTCATCGCCAGTTCGTCGGCGGCGGCGCTGACCGAGCGCCGCCGCAGCAGCGCGTCGAAAACCAGCAGCAGGTTGAGATCCAGCCGGCGCAGGTCTGAATGCATGGTATTCATCATGACTTGAAAACAATGCAGCGCGTGCAGTTTGTGTTGACCGTAGTATACGGTTTTATTCCATTTCAAACCGATGAGTCATCACCATGTCCATCCATATCCGCCCCGCCCAGGCGCAAGACGCCGCGCTGATCCTGCATTTCATCAAGGAGCTGGCCGTTTACGAACGCGCCGGCGATCAAGTCGCCGCCACCGAGGATGACATCGTCGCCAGTCTGTTTGGCGCGGACAGCTCGGGGCAGGCGCTGATCTGCGAGGTGGACGGCGAGCCGGCCGGCTACGCCGTGTACTTCTACAGTTACTCCACCTGGCTGGCCAAGAAGGGCCTGTATCTGGAGGATCTGTACATCTCGCCGCGGCAGCGCGGCTGCGGCGCCGGCAAGCAGCTGCTGCGCCACCTGGCGCGGCTGGCGGTGGAACAGGGCTGCGGCCGCTTTGAATGGAGCGTGCTGGACTGGAACCAGCCCGCCATCGACTTTTACCTGTCCATAGGCGCCAAACCGCAGGCGGAATGGGTGCGCTACCGCATGGAAGGCGCCGCGCTCAGCGACTTCGCCGCCGGCTGAGAACCTGTTTACGATCTGCTGCGCGTCGGCGGGATGGATAGAAATGGGCGTTGAAACCGAGCTCAAAATGCTCATGCACCACCTGTACATTCCGCTTTTTCGCTCGTTTTCGCCTTGTCTCGCCTTAGCTCGCGAGATCGTAAACAGGTTCTGAGAAGGCGTTCATCCCTGACTTGAAGGGCCTGTTCACGCTGTCGCGATCTAGCGCCGCCTTGAACAGGCCCTTGCTCAAGCGCCGACCGTCAGCGTGGACCAGCCCACGCCGCCGGTCTTGCTTACCCGTATCTGCACCGGGATGCGCTCCTTCAACGCCTCCACATGACTGATCACGCCTATGGTCTTGCCGCCGGCGTTGAGCGCGTCCAGCGCGTCCAGCGCCAGTTCCAGCGTTTCGCCGTCCAGGGTGCCGAAGCCTTCGTCCAGAAACAGCGAATCGATCGAGGTTTTGTGACTGGCCAGGTCGGACAAGGCCAGCGCCAGCGCCAGGCTGACCAGGAAGCTTTCGCCGCCGGACAGGGTGCGGGTGTCGCGCGCGGCGTCGCCCTGCCAGCCATCGACGATTTCCAGCTCCAGTTCGCCGCCGGCGCGGCGGCGCAGCCAGTAGCGGCCATGCAAGCGCTGCAGATGGCGGTTGGCCAGCGCCACCAGGTGGTCCAGCGTCAGGCCCTGGGCGAAGCGACGGTATTTGTCGCCGCCGGCGGAGCCGATCAGGCCGCTGAGCCGCTGCCAGACATCGGCGTCGGCGCGCAGGCCGTCAATGCGGGCGAACAGCGCGCGCTGGCCCTCGCGGCGCTGGGCGTCGTCGTCCAGCAAGGCGCGCAAAGCGCCCTGCTCTTCGGCCAGCCGCTGCCGCTCCGCGTCCAGTGCCTGCATTTGCTCGCGCAAGGTTTCCTGCCGCGTTTCTGCCTGGCTCGGCAAGGTCTCCAGGCGCGCCGTCGCCTGCTGCCGCAACGCGGCGGCGCGCAGCCGTTCCTGCTCCAGCTCCCGCGCCAGCGCGCGCAGACGCTCGCGCTCCGCCTCCGGCAACGCCGCCGCCAGGAAGGCGGCTTCGTCCGCGAAGGGACTGGCGGCCAAGGCTTGTTGCCAGGCTTGCGCCGCCGACTCCGCTTGCAGGCCTTGGCGCTCCGCGAGCTGGCTCAAGTGTTCCAAGCCGCCCTGGTTTTGCGCCCGCGCGCCGGCCAGCTCCTCGCAGACGGCGACGGC